>CAINEC010000050.1 GCA_903847585.1 uncultured Bacteroidota bacterium
GCGTGAAGAAACGAATGGGGGACTTATTAATTATGGAGACATACGCACAATCGACGTACGTAATGCCACCATTATCATCAATACAACGCCACTCGGAATGAGTCCGAATATAAATGCCTTCCCAGCTATACCTTACGAGGGTATCGATAAATTCCATTTGGCGTATGATTTAGTCTACAATCCGGCAGAGACACAATTCTTGAAAAAGGCCAATTTACAAGGGGCCATGACGAAAAATGGCTATGATATGCTGATTAGACAGGCGGAAGAATCCTGGAAAATCTGGAATAATTAAGTGTTTAATAAAATATCCATCCACTTTCAAAAACTAATTAGTTCGTTGTATATTCGCAATCTTAATAGAATACTATCGTGAAAAACATTCAACTTAAAGACATCAGTATTATCTCAGGAATTATCCTTTTAGGCGCTTTGAGCCGTTTAATTCCACATCCAATGAACTTCACTCCTATTGCTGCTATGGCACTGTTTGGAGCAGCTGTATTGAACGATAAACGCCTTGCTATCATTATCCCTTTTGCTGCGATGTTCATCAGCGATATCTTATTACAACTTGTCAACGGAACAGGATTTCATGATCAGATGTTCTTAGTTTACGGATGTACAATTTTCAGTTCGCTAATCGGATTTCAGATCAGAGAGAAATTACAATTCAAAAATATTTTGATGGCAACTGTAGGTTCTGCAATCCTATTCTTCGTAACTACCAATTTCGGAGTATGGATGTTAGGTTATTATGGTTACACAATGACAGGATTAATTAACTGCTTCACAATGGCGATTCCTTTCTTCCGTGGTACTATCACTGGCGATTTATTCTATTCATTGGTTTTCTTCGGAAGTTATTCCTTGATAAAAAATCAGATTCCTGTTTATCTGAAAAAATAAAAAAACTACTCGTAAAATTAGCCCCGGACAATTAACTCCGGGGTTTCTTTTTTGTTATAGCTAATAGCCCTAACTTTGCAACACAATTTTTGAAAATGATTACCAAAGAACAAGTATTAGAAGCATTAAGCCATGTAGAGGAACCCGATTTAAAAAAGGACCTTGTCACACTTAATATGATCAGTGATGTGGAGATTGATGGCAAGAATGTAAGTTTCACTGTTATCCTTACAACTCCTGCTTGTCCGCTAAAAGAACTAATCTCCAATGCTTGTCGCAATGCGATCATTCACATGGTTGATGCAGAGGCAATCGTTACCGTAAACATGACTGCGCGTGTAACAACGCAGCGTAATCAAGGAAATGATTTCTTGAAAGGAGTAAAAAATATTATTGCTGTTTCTTCTGGTAAAGGCGGTGTAGGGAAATCGACTGTTGCTGCTAACCTTGCAATAGCCATGGCACAAACAGGTGCTCGTGTCGGTTTGATTGATGCAGATATCTACGGTCCATCGCAACCGATTATGTTTGGTGTGGAGCACGAACAATTATTCATTACTGAACGCGACGGAATGCAGCTAATGGTTCCAGTAGAGAAATACGGAGTGAAATTATTGTCCATCGGATTTTTAACTGATCCAGCGCAAGCAATTGTGTGGCGCGGACCAATGGCAGCAAAAGCATTGCGTCAGTTATTTTCTGACGGTGATTGGGGCGAATTAGATTATTTATTTATTGACTTACCTCCGGGAACAGGCGATGTACATTTAACATTAGCGGCTTCTGTTCCACTTACAGGCGCTGTTGTGGTTTCTACTCCTCAACAAGTTGCACTAGCGGATACATTAAAAGGAATCGGTATGTTCAGAATGGAGCAAATCAATATTCCTATTATCGGAATTATTGAAAACATGGCTTACTTTACGCCGAGAGAATTACCCGATAATAAATATTACTTGTTTGGAAAAGATGGTTGTAAAAAACTGGCTACCGAATTAAATATTCCATTCTTAGGCGAGCTTCCATTAATACAAAGTATTTGCGAAGGTGGTGATCAAGGTTACCCTGCTATCTTAGATGAACAAGGTCCTGCTTACTTACCTTTATTAACGATTGCAGGAAACGTAGCACAACAAATTGCTATTCGTAATGCACAACCAGCAGCAGTGAATTCTTAATATTATGAAAACACAATTAATCGATCGAATTGAAGAAACACTTGCGCAGCTTCGTCCTTATTTAGAGGCTGACAATGGCAATGTTTCATTTGTAGAATTAACAGAGGATATGATTGTGCGCGTGCAGTTAGAGGGAGCATGCTCTTCGTGCTCTATGAGCAGCATGACATTAAGAGCAGGTATCGAACAATCCCTGCTAAAAGCAATTCCAGAAATTAAAGGAGTTGAGGCTGTTAATCAAAACTGATTACTTGTCTTCGTCAGGCAACTTACCATTTACGTAAGTATATTTTTTCAGCGTACGTCCCATCGCATCCATATCCTGCCAGTTACCGTCGCGTAATCCATTTTTAAACTTACCGACTGTTTTTATTTTTCCTTCGGGACCATATACACGAACGATTCCATTCTCGATGTCATTGATAATCTCTTGCTCGAAAATTTTATTTCCGTTCTTAGCATATTGAATATACCATCCGTTGATTTTATCATTCACAAATGTTTTCTCTTCTGCTTTCGCTCCATTCTCGTAGTATACAATCCATTTTCCATCACGAACACCTGCTTTGTACGATTCTACTTTGGTTAGTAATGAATCTTCAGAATAATAATTCCAAACACTATCCTTCTTCTGCATTTTATAATTACCCTTCGAATGAATCTTTCCCGATTCGTAATACATCACCACGCGAGCTGATTTACCGTCGGTTGAATTTTTTATCTCAGCCTGGATTTTTCCACTCTCAAAAAAAGATTTTGATATACCTACCTGTACATTGTTTTTGAAGGTTGTTTCACCAAGCACTTTTTTCGTTTCATAGAATTTCTTCCATACACCTTGCTTCATTCCTTTCTGATCGACACAATTAATTGTATCGCCATTGTACACCTGAAATGATTTCCATTTGGTCGTTTGTGCTGAAGAAATTTCTGCTGCCAAAACAAGTATCAAACAAAATAAAATACGCATTCGATTCATGAGTGTAAAATTAATAGTTTCTACAATATAGCCATAAGGCCGATGGTATCTAAATATTTTTAATTTTGTTAAACTATGAACAGTATCAACCATCTTTCATTTTATAAACGAGGACTTGGCCTATCTATTATATTTGTCTTATTCTCGTTTATATCCTATTCACAAACCATCACCGGAACCGTTCAGGATAAAGCAACCAAAGAGTTATTATTTGGAGCTGTTGTCAATATAAAAGGGACCAACATTGGAGCATCTACCGACATGGATGGAAAGTTTTCGCTTAAGGCGACCTCTTTGCCTTGTACCATCAATGTCATGTATATTGGATATGTAAAGGCGGAGATTACGGTTACTTCAGCTGATAAGCCTATCCAAATTGATTTAGTTGCTGATTCAAAGACATTAAAAACCGTTGAAATATCTGATCGTCGCTTAACAGAAAAGCAGAAAGAGTCGCCAGTAACGGTTGAAGCCCTCGATTATTTAGCCATCAAGCAAACCACTGCTGCTAATTTTTACGAAGGCTTAGGTAATTTAAAAGGGGTTGATATTACCTCAGCCAGTCTTGGATTTAAAGTCATTAACACCCGCGGATTTAATAGCACCTCTCCTGTTCGTTCATTACAAATTATTGATGGTGTCGATAATCAGGCTCCTGGCTTAAATTTCTCGTTGGGTAATTTTCTTGGCTCTTCGGAATTAGATATTCAAAAAGTAGAGTTGATTGTTGGAGCAAGTTCAGCCTTTTATGGTCCGAATGCATTCAATGGTGTTATCAGCATGACTACTCGTAGTCCGTTTGTTAGACCTGGATTTGAAATACAAGTTAAAAGTGGAACTCGTGATTTATTAGAGTCGTCGTTTCGCTATGCAGTTGTTTTTAAAAATTCATTGAAAGAAGATAAACTCGGAATTAAATTCAATGCAAGCTTTTTTAAAGCAAGAGATTGGGAAGCGAACAATCTAAATCCAACCATCGCTTCTAAAAGTGATATGAATAATCCTGGAGGATATGATGCCGTAAATATTTATGGTGATGAATATTTTTCTGGTGGTGATTTAACACAAGCTACTACTTCACGACCAGGATTTGGAATTATCTATCGTACGGGATATGCAGAAAAAGATTTGGTTGATTATAACACACGCAATATAAAATTAAGCGCAGCTGCTCATTATAAAATTGATAAAGAAACAGAATTCATTGCTTCTTCTAACTTCGGAACAGGCACTACTATTTATCAAGGGGACAATCGTTATTCATTAAAAGATATTTTGTTTTTTCAGAATAGAATTGAATTAAAAAAGAACAACAAGTACTTTATTCGTGCTTATCTAACAACAGAAAATGCGGGTAAATCATACGATGCATTTTTCACTGCATTACTACTTCAGAAATCAGTTAAATCAGATAATGATTGGGTAAACGATTATACAACTTGCTTCAACAACAATCAGTACTTTCAAGCTATAAGAAATTTTCCTGGTTATCCGCAGCCACAACAGTTTGCGCAGTACCAAGATTACCTGGCAGCGATTAATCCATTTTTGTTAAACAACTATTACGATTCATTAGTTCTATATCATAATACAGCTAACGCATTTGCTGATCAATATTCAAATCCTTTTGATGGCACTAAACCATTTTTAGTTCCTGGTTCAGCTTCATTCGATAGTGCTTTTGCAAGTGTAACATCAAGAGAAACATTTAACGGAGGTGGTTCAAAATTCTTCGATAAATCAGCCTTAGCTCATATTCACGGAGAGTACAAATTTGATTTGAAGTGGGCGCAATTAACTACCGGTGCGAATTACCGTAAATACCTTCCTAATTCAAGAGGAACAATTTTTTCTGATACTTCAGGAAGAAAAATCACTAATTCAGAATTTGGGATCTATGGTGGATTAGATAAAAAATTAAAAGAGGATAAACTGAAACTAAATTTATCTGCACGTCTAGATAAAAATCAAAACTTCGGATATTTATTTTCGCCTGCCTTATCTGCTATTTACTCTCCTAACAAAGACAACACGATTCGCGTTTCATTTAGCTCTGCAATTCGTAACCCAACGTTAGGTGATCAGTATTTATTTTACAAAGTTGGTAGAGCTACCTTGATTGGAAATATTGATGGCTTTGATTCATTAGTGACTATTCCATCATTATTATCTGCACTCTCGTATCAGAGTACCGATTCACTCTCCTACTTTAATGTTGATCCAGTGAAGCCAGAGCAAGTACAAACAATTGAAGTGGGTTATCGTAATGGATTGTTTGGCTGTTTGTATTCTGATGTGAATGCTTATTTCAGTCGTTATCAAAATTTCATCGGATATAAAATCGGAGCAGCAACGGACATTATCACAACTCCTTTTGGATCGAAAGAAATTTTCTTGAAAGATATTTATCGCGTTGCTACTAACTCAGAAGACATTATCAACACCTATGGATTTAGTTACGGAATGTATTATTACTTTAAAGAGTTTTATAGCATCAGTGCAAATTACTCTCTTAATATTTTAGATAGAAGTCCGATTAAAGTAGGTAGTAGCTCTAACTTCCCTTTCATCTCTGTGAAGAAAGGAGAAACATCGGATGATCCATTAATCCCTGCTTACAATACACCAAAAAACAAATTCAATATTGGTATCGGCGGAAGTAACATCAAAAATAAATTAGGTAAAGACTGGGGATTTGCCATCAACTACAAATGGGTGGAAGGATTTTTATTTGAAGGCTCACCGCAATTCACTGGGAATATTGATAGCTACGGATTGTTAGATGTTCAAGTCAACAAAAAGATTGATGTAACAAAAACCACTTTTAAAATTGGTGCGACAAACATTCTAAACAATAAGCATTACGAAGTATTTGGTGGTCCGTTGATTGGACGAATGCTTTACATTCAACTATCAGTCGATCTAACTAAATAGGATCAACATCAATTTGAATAATGAGTTGTTGTACTTTCGAATTCGTTTTGAAAGTATGTATCACCTCGCCCATCATTGTTTTTACTTCTGCGGCATTTAGATTTTTTTCTATTTTCAATAGAATCGTACGAATGAAATAATTACGAATTCTGTTTATAGAAGGTTGATTGGGACCTAATACTCGTTTACCAAACTTTCGCTTCAACAATAAAGTTAAATCATTAGCCGCCGCATCAACTTGGGTATAGTCTTGATGCTTCAAACGAATTTCAATCAAACGAGAATAAGGAGGATAACCAAAATTATATCGCTCGGTTAATTCACGTTTATAAAACGATTCAAAATCGTGATTAATCACATCGTGCAATACCGCATGATCAGGACTATAGGTTTGAATAATTACTTTTCCTTTTTGATTTTTGCGTCCTGCTCTTCCACTCACTTGCGAAAGCAACTGATAACCTCTTTCATTAGAACGAAAATCAGGATAATGCAACATCGAATCTGCATTTAAAATTCCAACTACATGTACGCGATCGAAGTCGAGCCCTTTCGTTACCATCTGCGTCCCGACTAAAATATCAATATTACCTGCTTCGAAATCTGCTAAGATGGATTGATATCCGTTTTTCGTCCGCGTAGTATCGTGATCTAATCGAGCGACTTTAACATCAGGCAGAATTAATTTTAAATCTTCTTCGATACGCTCCGTTCCAAATCCACGCATTTGCAAATCATAACTATGACAACTGCTACACTCCACCGGTTTTATCATTGTTTGTCCGCAGTAATGACATTTTAATTCATTACGAATTTTATGATAGGTAAATGAAACATCACAATTGCTGCAGATGGGCACCCATGAGCAAGCGCCACATTCTAAGAAAGGTGCAAATCCTCTTCTATTTTGAAATAAAATGACCTGATGATTTTTCGAAATCGTTTCTTCAATTTCTTCAATCAATTTACTTGAAAAATTACCCTTCATTGATTTACTCTGACGCGCTTGCTGTACATTCACTAATACAACATCGGGCATTTCAATTCCTGCGTAGCGCTTTTTCAAATTCACCAATGCATACTTACCAGTAATTGCATTGAAGTAAGTTTCCATACTTGGAGTTGCAGAGCCGAGCAATACATCTGCACCTTGATGCGCTGCCATTACAATGCCTACATCACGTCCGTTATAACGAGGTGAAGGATCTGTTTGCTTATAACTAGGATCGTGCTCTTCATCAACGATTACCAACCCTAATTTTTCAAACGGTAAAAAAACCGACGAGCGCGCACCAATAACTATTCGCGAAGTATTTTGATTCAGATTATCATCTAAAATTTTATTCCAGACTTCTACCCTTTCATGCTCATTAAAGCGACTATGATAAATCAACACCTGCTGACCAAAATGCTTTTGTAGTCGATGAATGATTTGAGAGGTTAAAGCAATCTCCGGAAGAAGATATAATACCTGTTTATTTTTTTTGAGTTTCTCTTCGATGAGATGAATGTAAATCTCCGTTTTACCAGAAGAAGTCACACCATGCAACAAGGTAACTTTATTATGCTCAAAAGCAATTTGAATATCATGCAAGGCCACCTTCTGAATATCATTTAATTCCTTTGGCGGTACTACATCACCGTTATAAGGTGCAATTCGGTCGGACTTGATTGTCTGAAGAGAAAGAATATTTTTCTTTACCAACGTGGTAATAATCGCGGTTGTTGAATTAGCTTCCTTTAACAAGATGGATTTCAATACAGCTTCCTCGCCTTGCTCACGCTTTAATTTCATCAAGGCAAGAATAACATCTAATTGCTTAGGCGCTTTCTTTTCAATTCCTGCTAAGAGCGTATTAAATTCATCAGATGTAATATCAACAGAAGCATGAAAATCGACAATATCAACCATTTTCGGTTTATAGCGATCTTCTAATTCTTCTAAGACCTGTACTACTTTCTTTTTTACCAAAGCACGAATGATGGGCATTACCTGTCGTACAGATAAAATTTTTCCAATTTCATTTAGCGTTAGCTCTTGCTGCATTTGCAATGCTTCCCATACGAGAAACTCTTTATCTGTCAGAATAGAAGTATCGCCATTAAACTCATCATTGATCACAATCACCGATTCACTTTGCAATCGCAAGGCAACAGGTAAAGCGGCTGCCATAATTTCACCGGGATAAGCCATATAATAATTACTCATCCATTGCCATAACTTAAATTGCGAATTAGTTACTACAGGACTTTCATCAATCACATCAAGAACATCTTTTGTGATATAACCTTCTGGTTGCTTATCATGAAGCTTTGTAACAATTGCAGCATATACTCTTTGCTTGCCAAACTGCACTACCACTCGATGACCTACAGCAATCACCTCTTGCAATGACGGAGGCACCTGATACGTGAATGTATCAGGCAATGGCAATGGAAGAATTACATCTGCAAATAAAATATTCTCACTCATGATTTATCAAGCCACCCTTTTCTCCAAAAAAATAAAAACTGTAAAATAACCAATACACCAATGCCTATCATCACTATAGGATAACCATAACGCCAATGTAGCTCCGGCAAATAATCGAAGTTCATTCCGTATACACCCACAACGAATGTCAGTGGAATAAAGACCGTAGAAATAATTGCCAACACTTTCATGATTTGATTCATTCGGTTGCTAACGTTTGATAAATAAATATCCATCAACGAAGCCGTAATCTCTTTATAAGAATCAACAATATCGAGTACTTGAATTGTATGATCATAAGTATCCTTTAAGTAAACCTTTGTTTGCTCTGAAAAGAAATCAGTATGCGTACGAAGTAAATCATTGATCTTATCTCGCTCAGCAAACACAGCTCTGCGTATAGCAATTAATTCTCTCTTGAATTTCTGAATTTGCTGTAACAAACTTCTTGTTGGCTGATCAAATAAATTATCTTCTAAAACATCCAGCGACTCACTAACAGCTTCCAGCAATGGGAAATAATTATCGATAGCAGTATCCATTAATCCATAAGCCAGATAATCGACATTAGCTGTACGGATAAGTCCTTTACCACTACGTAATCTTGCACGCACTGATTCAAACTGATCGACATATGAATCTTGCATAGAAACAAGCAAATTAGGGAATAGAAAAATAGATACTTGCTCATTCTTTAAATCATCATTCACATCTCTGTAAAACAATCGAGAGACAAGAAAAAGATGACTCGTATGTTCTTCCATCTTCGGACGTTGGTATGCATTTACTACATCTTCCATTTCCATATGATGAATCGAATAATGCTCGCATAACTCTTCCAACATTTTCTTTGCTCCAAGCCCTTTGATCTCTAACCAATGTTTATACTGAGGTTGGTCTTGGATTTTTGAAAAAGCTTCTGCTAAATTATCGCAAGGCATTTCCAACAAAGCATCCGTATTATATGAAACCAATACCAACTTTGGCGTTAATGAATCTGACGATGGTTGAATCAAGCCTGGTGAAGCCCCTGGAGGACTAACACTTTTATGGACCATTTTGACACGGTCCGAGCGATATGCAGCTTTCTTTTTCATTTCTATTCAAAAATAAAAATTAAGTATAAATAAAAGGGCATTGTTTATAAATGACTTGTTTTACAGCAATAAAAAAATCAATTTTGTCCTAAGATTAATAAATATGGAAAACAAGGTAGGTGGTGAATGGTATTCGACGTGGTTTGACTCCCCTTTTTACCATATTCTATATCAGCACAGAAATCATGAGGAAGCGGAAGAAGCCGTAAAACATCTCCTAGATTTTGCAGGCGTAACAAAAGGATCTGTGGTTATGGACCTATGTTGTGGGAAGGGAAGGCATTCTGTTTTATTAGAAAAAGCTGGAAATATTGTTACTGGTCTCGACCTTTCTCCAGCGAATATTGCCCATTGTAAATCGTTTGAAAATGATCATCTGCATTTTGATGTTCATGATATGCGTGATGTTTATGCGCCTGGTAAATTCGACTATATCTTTAACCTTTTTACAAGCTTCGGATATTTTGATGATGAAGGTAATGAGCAGACCTTGAAGTCTATTAAACAAAGTTTAAAAACAGGTGGCAAAGTAATTATTGATTTTCTGAATGTCATTCCTGCAATTAAACCCTTACCTGTTGAAGAAACCATCAGCTTGAATGGAATTGATTTTTTCATTCATAAATACCTAGAGAACAATCGCATTTACAAACAAATAAAATTTACGCATGAAGGGCATAACTATTCGTTTTGTGAGGATGTAAATGCGCTTCAATTAGCTGATTTTAAACGCTACTTTGAGAACGCAGGATTTAAACTGTTATCTGTTTCAGGCGATTATAATGGTGGTGCCTTCGATGAACATCAATCAAAAAGATTAATTTTACTCGCTGAAAGTATTTAAAATGTTAGCTCAAAATTCGCTCGTTTTATTTTTAAGTGTATTGGCCGGTGGCGGTTTGTTTTTTCTTTTGAAGAAAACGCCGCAGCATTTTTTAAAGTTAACACTATCCTTTTCGGGAGCCTTTTTATTTTCAATTACTGTTTTGCATTTAATGCCGGAAGTATATCAGCAAGCCGATTTCAAAATTGGAATCTGGATTATGATTGGATTCTTCTTGCAGATTGTTTTAGAGTTCTTCTCTGAAGGGATTGAGCATGGACACGTACATGTACACGATCATCAACATCATTTTCCTTTAGCCATGATGCTAAGTTTATGTTTGCATAGTTTTTTAGAAGCAATGCCTTTATCGTCTGAAAATGATGGCAACAATAATTTACTTATAGGAATTGCGATGCACCATATTCCTGTTGCATTTGCATTTGTGAGTATGCTGGTACAATCAGGTGTTAAACGAAATAATGCCTTTTTGTTTTTAGCGCTCTTCGGATTAATGGGTCCTTTGGGAGCATCTACATCATTTCTATTGGGTGCAGGAATGGTTCCTGTTTTAACAGCATTAGCTCCTAAAATTATGGCAATCGTTATTGGAATTTTCTTACATATATCCACCACGATTTTATTCGAATCAAGTTCAAATCACCGATTCAATCTGATGAAAATGATTGTGATTGTTATTGGTGGATTAGCAGGAATTTTACTTAGCTAATTTCTTTTTTACCAGGATCATACCTCGAAGAGATGATAAGGTAGTCTCTTTACTGTCTGTTTCCGTATTGACATTCAAACCATCTATCTCAATATGATAATCATAATTTTCTCCAGCATAATTAATATTCATAAGAGCAGGATCAACATCTGAATTACTTTGTCCGTATTCCGTTTTAAGTTTACTAAAAGTATTATCTAATAAAATGGTATCGGTATTTCCTACATTGATTTTAATAATAATCGCAAATAATTTTTTATCGTAGTTTACTTCAAAAGGAATTGCATCAACAAAACCTTTATCGTCATACGAATTATTATTTGGATAAATTCCTAAAGGAAGATAATAATCATAACCTGAAATTATTTTTCCATCACGACGGTTACAGGAATATTCATAATTCTGAATTGCGGCATCAATATCAATACTTGCATATGCAACTCCTGAGTCTATTGCCAATAAAGCTAAAACACGATCTGTTTTGTTGAAATACTCTCCTCTCTTTTCTTTTGTAACAACTGCTAAATCCTGCGTAAACAAGTCCTGAATACTTTCTACACCATGCACATCAATCATGTATTCAACAATAGAAGCAATTTCTTTTTGATCTACTTTGGTAATCGTCTTTTTCGATTTTGTTGCTTTACCATTCACGATCATTTTATTCTTCTGAAAGAAATTTTCCAATCGTGAATGCTGACTTAAAGAACTTACTTCAAAAGCATTCCAAGGACCAAATCCTGAAAGCAAGGCAGCAAAAAATAAACTCAATGGAACAAACTTAATATTCTTTCTGCGGCTAAATAAAAAGTAAAGCGCAACAATAAAAAGCCATAGCGAAAGTACAATCAAGAAGTACCTGTTTTCAGTCACACCGTACTCCATTACACGGCGACCAATGGCCATAATCAGCAATACAATCAATGGAAATATAGCCAGGAAAAATCGTTTGGTGAATGTACGTATCCACGTATGTTCTGCATCATCACGCAATGGCCATACGAGCAATAATGCTAATATTCCCAGCGTAGAAAATCCAATAATCAAATATGAAACGATACCGCGAGGCCATACCAGCGTAAATAAAATTTTCGCTTCGTAGAAATATAAAATGATTAAATAAATAACCACTAACGGCAGCAATACATACTGCGTAAAAATGCGAAGTCCTTTAGGGTATTCTCTCACCTGCTCTAACGCAATGATTCGCGATGGAATGCCAGCAATAAAAAACCAGGTATTCATAACAATAGCAACTGTAATGAACAAATCGATATATACCTTTTCTCCAAAATCGATATTGAAGAGTTCTTTAATTGCAAGTAATGCGATAGATAATCCAATATAAAAAACAGCTGAATAAATGGCTGAAGTTAAAAATCGCAGAAAGAGCGATTTATTGTATTGCCAAAATCCATTTACTTCAGTATTTACAAGGAAAGGTGCGAATGAAACTCCGAGATGAGCTCCGATAACTAAAATTATAAATCGTGATACTGACTTAACCGTGTACGATTCTGGTTGTGCATAAAAGAAATAAACCATCAAGGCAACAACTGCAACGTTAAGCAAGATAACCGTAGAAGTACGCATGGTGTATCGTTGCGTAAACACTGATAAACCTACAAATGAAATCATACCCAACCACAGCGTTTGAAGAATATAATACATCGGAATATTCTCCTTAAAACCTGCATTATCATCAACAAGATGCATCATCAAGGCTGCTGCAAGAATAGCGCAGATTAATGCCATTGGGAAGCGACGAAATGCTTTGGCCGCCTGATGAATAATAAGTTCAATTGATTGAAACTTCATAATTTTATTTTTACCAATCCATTGTATAATCGTCTAAGTCGCGACGTTCTTTTTTTGTTGGACGACCTTCACCACCTTTGAAATGAAAAGAAGATTGCGCTAACTGATACAATCTAAACTTCTCTAATTCTCCTTCTGTTGTGATATCTTCCATATACTCTTTTACTAACGCTGCCCCTATCCGTCGTTCAATTACATTCACCACTTTCACTGTTTGCTGCCATGGTCCGCGATGTAAAACAATCACATCACCAATTTTAACTGTGCGCGATGCCTTTACTGTTTGCTCAGCAATTTTCACTTTGCCCTTTTCACAAGCCTCGGCTGATAAGCTTCTTGTTTTAAACAAGCGCACCGCCCAAAGCCATTTATCTATGCGGACTTTCTCCGTCATGATGAATTATTTTAATGCTTAGCGTTATTTGATAAATAAGCGAAAATACTTGCCTTTTGATCATCCGAAATTTTTGCTTTCGGCGCCATCCAATCTAAGTATTTCGTCCACTGTTGCTCGTTGTACTTACCTGGATTATGTAACTCATGACATTTATTACAATTGGTTTCATACAACGATTTACCCTCGGTAATTTTAGCGAGCATGATTGGATCTGTTACGGGAGCTGGAGTGGTAGTAGTCGTTTTAACTTTAGGACTACATGCTACCACCACAATCACTAAAACGATCGCAAATGAATATTTCAAATTAATTTTCATATCAATGATTTTTTGCTAATATAAACAGATATCGTTAATTATTTCAGCGCTGTTTTACTTTGTTTTCGAATTCATATGAACAACGAAAAGTGATGAAAATATTCCAGCCATATGATTCATCTCATTTATGCGAGTTAGTACATAAGCCTATCTTCGTACTTTAAACCACACAATTATGAGCAATAAAATTTTATCCGTAGGTTCTAAATTCCCAACATTTAATAAGAGAGCCGTTGTTTCAATTGAAAAAGACAAAGAATTTTTCGATATCAATACTGATCAGTTATTTGAGTCTGGCAAATGGACTGTTTTATTCTGGTGGCCCAAGGACTTCACCTTTGTATGCCCGACAGAAATTATTGAATTTGATAAACATATTGATGACTTCAAAAACCGCAATACGGTGTTATTAGGAGCATCCACCGACTCTGAATTTGTCCATTTAGCATGGAGACTAAACAATGCCGATTTAAATGATATTTCCTTTCCGATGATTGCTGATACTTCTAAATCGCTTGCAGAAGAATTAGGAATATTAGAAGCTCACGAAAAAATTGCGTACCGCGCTACTTTCATCATCGATCCTCAGGGAATTATCCGTTGGGTTTCTGTATATGATTTATCGGTTGGCCGTAATGTGAACGAAGTTATTCGTGTATTAGACGCACTGCAAACAGATGAGTTAACCCCTTGCGGATGGCAAAAGGGAGAGGCAACGCTTACTGCTTGAGGAATTAATGCTGACTTTGTAGTTTTTGAGGGCTGAAAGTCGTATCTTTGCAGCCCAAATAAACGGTCATGCTTCAAGTTACAAACCTATCGCTTCGCTACGGAAAAAGAGTCCTTTTTGAAGAGGTAAATCTTAAATTCACACCCGGAAACTGCTACGGAATTATTGGTGCCAATGGTGCTGGTAAGTCTACTTTTTTAAAAATCCTTTCAGGAGAAATTGACGCTACTACCGGCCAGATTTCAATGGGTCCGAATGAGCGCATGAGCGTTTTAAAGCAGAATCACTTTGAATTCGATCAGTTACCTGTTCTTCAAACCGTATTAATGGGAAATAAGAAGCTGTGGGATATCATGGAGGAGAAAGATGCTGTATATGCAAAGCCTGATTTTTCTGATGAAGACGGTGCTCGTGCAGCAGAATTAGAAAACCTATTCGCTGAAATGGATGGATGGAATGCAGAAAGCAGCGCTGCCAATTTATTAAGTGAATTGGGCATCAAAGAAAACCTGCATACTAAATTGATGCATGAACTAAACGGTAAAGAGAAGGTCCGCGTTTTACTTGCTCAAGCTTTATTTGGCAACCCCGATATTTTATTACTCGATGAGCCTACCAACGATTTGGATGTTGAAACCATTACTTGGTTGGAAGACTTCTTAGCCGATTTTCAAAATACCGTGATTGTGGTATCCCATGATCGACATTTCCTGGATTCGGTGTGTACGCATATTGCCGACATTGATTTCGCAAAAATTCAGTTGTATACTGGTAATTATTCATTCTGGTATGAGTCGAGTCAGTTAGCATTACGCCAACGCAGCGATCAAAACAAGAAAGTGGAAGACAAGCGTAAAGAGTTACAAGATTTCATTGAGCGATTCAGTGCGAATGCATCTAAATCACGTCAGGCAACCAGTCGTAAGAAATTATTAGAAAAATTAGTGGTGGATGAAATTCAACCATCCAACAGAAAATACCCAGGTATTATTTTTAAAGCGGAACGCGATTGTGGCGATCAGATTTTAAATGTAGAAGGCTTGAAGAAATCAACTCCTGATGGTACCACTTTATTCTCTGACATCACCTTTACGATGGTGAAAGGCGATAAAGTAGCCTTCTTATCACGAGAGCCATTAGCGGTGACCTCTTTCTTAAACATCGTTATGGGAGAAGAAAATGCCGATAGCGGAGAATACAATTGGGGAAGCACGATTACGCGCTCTTTCTTACCGAATGAAAACTCAAAGTTCTTCACTGGTGAATATAACTTAGTAGATTGGTTGCGTCAGTTCTCAGCTGATAAATCAGAAACCTATATTCGTGGCTTCCTTGGAAAAATGCTTTTCTCAGGAGAAGAGGTAATGAAAAAATCAAATGTATTGAGCGGAGGAGAAAAAGTTCGTTGCATGATTTCAAGAATGATGTTAACGAATGCGAATTGCCTTGTATTAGACGAACCAACGAATCACCTCGACCTCGAATCAATCACAGCATTCAACGATGCATTGAAAGACTGGAAGCACGTTGCTTTGTTTACCTCTCATGACCATACGTATGTAGAGAGTGTTGCTAATAGAATTATTGAATTAACTCCTTCGGGAATTATTGATAAACGCATGACTTACGATGAATATCTGGCAGATGAAAATGTCAAGGCACTGCGAGTATCCATGTATCCAGAGTTAGTGAACGCATAAACTTATAACCCAGACCCAATAAACGTCTGGGTTTTTTAATTACTATATTTACTAAAATTATTTTTTATGAATCCTTGGCACGATGTACACTATGGAGATAAAGCTCCTGAAATTGTAAAAGCAATTATTGAAATCCCGAAGGGAAGTAAAGGAAAATATGAAATCGATAAAGAAAGTGGATTGATCAAATTAGATCGCGCTTTATTTTCTGCTGTGCACTACCCTGCTAATTATGGATTTATTCCAAAGACCTATGCAGATGATAAGGACCCATTGGATATTCTTGTCATCACCTCACTTGAACTCCCTCATTTATGTCTCGTAGAAGCGAAAGTAATCGGTGTTATGCGCATGGTTGATCAAGGTGAGATGGATGATAAGATTATTGCGGTTGCGCTTAATGATGAATCTGTAAATTACATCAACGATATTTCTGAATTGCCTCCTCATACCACTATTGAGATGAGAAGATTTTTTGAAGATTATAAACTTTTAGAAAAGAAAAAAGTTGTAGTAGAAGAATTTCTAAATAAAGAAAAAGCATTAGGTATTATCAATGATGCGATTCAACTTTATAAGGATACATTTTAATAATTAAGCATGTCGGACAATCACTACGATTACATCTTTGCAGGAGGTGGCGCAGCTGCGCTTAGTCTGTTGGTGCGTATGCAACAAGAAGGAATTTTGCGAGATAAAAAAGTGTTGGTGATTGATAAAGACAAAAAAGAGCATAACGATCGTACCTGGTGTTTTTGGGAAGAGAAAGAAGGTTTGTTTGAATCATGCGTTGTAAAAACGTGGGATAAAATCCGCTTTGCTTCTCCGGGTTATGATGCAAAATTAAATCCGCAGCCTTACCAATATAAGATGATTCGCTCGCAAGGGTTTTATCAATATTGCAATCAAATCATTTCACAAAATAGCCATATTCATTTTGTGCAAGACATGATTTTGAATTTTGAAAACAATGCAGTTGTTACTACAGATGGAAGATATACTGGAAATATTATTTTCAATAGTTCCATTCAGTATTTAGACAAAGACGAATCGCGTTATCATTATTTCTTACAGCATTTCAAAGGTAAGTTTATAGAAACAGAACAGCCTTTTTTTGAAGAAGGTGTTGCTACATTAATGGACTTTACCATCGACCAACACAATGAATGTCGGTTTATGTATATCCTACCCGTTAGTAAAACAAAAGCCTTAATTGAGTTTACTATTTTTTCGGAAAATTTATTGGAAAAAGAAGAATACGAAACGGAGTTAAACAATTACATCGACGAAAAATTAAAATACCACGCGTACAAAGTTACAGAAGAAGAGTTTGGTGTTATTCCGATGTACAATCAGCCATTCATCAAGAAAATCAATCCGCATGTTTTCAATATCGGCACTAATGGCGGAGCGAGTAAAGCATCAACTGGATTTACATTTCACTTTATACAGGAAGAATCGAAACAGTTAATTGCTCACTTGAAAAAACATCCGACCTTGAGTAATTACAATCCGAAGAGCAAAGGTAGATTTCAATTTTATGATGATGTATTTTTGAGAGTATTACGTGAGAAAAAAGTTCCAGCTTTTTATTTATTCAATTGCATGTTCAGAAAACTTCCTGCTTACTTACCATTGAAATTTTTAAGTGAAGAAACTTCGATGTTGGAAGATTTAAAAATTCTTCGTGTATTTCCAACGATGGTATTTATGAAAGCAGCGATTGGTGAATTGCTTAAGCAACCTGTCCGTCGCGCTGAATAAAATCAATAGCGACTCTATTAAAAGCATCCGACTGATCCATATTCACTACGTGACCACAATTTTCTAAAATTTCCAAGAAGGAATTTTTATGCATCGTTACCATTCGTTTAACAGGCTCTAAGAACATATAATCTTCAGAACCCATCACATATAAAATTGGTAAACCCGTTTCTTTCTCTCGAATAAAACGTAATAGTGGATTTAACTCTGCTGTTAATTTATACCAACGTAAAAATTCTTTTTGATATAACTTTCTTGCTTCGCTGATAAAAAACTTTCGTGATTCTGCATGACGCTTACGAGGCATGATGATCCAAGCGAAGAACGAATAAAGCCAGATATACGGCACAATCGATTTCATTCGATTACCGAACCATACCAAAAATCGAGAACGGATATTCAGTCGGGTTATAGCACCACCCATAATCAATGTTTTGATGCGTTCTGGTTGCATCTCTCCTATCATTCGGATGATTAGTGTACCGAGCGATATTCCAACGAAATGTGCTTTCTGAATCTTTAAATGATCTAACACTTCAAGCACATCTTTGCTTACTTTTTCGAAAGTGTATTTCTTATCCAGCTTAAACTTTACATGCTTTGATTTTCCGTGTCCGCGTAAATCAACAATCAACACATTAAACTTTTCGCTGAACGCTTTAAGTTGTTTATGCCAAATAGAAGAACTACCACCTGCGCCATGTACAAACACGACCCAATCGGCATTTTCATTTAAATCAAACTTCTTAAAGTGTAGCATTATTTATTATTCGAATACTGTTTCCATTTGAATTCCTTCGGGACGTTGGTGCTTCCATCGTTTATGCGTCCACAACCAAAATTCAGGAGCTTGCAAGATATCGTTTTCTAAAATCAAATTAGTCTTTTTCGTAATAAATCCTTTTTCTTCGGATGCTGGATTTTCTGTCACAACCGAAAAACTATACTCATAATGCCCACGGGATACCTTTTTCACAGAGCCAAACAACACAGGCATATTATACTGACGCGCATATTTCTCTGTTCCGTAAAAGCAAGCAGTTTCTTGATTTAAAAACTGCATCCAATAGGCTTTTCGCGGATTCGATGGACTTTGATCAATAGCGAAGATTGTTGCGGTTAAATCGTTTTTGTTATTATCAAATACCTCTGCCACGCGCTTGGTGCTGATCATTTGCAATCCGAAATTACTTCTCGACTTCAACACTTTTTCATCAAAGAATTTATTCGATAAGGCTTTATAGATTGCAATTACCTGATGCTTCACCTGATGATCCATTCCTGTTGCTACCCACTCCCAATTATTATAATGACCTCCAGCTAATATCACACTTTGTCCCTTTTCAAAATACTTATTGATTAATTCAGGATTGGTCAGTTTATTTCGTTTTAACAATTCTTCTTTGGTAATTGCGAAAGACTTGAATGTCTCCATCATTACATCGCAGAAGTGACGATAAAATTTTGATGCGATGCGATTATGCTCTTCTTTCGATAATTCAGGAAATGAATTGGCAATATTTCGCAACACCACCTTCTTACGATATCCCGCAAGATGAAAAAACACTAAAAACAACACATCCGACAAAAAATAAAGCACCCTAAAAGGAAGGTATGCAATTGGTAAAATGATAAAATAGTAGAGGAGATAATTCAGGATATTCATATTCGTTTACTTTTGCAAAAGTACCAATAAAGACAACATCTTTGATAAAAGGTATTTTGTCAAATTACGGCTATGCTCAACGATTTTCAAACATTAGGAATTAGTTCATCCGCTTCGATGGCAGAGATAAAAAAAGCCTATCGTCTGAAAGCCAAAGAATTCCATCCTGATGTGAATGATAGTCCTGATGCAGCCGATCAATTCCGAAAAATTACAGAGGCTTATCATCGTATTATCGACTTTCGGGAAGGAAGACATAATTATCAGCAACCTGCTATTGATTACGAAGCTATTTTACGAGAAAAAGCCAGAGCTCAGGCACGTATGCGTTATCAGGAATGGAAGCAAAAGTTAGAGGAAGAAGAGAAAAACAAGTCGATACACGAGATTTATTGGGGTAAAAATGCTTCTTATGTTCTATTACTGATTACCCTCTTTTTGTTAACCGACCAATTTATAGGAACAAAAATTAGCGTCGAGAAAATCATCAAAACCAACGTTACTGCCGACGATCAACTCTACTATACCATTCAAACAGATCAGCGTAAAATTGAAATTATGAGTGATACTGAAATTGAAGGTTTAGAGGCGAATAATCTGATTATGATAGGTGAAACGCCAATTTTGCATTCGATGAAAGAAATCAGAACAATTCAGAATAAAGTAGTGGTTCCCGACAATATTGTAAGTAACTTTACGCCAGCATTAATCATTAACCTGATTTTACTTTTACTCAACTTCTATTATCCGCTCTCCACCTATCATCAAAAATTGTGGATAAAAACATTGTTGATCATCAGTTCACTCTACTATTTAGTTTCATTTTTACAAGCACAACGTTAATTGTTGTCAACCCAACTTATGAATTTCGACAATCTCAATATAATTGAGCCTATTTTACAATCACTTCGTGAAGAAGGATATTCAAAACCGACACCTATTCAGGAAAAAGCAATTCCTATCATTTTAAACAAAGATGATTTATTAGGATGTGCTCAAACTGGAACAGGTAAAACAGCAGCCTTTTCCATTCCTCTCTTGCAGCTCATGCATCAGCAAGGAAGAAAAAAAGGAATCACCTGTTTAATACTAACTCCAACGCGCGAGTTAGCGATACAGATTAATGAAAGCATTGCTGCGTATGGAAGACATTTAGCAATTAGACATACCGTGATTTTTGGAGGTGTATCACAGTTACCACAGACGCAGGCTTTGCGCAATGGAATTGATATTTTAACGGCTACGCCTGGCCGTTTGTTAGACTTAATGAATCAACGCATCATCTCATTAAACGATATTGAGTTTTTTGTGTTAGATGAAGCGGATCGAATGTTAGACATGGGATTCATTCATGATGTAAAAAAAGTGGTAGCGAAACTTCCTGAAAAACGTCAGACCTTATTTTTCTCGGCTACTATGCCGCTGGAAATTGCTGAATTAGCTAAACGAATTTTAAATAATCCGAAGTATGTAGAAGTAACACCTGTTTCATCGACAGCTGAATTGGTAAAACAGGAATTATACTTCGTGAATAAAAGCGACAAGCGTGATTTTCTTTCTGATTTATTATTAGAGCAGCCTATTACTTCCGCAATTGTATTTACGCGTACAAAGCATGGAGCAGATCGCGTAGCAAGACATTTACAAAAAAACGGTATTAAGGCAGATGCTATTCACGGAGATAAATCGCAAAACCAGCGACAGAATGCATTGAATAGTTTTAAGAGCGGTCAGTCGCGGGTGTTAGTAGCCACCGATATTGCAGCAAGAGGAATTGATATCGATAATTTAAGTCACGTAATCAACTTCGATATTCCCAATGTAGCCGAGACGTATGTTCATCGCATTGGAAGAACTGGTCGTGCGGGAGCAGCAGGAATTGCAATCAGTCTTTGTGACTTTGAAGAGCAAGCATACCTTCGCGATATTGAAAAACTGATTGGAAAAAAGATTGAATACAAGAATCCTTCTACACATTTGAAAAAGGCGGAAGCGCCACCTGAAGGAGCGAAAAAAGATTTCCGTCATCAGAAGAAAAAACAAGCGCCCAAAAGAAGATAATTTAATCAAGTCTATTAGATTTGCAATTGCATAAAATCGAATATGGAAAGTATCAGTGCTTTTGAAATGATTAAAATTGGAATTGGTCCATCGAGTTCACATACGATGGGGCCATGGATTGCTTCGGGAATGTTCATCCGAAGAATACAACAATTTAGTCCGTTAGAAGAAGTAGTTTCTGTTAAAGCTCACCTCTATGGTTCACTTGCTAAAACAGGCAAAGGACATGGTACAGACGTAGCATTGCTGATGGGCCTAAGCGGAGAAGATTACACTACGATTGATACTAACACCATTACAGAAAAATTCGAAGGCATCCAGAACGGAAACACGTTGAATTTAAACAACACGCACGTAATTGACTTTTCGTATAGCCGCGACGTTATATTTCACAAAGATAAAAGCATGCCTCAGCATCCAAACACTTTGGTATTTGAAGCAACTTTAAAATCAGGAGAAGTAATATCAAGAAATTATTATTCTGTTGGTGGTGGATTTGTAGCAACAGATGAAGCAAACACAATCAACAAAAGTGCGATTGTTACGCCCTACCCTTGCCATATGGCTAACTCGATATTGAGTTACTGCGAGCAGTTAAATGTATCGGTCAGCGACTTGATTTTTTTAAACGAGCAAGCGTGGAGAACGAGAGAAGAAATTATCGAAAAGGCCTTACATATCTGGAAAGAAATTAAAGATTGTATTTATCGTGGTGCACATAAAAACGGAATTTTACCTGGAGGATTACAAGTAAAACGTCGTGCAGCAGAAATTAACAACAAGCTATTGCCGCATGCGAAATACACAAACGTTGATGAATGGATTGATTGCATTCGTAGCAGCGAGAAAGATTTTAATTCGGTCAATAAATGGATTAGTTGTTTTGCATTAGCGGTGAATGAAGAGAATGCTTCTTTTGGAAGAATCATCACTGCACCTACTAACGGTGCCGCAGGTGTGATTCCAGCTGTATTGATGTATGCTTATTGTTTCGAAAAAGATTTTTCAGAAGATAAAATTGTTCGATTTATCATTACTGCAGGTGAGATTGGAACGCTGTTTAAAAAGAATGCAACGATCAGCGCAGCAATGGGTGGTTGTCAGGCGGAGATTGGTGTTAGCAGTGCGATGGCTGCTGCTGCATTAGCTGAATGCTTAGGTGCAAGTCCAGGACAAGTATTAATGGCTGCAGAAATTGCAATGGAGCATCACCTCGGATTAACTTGTGATCCTATTGGTGGTTTAGTACAGATTCCATGTATTGAGCGAAATAGTATGGGTGCTATTAAGGCTATCACTGCTTCGAATATTTCTTTAGAAAGCGATCCATTATCAGCTCGTGTAAGCTTAGAAGATGTGATTAAGAGTATGTGGGAAACGGCGAAAGATATGAGTGCGAAATACAAAGAAACTTCCGAAGGAGGACTCGCAACAAATATTTCGGTGAACGTTCCAGAGTGCTAATTAAGGAAGCAGCAAAGAACTATCGCCATAACTTAGGAAACGATAATTGTTTTGTAACGCATGTTCGTATACTTTTCTCCAATCGTTACCAATTAAAGCTGCAACTAATAACAACAAGGTACTCTGTGGCTGATGAAAATTGGTGATTAATCCATCAATGATTTTAAACTCATAACCAGGAGCGATTATTATTTGCGTAAATCCTTCAATAAAATCTAATTCATTTTGCTTTGCATAATTGATCAATGCGGTTAATGCCTCATCAACAGTAGAATTATTTTTCGATTCATAAGGCTCCCACTGGCTAACTGAAAAATCACCTGCTTGATGACGATGTTCAATAATTTGAACGCCCATCCAATAAAGACTTTCAAGTGTTCGTGTTGAGGTTGTACCTACGGGAATTATCTTACGATGCTTTTTTTGTTGATTCAGTTTCTCAATAGTATTTATGCTGACCTTAATGCGTTCTGCGTGCATATCATGATCCTTCATACTATCGGCCTTCACGGGTTTGAATGTACCCGCTCCTACATGCAATAAAACATCAAGCGTTTCAACACCATTTGATGTTAAATCCTGCAACAATTCATTGGTAAAATGTAGTCCAGCAGTTGGAGCTGCAACAGATCCTTCGTAAACAGCATAAACAGTATTATAACGGATACGGTCATCCGCAGTTGCTGTACGATTCATATAGGGCGGCAATGGAAGTTCGCCTGCTATTTCTAAAATCTCACTGAAGGAAAAATCAGGATTGTTCCATGTAAATTGAATTAACGATTCTTGTCCGTAGTTTTCTAATCGCGTAGCAGACAAAACAACTTCCGTATTTGCAACAAGTAACTTCAAATTCAAAACCTCTTCCTTCCACCTTTTTGAATTACCAATCATGCAAATCCAATTGGTAGTATCACGTTTAGCAAATGATTGTTCAACGGTAATTCCTTTTTGAGGCTCTAAGCAAAAGACTTCGATATTAGCTCCAGTATCTTTTTGAAATGACAAGCGAGCCTTAACGACTTTCGTATTATTAAAAACGAGCGTAGATGGAGATTGTAAAAAGGACTTAATGGAAGTAAAAACTTGATCATCAATCATCCCTTTGTTATAAACCAACAATCTTGAATCTCCACGATCGGATGTCGGGGCAGCAGCAATCTTTTCATTTGGCAGCTCATAGGTATAATCTGCTATATTGATACTTCCTGGGTGATTCATGGGGCAAAGATAATCATAGATGGTTGTTATTTTTCGAACAAAATTTTATCTTTACAATTCCTGAAAAACCACCATATGAAAAAAATTATACTATTGGCAGTAATGTTAGTTGGGATTCCCCAATTATTATTAGCACAATGCACTGCCAACACAAAGTCTATCACACTGAATGGAACAACTAGTTACGTTTCATTTACGACTGATAACAATTTACAATTAGATTCTGCTATTACAGTGGAGGCTTGGATAAAACCATCCGCTTTCGGACCCAACCACTATAGCAATTCTATTGCATGTAAGCATAGCTGGAGTTTAAACGGCGAACAAGGATTCGTTTTACGTTGTGGTGGATCAGGACAATTATCATTCACATTTTGTGGAGTTGACACACTTGGAAATACAATGAGTTGGCAGCCTATAGTATCACCTGCAAATACATTAACGCTCAACACATGGGCCCACGTAGCTGCAAGTTTTGATGGCGACTCTTCAAGGCTTTATGTCAATGGAATAAAAGTAGCATCTCAATACTTCCGTGGAACGATGAAACCTAACACCGCTTATCCGATGCGTATTGGTCGTTTGAGCGATGCTGCACAGACAGATGCAAGAGCCTTCAACGGACAAATTGACGAAGTACGAATCTGGAATATTGCTAAACCTCAAGCAGAAATTTTAGCAGGATATAATCGTCATATTTCTCCTACTTCAAACGGTTTAGTTGGTTATTGGAATTTCAATATTGCTTCAGGCACTACAGTTCCTGATCAGACAAGCAGTGGAAATACAGCAACATTTAATACCATTACATTATCTCCCAATGTTCCATTCTTTCAGGCTACTACAGCGCCTGTAATTACAGCAAATGGATTAAATCTTTCCTCATCATTAGCATTCACATATCAGTGGAATTATAATGGACAGCCGATTGCAAATGCTACCACACAAAATTACACCGTAACTCAAAATGGAACCTATACCGTTTCTATTACTGATTCGATTGGATGTCCTGCAATCTCTACCCCTATTATCATCAACACAGTTGGAGTACAAGAAATGGGAAATGCACAACAAATTAAATTGTATAACGGTGATGGACATATCCGAATTGACGCTAACAACGGAATTGAACTAAAGAACATTTGTTTGTATAACTGCGGTGGTGCGATGATAGAAGAATTAAAAAATCCATCAAGCAGCAATATGATAAATACAGAGCGAATTATTCCAGGAGTTTACCTTGTGATGGTCATGACAGAAAATGATATTTATCGAAGTAAAATATTTATCAAATAATTTTTAAAGGTGTCGCGAGGCACCTTTTTTTATATGCATTACATTTGCAAAATGAAAAAACCGATTGCAGCATTCTTGTTCTGTTTGATTTCATTATTATCCAACGCACAATATTCTTGTATAGAAATCATGTGCGATTGTGATAACCAAAATTGTGATACATTGTCGATTTCTACGTACAACCGACAAGAACAATTAATAAAGAAGGTTAAGTTTTCTAAAGTTCCTACGGAGCCCACATTGTATATTACTTACGATTACAATTCAAACGGACAACTTACTCGTAAAGTAGCACGCAATAAGCAAGGAGATTTGATTTGGTTTAATAAGCTGTATTATCAATACAACAAAACATTATTTGCTGATACTTTATTCAAGGCCGATTCTACTTTAAAGATTGCCTTTTTGCATGTAAAAGATACTGCTTTACGAGGAAAAGTGGTGTATTGGTCATTTGCTGGTGATTCAGTTCCGAGCGTTGAACAACGCATTGTTATAGATTCATTGGGCAATGAGTTTTTAAATACAACTTGTTATAGTCCGAATGATTGCATCACCTACAAATCATTTTACAAAGGCAAAACAAAAACAAATACGGAGGTGTGGGTTTTAAAAAGTGAAAAGCCAGTTCCAACATTAACGGAAATGGAAGATTATATCTTGGATAATAAAAATCGTTGGAGAGCGATGAGCAAAATAAATAGCGAAGGCAGGTGTGCTGAACATTATTTTTATACCTATTCAGACGATATAGAAAAGAAATAATTTACTTTTCTTGTCTTGGACCACGCTTGTAAGTAATCAAACCATTTAAAAAGTTTCTCAAAAGCTGATCGCCACATTTTTTATAATTCGGATGATCCTCCTTTCGGAATAATGCGCTGAGTTCAGTTTTAGAAATTTCGAAATCGCTTAGCTTTAAGATCTCAATGATATCATCATCACGAAGCTCAAGTGCCACACGTAGCTTTTTAAGAATGTCGTTGTTTGTTAGCATAGATGAATGACAAAAGTATTAAAACACATCAACAATTTTAAAGTCTTTATTATTAAACTTGAATTCAAATCCTTTGGACTTGCCAAGCATGCATTGAACAAATGGACCTTTAGGAGAAAGGATATTTACGGGCATATCATTAATGGTTAATTTACCCATATTATCAGCGATAAAAACAGTTAAATCATTCAAAATAACAATAGCTCCAAGCTGGATGGTGTCAATTAATTTATCGGGCTTTATCATCATAAACACCATTAAATCTTCCATTGCTTTACGGTGCTGATCGCCATATATCAACAAGGTTTGATTAGCATTTTCCCGTCCTGTTTCGTGCTTATCGCCTGCTGAGCTTTTCTCATTACTTTCTACGGAAGACTTTAGCGATTGCAACATTTCTGTCAGCTCATTAATTTGATTTCGTTTTATACTCAAACATGACTCAAGCACCACTGATTTAAGTTCGCGCTTCTCCGACTCTGATAAGATTATATTCTGCTGCATAAGGCAAAATTAAACAATTAGGCCATCTTAATTGTTAGTATTAGCTTGTCAGCAAATAGTTGTTAAATTTGCTTAACGCACAAAACCAATCCCCATGAAAAAAATCCTTTACACACTTACAATACTAATCGCATATAATACTATTAGCTTTGGTCAGATTAGCAATAGCCTTTATGGGATTGTGCGTCAAAACTATTACTCCTATGTTTACAACCCGATTGATTCTAGCATTATCTCTCAGGTTTTCGATTCTGCAACTGTTCGTTTAGGTACATTAAACACTACCAATGGATTTGTTTCCAACTTGGGAAATTTCACTTATCAAATGGGAATTAATTTGACTGGTGCAGCGCTAAACCCTTATGATTCTACCTACATTTTTGTTGGGTCAAGTAACCAAATAAACACATTACATTTAGGTAGCGGAGAAATGATCAATCAGGCAACTATTAACAATCCAGTTGCAGCAAGTTATTTTGATAATTTCAGATTTTGCAATGGCGATAGCACAATGTACGGCCTAGCAAGAAGAAATTATTATGACTCCACTTTAAACCAGAATGTAGGTCAGTTACTCCTTGCTAAAATCAATACAACTACTGGAACTATAACCGAAATATCTCCTAATTCAATCGGACAAGGATATGCAATGGCAGGAAGTGCGATTGATCCGTATCAAATGGTTTATTACTACTCCACAGGATCGAATCTTGTTGGTGTAGATATCTATACAGGGAATGTTTATTCAAACACTCCTATGGTATTGCCTCCTAACAGTCATTTTGATAATTTCACTTACAGTTGTGTTGATACCACTCTTTATGGATTAGTAAGGACAAATTATTTCAATAGTGTAAATCCGTTTGTTATTGACTCTTCTACCATTCATTTAGGAAAAATAAATCCTTCAACTGGTAACATTACTATTCTATCTACATCGTCTTTATTTGGATATGGCTATTCATTAAATGCAGGTTCTGCAATCGATCCGAACAACATGACTTATTATTACAGCACTGGTGATTATATCGTTGGAGCTTCACTTTACGACGGTCAACAAAACAGCCTTGACTCCATTCAATTTGCAGATGGTATGTATTTCGACTTGATGAGAAACTTTGACAATTGTAGATCGATAAATATTATCCGTACGAATAATAGTACTGGGATATATGAAATAAATCAGAATAAAATAAGCATCGCACCAAACCCATCAAGTGCTGAAATAAATATCCAAAGTGAAGACTTGATTTCTCAAATCAATATTTACAGTACTCAAGGAAACATCGTTTATTCAGAACAACTAAACTCGAAACAATCATCCGTTTCAGTCAGCGATTTAAATGAAGGACTTTATATTGTTCAGGTAAAGTTTTTAGATGGTAAGACAGTCAACAAAAAATCATCAAGCAATAACAGCTATTGATAATTTTTTCATTTAAGTTTTTTCCTTTTTCTGACACTAGAAGGTGCAAGAAAATTATCGCTCGTAACTATTTTCTTTCCTGTTTTCGACTCAAACTCTACTCGTGCACGCTTTGCAATAGCACCGCCTTTCTTACTTGCCTTTGCATTTTGGACCAATCCATTTGCACTTATCTTCTCAGAAATAAAATTGGCTGCCATCTCGGCCAAGGATGAAAAAATCAATTCTGTTTCGCTCATGTGATCACGCAAATTTTGTGTTTTTAATCCTTTGAGTTCTTTATGCTTGTTTATCGTTAAATCTGTCCACTCTTGATGAATAATGTTCGTTAAAAATGCAAATTCATTATAGTTTTCAACGCCGTTTGCTTTCCAATAATCCGTAAGTCTATCACGAATCACTTGACCAGCCATTCGTTGTTGAATCCACTTATCACTCCTGCCCTTTTTTCGCCAATTTTCGCGAGCTCTTTCAATACCTAATGCCGGATCTTGGGTTTCCTTTAAACGTTCGTAACCTACCTTCGCCAACCATAATTTAAATGGCTCAGCCTTCGAGGAAGGAATCGCTTGTACCAATCTTAAAACATTTTCGGTATTGCCGGCTAAGGTCTTTCTGGATTTCCCATTGACGACCATCGCTACCTGGGGACAATTTGTCCCTATGTAGGAATTTAAATCATCATCCCTTTTTCTCATCTTTTTTAGATAATCAGTGGGGTTAACAGAATCAGTTAAAACTCCAACAATATCTACCAATGAGAAATACCATGTTTCATTCTCGGCATCGTAATATCTACGAATGTTCTTTTCTTCAAAAACAGTTAACTCTTTACTCATATTTAAAAAACATTTTAATGTATTCACTTTCGACTTAAGCAAAACGATCATTGATTTATTGCAAATTAAAATTTACTTATCACTGATTGAATGCTTGAAAAACGGTGGCCAAAATTAAATTATAAAAAAATAAAATATTAATTTCAGAATGAAAAATGGTCGATTTGTTAATAAAATGCTTTCGACTATAAAATATAATATCGAGTTAAAAAAGCTCTAGCTGCTGATCTTTTAACTGAAAAGACTTACGATGATAAGGAGTTAATCCGTATTGCATAATAGCTTTAACATGCACTTCTGTTCCGTATGCTTTGTTACGATCCCAAGCATATTGAGGAAATTCCATATGCAGTTTTTTCATCAACTCATCGCGGTGAGTTTTAGCTAAAATAGAAGCTGCGGCTATCGACAAATAAAGTCCATCACCCTTAACAATTGTTTTATGCTCTGTGGTTTTATACTTTTTGAAACGATTACCGTCAATAAGTAAAAGCTCAGGTTGTACATGTAAGCCTGCAATTGCTTTATGCATGGCTTTGTAAGTAGCATTTAAAATATTAATTCGATCAATCTCTGGAGCATCAATCATAGCTACCGACCACGCCAGCGCTTCATTCTCAATCAGCACGCGTAAATTATCGCGCATTGTTTCAGGTAGCTTCTTCGAATCGTTTAATACATCATACCAATCCAGCTGAATCTTAGGTGGCAAAATGACTGCAGCAGCAACAACAGGTCCCGCTAGACAACCACGACCGGCTTCATCAACACCAGCTTCAATCACTTCTTTGTTATAATGTAAGGCTAACATTTATCTGCATTTGCTAATTACTCTCCGAAATTGGTTTATTTTTGTACAAGAATCAAGTCATGCAAAAGAAATTTATCACCAACCTGGCATTTTTGCTTTTCCTTAATTTGCTCATTAAGCCGTTTTGGATTCTAGGCATCGACAGAGCCGTTCAAAATACAGTTGGTGCTGAATCGTACGGAATTTACTCAGCCTTATTTAACCTTAGTTTTTTATTTAATATTATTCTTGATGTAGGTATTACCAACTACAACAACAGAAATATTGCAATGCATAATCATTTACTCGAAAAACATTTGAGTGGAATTATTATGCTTCGTTTAGTTCTTGCACTAGCCTATACCGTTATTAGCTTAAGTGTAGCATGGATATTAGGTTATCAAGGAATGCAACTTGGAATATTGCTGGTGATGCTAATTAACCAGGCATTAATTTCCTTTATTCTTTACTTACGATCTAATATTGCGGGACTACAATTGTTTAAAATTGATAGTATGATTTCTGTTCTCGACAGAGCCATCATGATTATCATATGTTCATTGCTGATTTGGGGACATATTGCAGGTGATGAATTTAAAATAGAATGGTTTGTTTGGGCTCAGACATTAGCCTATGTCATTACAGCCGCTATTACCTTTTTCATTGTAGCGAAAAAAGCGAAGCTTCGAAAATTACAATGGAATCCCACTTTTTTCTTTATAGTGCTCAAACATAGCTACCCATTTGCCATACTAATTTTACTCATGACATTCTATAATCGAATTGATTCGGTTATGATTGAAAGGCTACTTCCGAATGGTGCTGAACAAGCTGGTATTTACGCGCAGAGTTACCGATTACTTGATGCATCTAACATGATTGCTTATTTATTTAGCGGATTACTACTTCCAATGTTTTCGCATATGATAAAAAAGAAACAGCCTTTGCAAGAGTTAGCGGAACTTTCATTTTCATTTATCGCAATCCCTGCGATAGCATTAATAGCTTTTTGTTTCTACTTCAGTCATGATATTATGGGATTACTCTACCATGCGCATGTCGATGCATCAGCAGCTGTATTTAGAATTGTGATGTGTTGCTTTTTAGCAATTAGCTCCGTGTATATTTTCGGAACTATGCTTACTGCTAATGGCAATTTAAAATATTTAAATTTAATTGCCCTTTCAGGAATGGTTTTAAATATTGTCCTGAATCTTATTTTGATTCCTCGTTATTTCTCTTTAGGAGCTGCCTACGCAAGTATGATTACACAATTCGCCTCCGCAGGATTACAAATAATTTTAGCCCATAAAGTTTTCAATTTTAAATTTCAAAAACTATTAGCTTTGAAATATGTAATACACATAAGCACTACTTTTTACTTGTTTTTTGCTTTGAGCAACTTTGAATCGAATTGGTTTATCAAAGGTATTATTGGATGTCTGATCAGCTTTTTAATAGCCTTAGGACTAAAGATAATTAGACCGTTCGAACTGATTCGTCTCTTAAAATCAGAACAACAATAGGACAATCGTCTTAATTAATATTCTTAACACTACTGATTTTTAGGATGTTAATTATTTTAATCCCTCCTATATTTCCTTTAAATTTGCACTTTAAATTAAAAAATTATGAGCCAGTCAGAAAGTGGACAATTAAGTACAATAATTTTACTTCGTATTATTAAAAAGTGGCGCAAGCATCTAACTATATGCTTTTTCGGATCAATTGTCGTTGGATTTATTATTTCACTTCCGATTTTCATGAAACCGATGTATAAATCATCGGCGGTTTTATATCCAGCCAATCTTTCACCCTATTCTAAAGAAACCCCGACTGAACAAATGGTTCAGTTATTAAATTCAGAAGATGTTAGAGATAGTTTAGTAAAAGAACTTCATTTATTTAAACATTACAAAATTGATTCAATTAATGGATACCCTCGTTATGAAATCATGAAAAGACTTAGCGAGAATATATCAGTCAGTAAAAATCAATATGAAGCGATAGAAGTGGATGTTATCGACGAGGATCCTAAAATGGCTCAGCGTATTTGTCAATCTTTAATTCATTTCATGGACATTAAAGCGATTTCATTAATCCACACGAGAGCATTAGAAGTAGCTGAGATGAATCGAAAGAACATGGAAAATGAAAAGAAAGTTTTGGATTCGCTAGATTTAGCCATAACTACTCTAAGAGATAGTACGGGTATTACTGATTTTGAAACACAGATTGAAGGATTTTCGAGAGAGTACTATCGTGCCTTAGCGTCTGGTGGAGTCAATGGAAATATGAGTACAGTTCAAAAAAATCTAACAACCAAAGGAGCCGAATACATGACACTAAAAGAAGTATTACGTCACAGCAGAGAGGCTTATAATAATTTCAGAAGATTTTATGAGAGTGCTTTATATGATTCTAAAAAAGAATTAGAATTTCACAACGTTGTTTCTCCTCCGTTAGTTCCAGAAAAAAAGGACTCGCCGAAAAGAGCTTTAGTAATGATACTCTTTACACTATCTACCATGCTTATTGCAATTGTTACTGCAGTTTACATTGAACAATACAGAGATAAGTTAAAAAGTCAGTTGCAATAATCCTGAATGAAAGAAAGCTTTTTTCAGCTTGATAAATCCAAGGTTACCTGGTTTTATATTCTAACCATACTCATAGCATCATTAGCTGCTTATGGATATGTGAAAGGATACATTGTTGCATTAGCCATCCCATTTTTACTTATCCTTACTATTGCAGCAATATTTCGCTTCGATTTACTAATCTATCTTGCTGTATTAGTAACTCCATTCTCCATAAATTTAGCTAAAACGGGTATAGGCATAGGTGTTAGTTTGCCATCGGAGCCTTTAATGTTTGGCATTTTCCTGATATTTTGGATAAAGATTCTTGCTGAAGGGGGGCTTGACAAACGTATACTACAACATCCTGTCACCTGGATGATTTTATTACATCTTGGGTGGTACACTATAACTACAATTACAAGCACAATGCCTGTAGTTTCTATAAAATCTACGCTTGCAAGGTTTTGCTACGTCAGTGTTTTTTACTTTTCACTACTCTATCTTTTTATCAAAAAACAAAATATCCATAAATTTTTATGGGCTTATTTATTACCACTTTTAGCTGTATGTATTATTACAATGCTTAATCAAGCATCAGCAGGATTTACAGAACAAAATGCTCACATTGCGATGGTTCCTTATTACAATGACCACACTGCATATGCTGCTGTAATCGCATTATTTATTCCTGTTTTAATTGCATTATTGTATGAAAACAAAATCAGTAGTGCAGTTAAGTCATTCATATTTATTGTTTGTGCATTATTGATTACTGCAATTATCCTATCGTATACAAGAGCAGCATGGGTTGCGTTGGCTGGAGCTCTAGGCTGTTTATTCATTTACATTTTAAAAATCAAAAACTGGGTAGTTTACACAGGAATAGGATTAGTCGTTCTTACTTATGCATTATTCCATGTGGAAATTACGATGTATTTGGAACGTAACGATAAAACATCCTCTACTGATTATGCAAAGCATGTTCAGTCCATTGGAAATATTTCAACAGATGATTCAAATATAGAGCGACTTAATAGATGGTCGTGCGCGTTGCGAATGTTTAATGAAAAACCATTACTTGGATATGGACCTGGGACATACATGTTTCAATACGGACAGTTTCAAAAACACTCTGAGCGATCAGGAATCAGTACAAATTTCGCAGAAGGAGGTGGTTCTCACAGTGAGTATTTAGGTCCACTTTCTGAACAGGGTATACTCGGTCCCGTTACATTTGTTTTAATCTTAGCAGTATTACTCCAACGCTCATCTACTTTTTTACGAAGATGTGCTAATCGAAATACACGAGTGATGACCAAGGGAATTGTTTTAGGTTTAGTTACCTATATCATACACGGTGGACTGAATTATTTCCTAGATACAGAAAAATTAGCTGTGCCTTTTTGGGGATTCATTGCATGCCTGGTTGCATTTGATATTTATTACAACGAGCATCAACAGCAAGAATTAAATCAGCATTCTGCAACTTAAAAGTGTTACATCATCAATCGGATCAACCGACTTTTTAAAATCATTGAAGGAATTAATTACTCCAACGTGCAGGTCTTTCATTGAATTAGCCTGATGATTTTTCTGAAGTAAATCCATCAGAACATCAACACCAAAAACATCTCCCGTTAAATTTTCTTGCTCCACTACTCCATCAGTATAACAAAACAATGTTGAACCAGGCTCAAATGCAATTTGACCTTCATGAATAAATGGTAACTCATCAAACATTCCTAATCCTGTTGTTCCTTTTTCCAACAAATGAAACTCATTACCGCAATAAATCAAAGGAGGGTTATGTCCTGCATTGACATATTTAAGAACACGATCTTTGGTATTAATTACTGCTAGAAAAACTGTTATAAACTTTTCTCCTTTAGCAGACTTATTTACACTTTCATTCAAATCATTTACAAGCTCCATTAAAGACGTCGACAAGGGCGCCTTTGCATTTAGGTTGGCTTGAAAATTCGACATTAATAGCGCCGCTGAAATTCCCTTACCTGAAACATCTGCAAGGCAAATTAGAATCTCATCTTCGTTCAGTTCAATATAATCGTAGTAATCACCACCTACCATTTGATGGGGAAGATATGTCGCAGCTAAATCAATACGAGAGTTATGAGGAATATGAGCAGGAAACAACATGCTTTGCATTCGCGCAGCTAATTCTAACTCTTTCTCAATTTGCGCTTGACGAATCGACTCTTTTGTCAATCGTTTATTCTCAATGGCAACAACAATAATATTGGTGATGGTATGAATAAAAGGAATCACATCCTTGAGGTTTAATATATCCTCGTGCGTACTGGCACCTATAAAAGCAAATGCTAATTGTTGTTTATTATGATTAACGGGAATAATTGTTTCGAAAGAAGATAACCATTCAGGCATATCACTACCAGTGGTCATTATTTTTTCTATTTCCGCAAGTCGTGCTTCATTAAGGTCAAGTTCAAAATCATCGGGTACACCATACTTAAGCATACAATGCCATTGATGCTCGTGAATATAAAGAATGAGTTTGTTAATCTTGAGATGTTCTTTCAATACAGACTGGTAAACCTCAAATAACTGAGGAGCTGGCAAATCATAATTAATTGCCTTTGTAATCTGCAAAAGCCAATGCAACTGAAGTTTCTTCACGTTCAGTTCCGATTGCATTCCAGACATATTCTCTATTTCACCAGCCATACTTATTATAACAGTTATGTATTAACGAACTTTATCAAACAATTCAGGTAACTTACCTAAATAAGCAAGCTCTTTCATTTTCTCTCTCGCATCTTTAGCAGGCGTTCCGAAATATGTTCCGGCTTTAATTGATTTTGTAACACCACTCTGCCCTAAAACAATTGTCCCTTTTGAAATGGTTAAATCTTTTTGCACACCCACTTGTCCCCATAGTATTACCTCATCTTCAATATTAACACAACCAGCAATACCTACTTGTGCTGCAAACAAACAATTCTTTCCAATTACAGTATCATGTCCAACATGAACCTGATTATCCAGCTTACATCCTTCTCCAATAATCGTATCAGCAGAAACACCTCTGTCGATGGTACAAGAAGCTCCTATCTCAACATTATCATGAATGACAACTCGGCCACAGCTATGCATCTTTTCGTAGAATTCAGGGCGACGTTTAAAATAAAACGCATCGGCACCTAAAACAGTATTAGCATGAATAACGACATTATCGCCGATTACTGAATGATCATAAATAACGGCACCACTATGAATCAAACAGTTTTTACCGATAACTACATAAGGTCCAACACTTGCATTTGGCTGTATAACTGTCCCCTCTCCTATTTTTGCTGTTGGATGTATATTGCTTGATGACGGAATGAATGGCATGTAGTTTTTACAAAGCCAAACATAGTCACGGAAGGGATCATCTGAATAAATAAGTGCTTTACCTGCTGGCGCTTCCACCATTTTATTGATGATTACAAAAGTAGCAGCTGAGTTTAATGCTTTATCGTAATACTTCGGATGATCAACAAATGTTAAATCTCCATTTTCAACACGATGAATTTCATTAATGCCTGTTACCATTGCGTTTTCATCGCCTATCACTTTACAACCAACCATTTTGGCCAGCTCTCCTATCGAAATTGCTTTTTCAAGTTTCATAATTGACATCAAAGATAAATTATCATTTTTGAATTATTAGAAAAACTTCAAGCGAATTATTAAATTCGTGTCGTGTTATCGAAAAAAGCAAAATACGGATTAAAGGCATTGGAATACATTGCGAAGCAGGACCCTAAAACTCCTGTTCACACTTCAGCTATTTCATTGGCAGAATCAATCCCTAGAAAATTTTTAGAAACCATTTTGCTTGATTTAAAACATGATGGAATTTTAAAAAGCAAACAAGGGAAAAATGGTGGTTACAACCTTTTAATCCCACCTTCAGAGGTAACCATTGGAAGAGTAGTTCGATTATTCGATGGACCTATTGCCTTGTTACCATGTGTTTCATCTAATTATTACGAACCATGTGAAGATTGCGAAAACGAAGCTTTTTGCGGATTAAAAAATATTTTTTCAGAAGTTAGAGAAGCTACAGGATCTATCCTTGATAAATTAAGCTTGAACGATATTTTAATCAGAGAACGAGCATTGAAAAAAAAGACTTCGAACTCAACCAAGGCTAAACCCCGCTCACCAAAGAAATAACAGCATTCAACAAAAATTATATTGTAATTGAAACCTATTTATACTAAATTTGTTTCTCCTACTAATCTTATAGGATTTATAAACTTATTATGAATATACATTACGATTTAGTTATAGTTGGGGGTGGCGCTGCAGGATTAATATTACTGGCTAATACTTTTGAAAAAGCAACAAGCCCTTTATCAATCGCAATGATAAACACAGGATATCCAACAGGTAAAGGAATTGCTTATTCAACAAAAAACAGTAAACATCTGTTAAACGTTCGTGTATCTCGAATGAGTGCTTTTACATCAGATGCCAATCATTTCACCAACTGGATTTTATCGAAACCTGAATACCATGATTATCATCACGAAAATTTAGGAGAACGCTTTGTTGCTCGTAAGATTTATGGAGAGTACCTTGAAGATTTATACCAATCATTAGTAAAATCTGAAAATAAAAACATTCAATTTGATTTAATAATCGATGAGGTAATCGATATCAAAAAAACCGATAATGGATTTGACATTAAACTTAAAAACCATGAATCAATAGATGGTAAAAAAGTAGTACTGTGTACGGGTAATCAACCTCCTATTTCACTTCCTGGTATTTCAAATTTAAAATCTTCCAATAAAGTTTTTATTAATCCTTGGGATGACAGAGCTGTTGAAAACATCGACCCAAACCAACCTGTTTTCATTGTAGGTGCAGGTTTGACAATGGTTGATACAGTAGTGAGTCTAATAGATCAGGGATTTAAAAATAAAATTATAGTAGTGTCCAAACATGGAGCTATTCCAATGGCCCATCCTGTTACTAGAGTATCAGTACCGCATCCGGAGAAAGCACCAGCATCTGACATACACGAAATTTATAGCGAGCTAAAGTCAAAAATCAGATCTGCTATCGATCATACCGAATGGCACGAGCCAGTTTTAGAAGCGGTAAGACCATTTACACAGAAAATTTGGCAAGAACTGCCTATCGAACAGAAGAACCGATTTTTACGTCATATAAACCATCGCTGGGCTAAACTCCGTCACCGCTTACCTCATGAAGTTCACGATTTTATTCAATCATTAATCGATTCCAATCAAATAGAACTTTACGCTGGAAAACTGGAAGACGTTCAGGATAATGGCACCGATTTAACTATTCGATTTTTTGATAAATCAACTGAATCCTCTTCTACTATTAAAGCACAACGCATCATTAATTGCATTGGACCAGAAGGAGACTTTCACAAAGTTGAAAACCCATTATTGAAAAATATGCTTGCCTCTGGATTGATTGCAAAAGATCCGTTGTCATTAGGATTCAATGCTACAGGAAAGGGAGAAATCATAAATAAAGATGGAGAAATAGTTCCTAATTTATTTACGATTGGGTCTGGCTTAAGAGGCATATTATGGGAATCCACAGCAATTCCTGAATTAAGAGTTCAGGCACATGAAATGGCCAATAAAGTACTTGGCTGATTAAACAAATTGTTACTTCTAGCATATTCTGATTCTTTTTTGGCGTAAGACCCAAAGAAAAGCCCTACCTTTGCACTCCGAATTTTAGCAACCTATTCGTACTCAACTGCCTTTCAGTCAGTTGCAATTAGATTAAAAGTCGGAATAAATAGGAAATTAACCAAACTGCAGATAAATTAGCATGCAATCAATCAGAAACATTGCAATTATTGCCCATGTCGATCATGGCAAAACAACTTTAGTAGATAAAATTTTACTTCAGACACAACTCTTTCGTGACAATGAAAAGACGGGAGAATTAATCCTTGATAACAACGACCTTGAAAGAGAACGTGGTATTACCATCATTGCAAAAAATGTATCGGTAAATTATAAAGGAACTAAAATTAACATCATCGATACTCCTGGTCACGCCGACTTTGGAGGTGAGGTAGAGCGTGTAATGAACATGGCTGATGGGGTAATCCTTTTAGTGGATGCTTTTGAAGGTCCGATGCCACAAACACGTTTCGTATTGAGCAAAGCTTTGGAGATGGGTAAAAAAGCCATCTTAGTAATTAATAAGGTCGACAAAGAAAATTGTCGTCCCGAAGAAGTACATGAAAAAGTATTTGACTTATTCTTCCATTTAGGTGCTACTGAAGAGCAGTTAGGATTCCCTACTGTTTACGGTTCATCAAAACAAGGATGGATGGGACATGATTATAAAACTCCTACTACTGATGTAACAGCTTTGTTGGATTCAATCATAGAATATTTCCCTGAGCCTCCTGTTTATGAAGGAACTCCTCAGATGTTGATTACTTCATTAGACTTCTCAACTTATGTTGGACGTATTGCCATCGGACGTATCAGCCGTGGTTCATTGAAAGAAAACCAGCCTGTGAGTCTTGTAAAACGTGATGGAACTATCAAAAAAATGCGTGTAAAAGAGGTATTTGTTTTTGAAGGTTTAGGACGTAGAAAGGCTGATGAAATTACATGCGGCGACTTATGCGCAGTAACTGGTATCGAAGATTTTGAAATTGGTGATACAATTGCTGATTTTGAAAATCCAGAGGCTCTTACTCCTATTTCTGTTGATGAGCCAACAATGTGTATGTTGTTTACGATCAATAACAGTCCTTTCTTCGGAAAAGAAGGTCGTTTTGTAACATCTCGTCACTTACGCGATCGTTTATACAAAGAGTTAGAGAAGAATTTAGCAATGCGTATAGTGGAGACAGAATCTCCTGACTCTTATTTAGTATATGGTCGTGGTGTACTTCACTTATCGATCTTAATCGAGACGATGCGTCGCGAAGGATATGAATTACAAGTAGGTCAGCCACAAGTTATCACGAAAGAAATTGACGGACAACGTTACGAGCCAGTTGAAAATTTAACGGTTGATACTCCGGATGAGGTTGCTGGAAAAGTAATCGAATTAGTAACACAGAAAAAAGGCGAATTGAAAATCATGGAGCCTAAAGGTGATTTACAACATTTAGAGTTTGAAATCCCAGCTCGTGGTTTAATTGGTTTACGTAGTAACGTACTTACAGCAACAGCAGGACGTGCTACAATGGCTCATCGTTTCAAAAGCTATGAACCTTGGAAAGGTCCTATCTCAGGACGTATTTCAGGGGTGTTATTAGCAAAAGAATCAGGTGTTGCTACTCCTTATTCAATTGATAGAATGCAAGACCGTGGATTCTTCTTTATTGATCCAGCTGAGAGTGTTTATGCAGGACAAGTTATTGGACAACACATACGCCCTGATGATTTATTAATCAACGTTTGTGAAGCAAAGAAATTAACTAATATGCGTGCTTCTGGTAGTGACGATAACGTTAGAATTGCACCAGCAGTGAAGTTCTCTTTAGAAGAATGTATGGAATACATCGAGAAAGATGAATACTTAGAAATCACTCCGAAATCATTACGTATGCGTAAAGTGCATTTAGATGAGAACGTGAGAAAGCGTATGAGCAGAAAAGAAGAAGCGATCTAATCTTCATTATATCAAACAAACAAAAAGGGAGCAATTTAAAAATTGCTCCCTTTTTTATTTATGATGCGGTTTTAAGATTACCAGATTTTTGCTCTTTCAGAATTGCCTCTATACATCTTATCCCCTTCTTTAACTCCAAAGGCTTTATAGAATTCTGTCATGTTTGATAATGTACCTAGCACACGGAAATTAGCTGGCGAGTGAACATCTGTAAGTAAACGCTTACGTAACATTTCATCTTTGATATTTTGTTTCCACACCTGAGCGAATGCAAGGAAGAAACGTTGTTCCTCTGTAAACCCTTGAATTGAAACAGGCTTCTTACCTTCATTAGCCATTTGCAATGCATAATAAGCAGTGCTAAGGCCACCTAAATCAGCGATATTTTCTCCGATTGTAAGCTCACCATTAACGAAAGCACCAGGTAGGGCTTCAAATTTATTGAAGCATTCAATTAACGTTTTTGCACGATCTTCGAATTGCACTTTATCTTTTTCTCCCCACCAGTCCATCATATTACCATTACCATCATACTTAGAACCTTGATCATCGAATCCGTGCGTGATTTCATGTCCAATTACAGCACCTAATGCACCATAGTTAGTTGCATCATCAGCGCCTGGATAATAAAAAGGAGGTTGCATGATTGCAGCAGGGAAAACGATTTCGTTTAATGTTGGGTCGTAGTATGCATTCACCTGATGAGGTAGCATTGCCCACTCTGATTTATCAACTGGCTTACCTAATTTATCGATCATATCTCTATAACCAAATGCTTCAGCACGTTGAACATTTAATACATATGCATCGTCTTTAATCTCCAACTTTGAATAATCTCTCCATTTATCAGGGTATCCTAGTTTGGTATTGAATTTAGCTAACTTTTCTAACGCTTTTGTTTTAGTAGAGTCGCTCATCCAATCCAACTTAGTGATACGAACCTTATAAGTAGCAAGAATGTTTTTCACCATTGCACTTACCTTCACTTTAAGATCTGGACTGAAATATTTCTGAATATAAAGTTGTCCTACAATTTCACC
>CAINEC010000051.1 GCA_903847585.1 uncultured Bacteroidota bacterium
AACTGTGAGCTTGCACTATTAATATTCGTATCGCGCGCTGCACCAATAATACCTCTTAAATGTCGCACAGGACTAAATTCTGCATTTACTGTTGGCTGATTCGGATTTCCATTTCCCCATGTAGAGATGGGGCCGTTGATGGAATTAGGATCTCCACCTTGAATAACAAATCCTGGTACTACACGATGAAAAGCAGTGCTATCAAACGCTTGTGCATTCGCAAGGCTGTCAAAATTATTTACGTGGTTCGGTGCTACCAGCGGAAACAATTCAATGTTGAATGTTCCGAGATAATTTCCTGCACGCGTTGTTACAATTTGGTAACGTGGTTTATCAATTCCTTGTGCATGAATAAAAGTTGTTGCAAAAAGAAAACTACTTACAAGAAGTAAAATTAAACGTTGCGGGTTGAATAATTTATTTTCCATATTTTTTATCTGCTAATTTTAGTGCATCATAAACGTTAACAATTCCTGCCGATTTACATAGGTCGCTATATGAAATCATCGTATCAGGCGCGCCTGGTTTTTTTACTTGTTGCGTTGGCTTATAAACGGTCTTCATTAAAAGCTCTTTTAACTGAGGCGCAGTGATAGAAGGATAATAAGAAATAATTAATGCTGCTACTCCAGCTACAACAGGTGCAGCCATACTCGTTCCATTTTTAGGAGCATATTCGTTATTTAAAATCGTTGAATTAATTTTTACTCCTGGCGCAAATAAATCAACATAGTTTTTTCCGTAGTTAGAAAACCCTCCAGGATTTCCATCGGCAGCAGAAGCACCAACATCAATCCAGTTTTTCCATGCATTGCCCTTTGCTTTTTTATAATTCGGATTTGGGAAACGTTGTTCAACATCTAAATCTAAGGCTTCATTACCTGCTGCATGCACTAGCAAAACATTTTTTGAAATCGCATATTGCACTGCATCATCAATAAATTCTTTTTTGTACGATAAAGGTTTTCCGAAACTCATGTTAATCACACGTGCTCCATTATCTACTGCATAACGAATAGCAAGTGCAATGTCTTTGTCGCGTTCATCACCGTTCGGCACAACACGTAAAATCATTAATTGTACATTATCAGCAACGCCATCAATTCCTTTATCGTTGTTTCTTACAGCACCAATAATTCCGCTAACATGCGTTCCATGATCTCCTTCGGAAATAACTGTTCTATTTCCATAATTACGATCGTTAATGTTAGCGTCATCATCTCCAACTACTAAGCGTGGGTCGTATTGTAAATTAACATGGTATTGTAAATGCGATTTATTGGAGTCCATTGTGCGTTTCATATCTGCAATCAACTTCGCATAAGTTCCACCCTTTTGCAAGTTCGATATTAAACGATTTGTAGTAATCGTGATAAGTGAATCAGATGAAGAGTTTTCTTGCAAATCTTTTATTGAAAGCGTATCACGATTTAATTTCTTTTGCAACGATTCGAAATAAGTAATGGAAGACGATAAGCGCTTATCAATCGTTTCGTATTCCTTCTTTCTACTTTCATAAATACTTAAAGCCTTTTGATAATTGGCATATTCATCGGGGTTGTTTTTAATGTCGGATGGATATTTAAAAAACGACTGATACGTACGTACTAAACGAGTAACTTCATAATTATCGATTTCATAACTCTGAATTTTATTACCTAAATAATTCCAACCATTTATATCGTCGATGTATCCATTCTTATCATCATCAACGCTGTTACCCATTTTCTCGTTTTTATTTTTCCAGATATGCGCTTTTAAATCTTCGTGATTGATGTCGGTACCATCATCTATAACGGCTACTATTACCGAAGT
>CAINEC010000052.1 GCA_903847585.1 uncultured Bacteroidota bacterium
AATTTTAATGTTGATTGAGCGTTACAAAAATTTGTTAAACTTAAGAATACACCAAACGCAACTGCAATTAATTTCTTCATGATTTTACTTTATTTGATTTTTAGGTTGATTATTTTCTGTCTTCAGTGCCACCTTGTGGCTTACTGTCGCCTCCTGATTTTGAGTCGCCAGCACCATTTGATTTACTACCTGCTTTATATCCCATTGAGGCAAGAACCTCGTCGCTCTTATCGTATTTAGCGTTCGTATAAAGCATTGTTAAGTCGCCTGATTTATCAAAAATAACTGCATAGCTTTGATCAGTTGCGATTTTCTTAACAGCATTGTAAATTTTATCTTGAAGTGGCTTAATCAATTCTTGCTTCTTCTTAAAAAGTTCTCCCTCGTATCCGAATTTTGCCTTTTGAAATTCTTTTACTTCTTTTTCTTTATTGGTGATTTCAAGCTCACGTTTTTTCTTCATGTCCTCAGTTAAAAGGATTTGCTCAGCCTGATAATCTTTGTAAAGTTTATCAATGATGGCATATTTACCTTCTATCTCCTTTTGCCAGCTAATGCTTAATTGATCGAGCTGTTGTTGTGCAGCTTTATATTCTGAAATATTGTCTAAAATATACTGACTATCAATAAAAGCATATTTCTGTGCACATGCAGGTTTCATTGCTATTGCAATAAAAAACACTAATAGGGTTACCAATTGTTTTTTCATAAATTTCTTTTTTTTGAGGCACCTAATATTCATGCCAAATTTACCAATTTATTTTTAACCAGAGAGTAGAAATTAGAATTGCTGTCCAATAGTAAAGTGGAAGTTAGATCCACTATAAACTTTACTGCCTTCAATATCATCAAAACCATAACCCCAATCCAATCCTAACAAGCCAAACATCGGTAAGAATATTCTTACTCCCATTCCTGCAGAACGTTTTAATGAGAATGGATTAAAGTTCTTCATTCCTAAGTAGTTGTTACCTCCTTCAATAAATCCAAGTGTATAAATAGTTGCAGAAGGATTTAATGATATAGGGAAACGAAGCTCTACAGTGAATTTATCGTATGCGGTACCTCCGATATTGCTACCGTTTACTTTCGGAGTAACTGAGTTATTGTCATAACCTCTTAAAGCAATAATTTCTCGACCATCTAATGAATATCCAGATAAACCATCACCACCTACATAGAATCGCTCAAACGGACTCTGACCAATATCCTTATTATAGAAACCTAAAAATCCGAATTGTGCTTTACTATATAATACGAACTTGCCTACACTCTTGTAGCTTGCTGCACTGAATTTCCATTTGTGATATTCAATCCATTTATATTTCTCTGTAGCAATAGCAGTTTTATAGTTGGTTTTTTCATCAAATAATGAAAAGGGAGGAGTTAACTGCACTGTAAAATTCAACTGAGATCCTGTTCTAATCCATACAAAGCCATCCACCGAATTTCTGGCAATTGTTTGCGAAAAACTTAAATTGTTAGATGATCCATCCGTAAAAAGAAAAGTGCCTGTCCATTTATTCAAAGAGTAATTCTGTAACGATAATTCGTGATAAAGAGTGAAGTAATCATCTGGCCATTTTAATCTACGACCTAATCCAACGGCACCACCAGAAATAGTTAAGTCTGAACGATTTTCATCCGAAAGTTTAAGCCCATCCGATTGTACCGAACGAAATGCCGAAACAGTTAATGAATTAGGCTTTTTACCTCCTAACCAAGGCTCCGTAAACGACATGTTATAACTTTGGAAATACCTTCCATTAGACTGAAAACGAATGCTTAATTTTTGTCCATCACCCGAGGGTAGTGGAGTCCATGTATGTCTTTTAGAAACATTTTTAATTGAAAAATTATTAAAGGATACTCCTAATGTTCCTACAACGCCGGCGCCACCACCCCAGCCACCAGATAATTCCAGCTGATCGGAAGGTCGCTCTTCTACTATATATTCTATATCAACAGTACCTGTCGCCGGGTTGGGTTTAGGATTTACATTTAGTTTTTCCTGATCAAAATACCCTAGTTGTGCTAATTGACGTTGGGTTCTGATAACATCAGAACGATTAAATAATTGGCCAGGCAGGGTTCTAATCTCACGAAGAATAACCTTATCGTTGGTTTTAGTATTTCCTGAAATAGAAATATTACTGATAACAGCCTGCTTACCTTCATAGATTCGCATTTCAACATCAATCGAGTCTCCATCAATTCTTACTTCTACAGGGTTAATTGAAAAAAACAAATATCCATCATCCATGTAAAGTGATGATATATCTCTTCCGCTTTGACTTAAATACAATCCTTCTTCGATTCTTTGCTGATTATAGATATCTCCTTTTTTAATATTGAGTAATTCTTGTAATGCAGCAGTAGAATATTTTGTGTTCCCTATCCAGTTAATATTTCTGATAAAGTATTTAGTTCCTTCATTGATATTTAGGTAAAGATCAATTGTTTTTTCATTGTGTTTTACAATGCTATCTCCTCTAAAAAATGCATCGCGATAACCAAGAGCCGTATATTTTGCTAAAATTTTTTCTTTATCTTTCTCTAGGCCCTCTTCAGTGAACTTAGAATTTGTAAATATTTTATAAAAGGCTTTTTCCTTTGTGCCTTTCATTTTTCGTTTTAAACTTTTTTCAGAAAATGCACTTAATCCAATAAAATAAACCTTATTAATTTTTACTTTTTTCTTGTTGGAGATCGAAATCACCATCAATTGCGAATTAGCTCCTGCTGTAGTGTCCTTCTCTGTATTTACAGTTACATCCGTAAATAAATAGCCTTTTTCTATGAAATAATCTTTGGCTAGATTCTTTGTAGTTTGAATAAGATTCTCATTGATGATTTTACCTTTAACTAATGAAAGTTTTTCTCTCAGTTTATCGGCTTCCGATTTGTTTACACCTTGAAAAGTGAATTTAGAAAGTCGTGGAAGTTCTTTGATTCTAAATTCAAGAAATATTTTACCGTCAATAATTTTTGTAACATAAATTTTAACGTCAGATAATAATCCTTGCTTCCATAAATTTTCAATAGCAGTTGAAAGTTTTTCTCCTGGTATTTTATATTTTTCTCCGACAGATAATCCTGTTAGTGTAATCAAAACACTTTCATCTAAATATTGGACTCCCGATACTGTAACGCCACCTAATTCAAATTCTTTAGGACTTGAATAATCGATTAAGTCTTCGTTGCCATTGATTACTGTTTGCGCAAAAGTGGATTGATGACCAATTACTAAAAGCAGGAACAATAAAATATAAGTTGAAATTTTTTGCATGTGTTTATTTAACTTGTTCCGATATCATTCCGAACCTTCTTTCTCTATTTTGATAATTATAAATTGCTTCGTATAAATCTTCTTTTCGGAAGTCGGGCCAAAGCTTAGTTGTGAAGTATAGCTCTGCATAAGCTAATTGCCAAAGCAAATAATTACTTATTCTAGTTTCTCCACTCGTGCGAATCATTAATTCTGGGTCAGGCCATTCAGATGTTGTTAAATGAGAGGAAATTGTATTTTCATTAATCGCATCAACATCTATTTTGCCTTCTTTTACTTCATTAGCAATTTCACGAACAGCTTTGGTTATTTCCCAACGCGAGCTGTAACTTAAAGCTAGAACCAGCGTCATTCTACTATTGCCAGCAGTTTTAGCAATCGCTTTCTCCAACTTTTCTTTTACCCCTGAAGGTAGACTATTGGTATCTCCGATTGTTGCTAGTCGGATATTATTCTTCATTAATGTTTCTGTCTCTTTCGATATTGTTTGAACGAGCAGACTCATTAAAGCATCAATTTCAAATTTCGGTCGGTTCCAATTTTCAGTGCTGAAGGCATAAAGCGTTAATACTTCAACACCTAATTCTGCAGCCCCTTCGGTCACATCTTTTACAGCAGTTACTCCACTTGCATGTCCAAATGTCCTTAATTTACCCTGCTGTTTTGCCCAGCGACCATTACCATCCATAATGATGGCAATATGCTTGGGCATTTTATCCTGATTGAGTAAATCTTTCGTAGACATTATTAATTTTCGAAGGGATACAAATGTAATAAAATGGATGTCGTGTCAGAGAAAAAAATCGCTAATTAACTACGGTTTAACTGTGAATTACCACAATTTAATTCTGAAGGGTCGGCACTGGTCAATATAGTGCTTTGATAAGGTATATGTAAACTGAATCCCAGTGAAGTGGTACCAGTCGCGATTCGTATTATCTCCTCGTTGTCTTCCAATATTACCTGCCTTGTTTTTTACAATGGATCTATCAGATAAATAATAAGCCGTTTTTCCGTATTCTACGCGTATCGCATTGGGATCTGCATAAACGCCACTAACATCATCTAAATAATCGGTGTAAGTTTTTCTTACAATTGATTCTAATACTACACTCCATCTACGACCAATTTTCCATTTAAATCCACCTCCAAAAACAAATGCGAGGTTAGTCCTTTTGTATAAGTCTTTATCGGGATTCGCTAAAGTACCTTGACCTTCTGTGCCTAATGGCTGAAGTTCAACATAACCTCCATTGTAGTAAGCTTTTGGGTTAAATCTGAAAACAGATAGGCCTACCGACATGTAAGGGGTGAAAATCGTAGAAGGATTGGCTGTTTGGTAGGGAAAAAAGTTGAATTCAAATTGTCCTGTACCTTCTAAAATGGAACTTTTAAAATTTAAATTTCGATTTTGATTAAATGGGTCGTCAGATTGAGCATCATCGGCTTTTATATGCCCATAACTTATTGCTGTTTTAAATGCCCAATGGTTGCTGTAACTTCTTCTATATAAAAAACCAAATCCCGGCAGATTGTTATCACTTGAAAAAGTAGCTTGTTGTAAATCACCCTTATAGTTCATTACACCTAGCATAATTCCCATTTCTCTCGACTGACCATTTACAGTGACGGAGGCTGATGAAATTAAAAGTAATGACGAGAATACAATTTTCCTGAACATTATTTCGAAACGGAATAAAAGAATGAAAATTGCGGGATTTATATGTTAGAATACAGGGAAGTTTGTTCTGCCTGTTCTTAATTTATAGTGGAAGCTGAACATTAAGAACATATAAGAATCGTTATCCGTTGCGTCTCCTCTCTGATTACCAAGTAATGTTTGCGTTGTACCTGAATTTAAGCTAGGGTCAGATAAGTATCCAGCAACAGTCCCATTCGCTTGAGAAATAGCATTTTTATCGTAATAAGTTTTACTTACATCATCGATGTAATCCGTAAACGTTTTTCTAATTCCGAATTCTACACCAACGCCCATTCTTCTATTAAAGAAATAGCGTGCACCAACACCAATTGGAATACAAACCTGTGTTCTATTGTACTTTTTTCTGCCTTCAGAAATGCCTTGTCCTTCAGTTCCTAAAGGCTGTAATTCATACCATTTGTCATTCCATTGCCCCTTGGGATTAAAGTGAAATACTCCAATACCTGCGAAAACATACCCTTGTGCTTCAAATGAACTTGATCTTTTAACACCTCTTAGGCGATAAATACCTCCTTGTCTCGAAGACAAAAATGCATATTCAAAGTTAAGATTGAACTCGTAAATATTTGATTTAAAATTGAGATTTCGGTTGTTTCTGAAATACTCAGTGGTTAATTTATCATCCCCTCGTACCTGGCCATAGGTTACATGTGAATGTAAAGCAAACGACTCTGCAATTTTATATTTTAAACCTAACGTTAATGAAGGACGGGTTAAAGAAAGTTCTAAATCTTTAAATCCATTGGTTCCTATTTGGTTTGCACCACCTAAATCACCAAGGAAGTTGGAAGCTCCAACACCTGCACTCCATTCGTAACGATATGCTTTCCATCTTGAACGAAGACGTTGTGCATTAGAGTCAGAGGTAAGTGCGAAGATGAATACTAATACTAGAAGTAAATTCTTTTTCATAACTGTTCGACATAAGTCTTATGGACAAAAATAACATTTTCGCTCAAAAATCAGTCGATTTTATGAAAAATAGATTCAATCCTTTTTTCTAGTTTCTTGAGTCTAATCCCCAATTAAGCTTTTTTCTCAATGTATCAAGGAAGTTATCATTGCCAATCCTAATCAAATTCATGGTAAAATCCGATTTTTTTATGGCTAATGATACAGATGAATCGATTGTGATTGATCGTGAGTCAAGAGAGGCAATAAAATACTGTGACCTTCCCTCAACTTCTAATGAAATTACATTTTCATCCGAAACAACAATTGGTCTAACATTCAAATTGTGAGGAGCAATAGGGGTAATAACGAAGTTTTCAGAGTAGGGAGCGATGATTGGTCCGCCACAGCTTAATGAATATCCAGTAGACCCAGTAGGGGTAGCAATGATTAATCCATCTGCCCAATAGGAATTTAAATATTCTCCATTGATGAATGTATTAATGATAATCATGCTTGAACTGTCCTTCTTATGAATAGTTAGTTCATTTAAAGCATAATTAACATCACCAAAAAGATTGATACTGGAATCAAGCCGTAATAATCGCCTTTTATCAAGCGCATAATGCCCTTTAAATAGTGAATCAAGGCATTGATTAATTTCTTGAGTAGAAATGCTAGAAAGGAAACCTAAACGACCGACATTTATGCCCAAGACAGGTATTCCACTATCTTGAACTTGTGTTAAAGTATCTAAAATGGTTCCGTCGCCACCTATGCTAAAAAGAAAATCTACTTTACCCCTGATTTCAGACCCTGAGTTGTATAGCTCAAAATGGTCGTGGTGTTTTAAAGCAGATTTTAATTGATTGAATAAAGGTTGATAAATGATTGGCATAGCGCCACGATTTAAAATCTCTCCGATGAGCTGGATAGCAACACCATGGTTGCTTTCAGATAATTGGCGGGCGTATAATGCAATCTTCATAATGTAAAGTTATAAATTCAATTCATGTAAAGATTAAAATGCAGCGCCTATTCTGAAAAAAAATCCTGATTCTTTCATTCTGTTGAATGCATATTCAAATCTGAAAACTAAATCGTAATAGGTTACATAATCGTATCCAATCCCATATGAATATTGAAATTTATTTGAAAGATTATTCAATCGGTTGTAATATTTGTCCTGTACATATCCTCCATCAGCAAACAAATTAATGTACATAGCAACAGGAATCTGGTTAAACTTCTCAGATTTGATAAATGATGTCCGATAAACACGTTTTTTCATTAAGGTGTACTTTAATTGGGATTTCATTAATAAAAAATTCTGACCATTCATTACATAGTAATCATAACCTCTAATGTAATCTTGTCCGTAACCAATCGCTTTTTGATTAAAAAAAGGAGCTCTCGATATTTGTGTTAAACGTCCCTTTGCCATAGCTGCAAAATGGAATTTATCATTTAATTTAAAGTACTTTCTAAGGCCTGTTGATATAGCCATTATTTCAGGTTCGTTCTTAAGCGATGCAAAACCACTTCTAAAAATATCAAATTCAAAATAGGTGCCCTTTAAAGCATATGCCTGATAATCTCTTTTGTCAAATCGATATCCCCAAGAAATCGTTAATGCTTGCTGGTAAGTGGAGTTGTTTACGAAAAAAGAAGGGTTTAACAACAGCACAGTATCAATTGTACTATTCCTACGGTAATCCAACCCCGTTAGAAAATAATTATAGATGCCTTTACGCTTATTAATTCGAACGTAAGTTGAAAAATCTTTTCTGACATATAAATCTTCGTTCTTGTAAAATTGAAGTTTGTCGCCAACTACATCATAGGTGATTTCATGATTTTGTGAAATTAAAAATCCCGCTGATAAACCAATATTCTGTTTTCTGTTTAGATAAGGGATTGTGTAGTTTAAACCTAGTCGGTGTGAATACCCATAGACCATTTGAAGTTGGACTATTTCATCACGTCCTCTGAAATTATCTTGCCGGATGTATAAGCCATAATTAGTTCTGTTCAAGTCTTTTTTCTGAGCCCATTCATTAAAGTTTCTATCAGCTAGTTCAAAAACAGGCATTGGCCATAAATACCATCTTTCTGATACGCTAATATAAATTAATGCAGTAGTTGGACTTTCTTTAATGTAATTAATATCTACAAAGTTGAACAATCCAATGTTCATGAGATTTTCTTTGCATCTTATCAAAACACTATCGAGATTATAAACGCTTTCATTACGGCTAAATGGAAGCTCTCTTAATATGATAGAGCTTTTTGTTTTTTTGTTGCCAATAATTAAAATTTCCTTAATAAATACTGTATCGGTTTCTGCTTTTACAGATAAAGAAAACAACGGATTAATTAAAAAAAAGAAAAGTAATAACTTGAA
>CAINEC010000053.1 GCA_903847585.1 uncultured Bacteroidota bacterium
CCATCACTCGTAAGTAGAATCAATCCTTCACTCAGCTTATCTAATCGACCAATAGGAAAAATACGTTGGGGGTGGTTGATGTAATCAATGATATTATCTTTTTCATTGTCAATATCAGTAGTACATACAACACCCACTGGTTTATTAAAAGCGATGTAGACAAAATCTTCTTTTGGTCTTGTTACAAGTTTATCATCCACCATCACAACATCATCAGGAGTAATCTTAGCGCCCATTACGGCAACGACTCCATTAACCTTCACACGCCCCTCCTCCACTAATGTATCGGCTGCCCTACGGGAGCAGTAACCAATTTCACTTAAAAACTTATTTATTCGTACAAGATTACCTTCTGACATTTTGATTATTCTGAGTTTACAAACTTACTTCAATTTGCGGTTGCTACCTCGTAAATGAACGATATCAACAATAAAATCTATTAGTTGGTGGAAAAAAATCAATAATTAGATAATATTCTGCGAAACTTTTCGTAATATTATACTTCTAACCCCCTGTCCATTGAAACTTCGAACAGAAGATATCGAGAATGAACGCAAAGCGAAATTTATGACGCTTTACAATCCATTGCACGAAAGACTCGTTCGATTCGTTCAAACATTAGTTTGGGACAAAGAAGAAGCAAGAGATATTGTATCAGAAACCATCCTTGCAGCTTACGAACATTTTGAAAAGGTAAAGCATCACGAAGCGTTCTTATATTACCTTTTTACGATTGCCAAAAGAAAGATGAACCGCAGATATGTTCAACAGAAAAGGCAATCCCCCTGGACCGATGAGCTAAACGATAAAGCAGAAGATACTTCGCCTGATGCGCTAAAAAAGCTTCAGATAAAAGAATTAAAAGAAGCTATCGCTCATCTTCCAGAAAAATACAGAGAGCCACTGGTTTTATTTGAATTCAGTGGATTGACCATTAAAGAAATTGCTGAGCTTTCTAATCTAACGGAGAATGGCGTTAAATCAAGATTAGTAAGAGCACGACAGCAACTTTCAGAAATTTTAGACGGATCATTACATGAAAAAGCAATTTAACAACGAATCAATTAATATTAATAACTTGGAACAAGGAAAAACAGGAAATGCTGACTTAGATAATTCAATTTCTAATGTGAAGGAGGAACCTCTTATTTTCTCGGTTGAAGAGGCAAATTATATTGTAGAAAATGCGATGACGAACGAAGTTACTTCGTCTGTAATTAAAAACACTATTATAATCGGAGGTGCTGTTTTGTTATCGGCAGTATTTGGTTGGATGTATTATGAATTCAATCACACTTCAGTAGGGGCTCAAACGATTAATGAATCGACTAAGATTAACAACCGTGGGTCAGTAAATGAAAGAAACAAAATTAAATTGAGTAGTAGTGAAAATGAATATTCAGATGGCAATTCAACAGAATTAAATCCTACTGGATTAAATTCAACCGAAAATAACTCCATTGAAGTATTTTCAAACAGCAACAATCAAACATCAGTATCTAATAATTACACCAAAATAACAAATAATTCTACTGTTGCATCCAACAGTACAACTAAATCAAAGAAGAATATAACTTCTTCTGACAAGCAAGCAACAAAATCATCTATCAACGATCCTAAAAAAACAAATTCTAATTTTTCAAAGACCATTATTACGCAGAGATACTTTGATGATGGTTCTGCAAAAATGACGTTGGAATATAAAAATCAACCGGCTCGTATTACGATTAATTCGAGAGGTATTGAATCATTGTTTATTAATAGTGAAGAGGTAGACCCTTCTTACTATTACTTATATGAAGATCTTGCAATTGAAGCTTTCCGTCGCTCGAAAATAGAGCCACTTGCTGGCGCAACGCATGACGCAAATGCAAAACCAAATATCAATGCAATGATGACAGGCGCTTTGACCAGAAGAGGTTTAATCAAAGAAGGTGAAATCTTTAATTTTGAATTAACGCCATCGGTAGCGATTCTAAATTCTATTTCATTGAAAGCGGATGTACACAAAGACTTGTTGCAAGTGTATCAGTCGGCCTTTGGATCATCACTGCCAAGAGGTGGGAAATTTATTATTGACAAGCAGCCTTAATCGTTTTGTAATTGATTAATTTCGGCAACACATTGCCGTTATAATTTGTATCCAATATGAAACGAATCTTATACATTCTTATATTAAACCTACTTTGCTTTAACACAAATGCACAAGAGGGTAAACTTTTCAAAACAAACTTATTTGAAATTCCAACAGATAAGTTTGAGCAATCCTCTGGCTTTACATTTAAAATCGCTTGCGACTCAAAAGAGAATATCGCATTTAATGCCTGCTCATTGCCTTGCGTTTATCTATACAATGTAACTGGGACACAATTTGACAGCATTAAACTTCCTACTACAAAATGCATACGTAACATGGAATTTGATGAATACGATAATCTTTTGATGATGGATAACGATGAAACCAACATTTACCGATACAACCTTGAATCAAAGAAGCTAGAAGTCGTTAATTATACAAAACCTGAGGACTGGTTTAAAATGTTGAATCATTATTTCAGAAATTTTGAAATACCATCTATCCCAACTTACTATAGCAATAACGATTACCTTCAGGATTTTTACTTCACTCGTTTCCCCTACTCTTATAATCTATTTTTGAATTACAAGAATGGTTACGTATATCAAACACACTATAATTTTATTAAGCGAATTACGAATCATAAGACATATTCAAATCTTAGAAAAAACGATTATTGGTTTTCGGATAATTTAACTCCTAAAAGTAAAGTCCTTTTAATCAATGATGAAAAACAAGCTGTGGTGTATTATGATCGTTTTTACAATTTGATTTACGAGAACTTCTCAAACAACATGTTGTTTGTTAATCCTGCCCTTGGCACTAACTCTGAACCTGCGCGATTTGATTATTGCACCAGCATTAAGCAAGATAAAATCTATGGTATTGGAGGCTTTAACAAAAAAGCAATCCAAATTTCTAGTTGGTCATTTTAAAAACCGATTCACTTAAATTATTGACATAAAAAAAGAGGCCTTGTAAAAACAGGGCCTCTATATATTTTAAAGGGATTGTTGTTAAGCTTCTGCTACAGGCATTACTGTAACATACGATTTATCATCTCTCTTTTTACGGAACATTACCGTACCATCTACTAAAGCAAATAACGTATGATCTTTTCCGATACCTACGTTTTCACCTGGATGGTGCTTTGTACCACGTTGACGAACGATGATGTTACCTGCAATCACTCGTTGACCGCCATATATTTTAATACCTAAACGCTTACTGTGTGATTCACGACCGTTCTTGGAACTACCGACACCTTTCTTGTGAGCCATTTTATTTTAATTTTATTCGGTTAATAATTAATTAAGCTGTGATTGATTCAATTTGGATCTTTGTAAATGATTGACGGTGGCCATTCATTTTCTGATATCCTTTACGACGCTTCTTTTTGAAGATTAAAACTTTGTCGCCTTTTACATGTGCCAATACCTTAGCAGTAACTTTAGCTCCAGATACAGTAGGTGCTCCTACCTTCACAGAACCATTGTTATCAACCAATAATACTTGGTCAAAACTAACTGAATCTCCTTCATTTGCATCTAAACGATGAACGAAAACCGGCGCATCCTGAGATACTTTAAATTGTTGACCGGCAATATTTACAATAGCGTACATGATAATTGTTTATTACTTTCCTTCTTTTAAGGGAGGGCAAAGTTAATATTATCTTTAGAAATAAACAAGCAAGTGTTGAGAAAGTTGTTTTTAAATTCCTAAACCGCCAACACAAATATCCTAAAATACTGTTATTCAGTAGTTTTCTTCGGTTTGATGGCTATCAAACCCACCCCACCTAAAATGGCCACCATAGCCAAAATCTGAATTCCATTAATCCTTTCACCATCAGCGAAGCCCCAACACATAGCCACAATTGGGATTAAATAGGTAACGATACTGGCGAACAATGGTCCCGCAATTTTGACTAGTTGAAAATATAAATAATTCGAAACAGCCGTTCCAAACAATGCCAATGTAAAAATGCACGCAAATGAGAAATTAGCTTCAGGCATCGTATCAAAACGTTCAAGAAAATCGGTCGTAAAGAGATAGATGGTATATGGTATTCCCACAAATAGTAAACCTGCTCCAGAAATTACTAACGAATTAATGGAGGACAACTTCCCTTTTATAGTATTAACACTTAATCCGTAGAAAAGAGTTGCCAATACAATTAAAGCAGCATAAAAGAAATTGAATTCTATACTTCCATCGGCTCTTAAAAAAACTAATCCTGCGGCACCTAAAAACCCCACGCCCACACCTAACTTTTGAAAAAGATTAAAGCGTAACTTAAATATCGCCGCTCCAATTAGTAAGGTAAATACTGGTGTTAGTCCGTTAAGCATACCAGCCACTGAACTACTCACATGTGTTTGTGCGGTTGCAAATAATAATGCGGGTAATCCAGAGCCAAATACTCCAACAATAAAAATAAACTTCCATTTGTCTTTCGGAATATCCCTGAGTTTTGAGAAAATGAGCGGTAATGTTGCAAAACAAGCTACCATCATTCGTATAGAAGCCAATTGATCTGGTCGAAAACTGATTAATCCACGCTTCATTAAAATAAATGAACTGCCCCAAATGAGTGATAATAATACAAGGTATATCCACTTTATCGACTTGCGTGGCTCCATTTATTTTCTTTTAGGTTTTGAAGATTTAAAATCTTTTCTTCCATGCACTTCTTTCTTCTCATGAAACGCACCTTTGAAATCAGGGTTATCTTTTCGCTTCTGACGATCAATTTCTCGTAACATATCCTGACGCTCTTCATAGGGAGTTGTTACTACCTCTACCCCTTCAGGCAATAAAACCTTTTCAATTTTTTGCTTTATCAAGGCTTGAATCTTCTCAATATGATACTCATCTGCAGGCGTCACAAACGTCAACGAAGCTCCCGTCTTAAATGCTCTTCCTGTTCTTCCAATGCGATGAACATAATCTTCATAAATAATAGGAACATCAAAATTAATTACATGACTTACATCTGGAATATCTAATCCGCGTGAAGCTAAATCAGTAGTAATTAAAAAACGTAATTGTTCATCTTCTCTAAACGCTTGCATGGCATTAATTCTCGTTTGCTGCGTTTTATTTCCATGGATTATACGAACGTGATCAATTCCATAAACACGCTCCATGTATTTACCAATATCGGAAGCAATAGCTTTTGTCTTGCAAAAAACAATCACCTTCTTATAACTTTCATCTCTGAAGAGGTAATTAAGTAGATTGATTTTAGTTTTAATATTGGGAAGTTCATATACCAACTGACTAACGGTTTCGGCTGTACGAACTTCAGGTGCAATATTTATTTCAATTGGAAATGCCATGAAATCGCCTGCAATCTTTTTTACAAGATCCGACATGGTAGCAGAAAACAATAAGTTTTGACGTTTTCGGGGTAACACCTCTAAAATCCGATGGAACTGAGAGATAAAACTTTTATCCATCAATCGCTCCGCCTCATCTAATATCAGAAACTTAATTTTCTTTGTTTGAATATGTCCTGCTAGATACAAATCTAAAAAACGACCCGGTGACGCAACTAAAATGTCAATTCCATCTTTTATAGAGGCAATCTGTTCCTTTGCTCCTTGTCCACCAAAAACAACTGCATATCTTAAGTCAGTGTATTTTGTTAAATCCTTTAGTGCATTTCCAACTTGAATAGATAATTCGCGAGTAGGCACTAACACCAAAGCTCTAGGCGAATCCTCCTGAGCATAATTCAATATTCGAAGTATAGGTAATAGATAAGCAGCAGTCTTGCCAGTACCGGTTTGAGCAATACCTATAATATCTTGTCCTCCAAGAACGACAGGAATTGCTTTTTGCTGAATAGCGGTGGGCATATCATACCCCAAATCACTTACAGCATTTAGTAATTGTCGGTTAAGTTTAAAATCGTTGAATGAATTCACGCTGCGAAATTACAACTAATTATCGTGGCGCAGGAAGTATTATCGTAATATGGTCACTCTTCCGAAGGTTTCCATGTGTTTTCGTTGGAGCGATTTGTATTCCATCTTGTATACAAATGTTCCTTCTTGCACATAGCCCCCTTGATAAGTCCCATCCCACTCAGCTTCTGGATTATTGGTTTCATATAAAATACGTCCCCAGCGATCTAATATCTGAAAATAAAAATCAGATACGTTAACAGTAAATAATTTTAGCACATCGTTTTTTCCATCATTATTTGGAGTAAAACATGACGGAACAAAAGCATAGGAATTTATTACATGTAATAATGTATTGCTAACACTATCAATACATCCTTTATCAGTTTCTCCAATTAATGTAATGACATATGTTCCTGAATCGGGATAGTAATGAATTGGATTTTCAGCATGACTAGTATCTGAGCCATCACCAAAATTCCAGATGTAGTTAACAGGACCTATTGACAAATTAGTAAACTCTGCTTGCGAATAATCATCAAACAAAATATTAGGTGTTACATTAAAATCAATCTGCGGCATTGGATGAACAGTAATTAAATCCGGCATCATCATACTCGACTCACAGCCTAAAGTAGAAGTGACAGTTAGTGATGGTGTATAGACTCCTGGATTTGAATAGTTGTTTGTAGGACTCACATCATTAGAAGAATTTCCATCTCCAAAATCCCATACGTAAGTAATATTTGAAGGAACTACGGAAGCATTGAATGTATAATCTAACTCACCACATGCAGCAGTGTCGGTCTGATTGAATGTAATCACAGGTAAATTCTGAACATTCACTGTGAAGTCCGTTGTATCGCTACAACCATTTCCGTCAATCACAACCAATGCGTAATTCTGTGTTGACCCTGGCGCCACATTAACACCAGGAAGCGAAGGCAAACCATTACTCCACTGATACGTTATTGGCAATACCTGATTAGCAACACTTGCATTCAAGTTGCAATTATCTCCAATGCAAATAGAATCAAC
>CAINEC010000054.1 GCA_903847585.1 uncultured Bacteroidota bacterium
AAAAGCTGATCGTTTTGTTCATTATCAGACATGGGCGTATGTTTCTTTTTTAATTTTTTGAATATCCTACTTCTACAACTGCTTTTCCTATTCTTCCATTTACTGGAGGATTAAATTTTGTCACCAATACTTTTATCGCTCTCGCATTTGGCATGTATTCTTTCATACTGTTTAATATTCTACCAGCAGCATGTTCTATTAGTTTACTTCGGATGGCCATTTCCTTTCTAACTCGATTATGCAACTCTACATAATCAGCAGTGTCGTTTAGATCATCACTGCTCACCGAATCAGAAAAATCAAAATCGATAATTACATCTACCGAAAATCGTTGACCAATTTTTCCCTCTTCTTCCATGCAACCATGAAGGGCATAGCATTCTATGTCACAAACCGATAAACGCATCTTAATCTTTCTTTTGTTCTTTCGCCCAAGCGTCTTTCAACGTCACGGTTCTGTTGAATACTAGTTTTTCAGAAGTGCTTTCTTTGTCTGGACAGAAATATCCTTTTCTGATAAACTGAAAATAATCACCAGGATTGTTTTCCTTCAACGACGGCTCTACATAAGCGTTAGTTATTATCTGCAAGCTATCCTTATTGATAAAATCTTTAAAATCCCCTTCTTCGGATGCTGGGTCCTCCACATGAAACAATCGATCATATAATCTGATCTCCGCAGGCACAGCGTGTTTTGCACTTACCCAGTGAATAACTCCTTTCACAACGATTCCACTTGTGTCACTTCCGCTTTTACTCTCCGGAAAATAAGTACAATGTATTTCCGTTACATTATTGTTTTCGTCAACTTTGAATTCGTCGCAACGCACAATATACGCGTGCTTCAAACGCACTGAAAGACCTGGACCTAATCGGAAAAATTTCTTTGAGGGCTCTACCATAAAATCTTCGCGCTCTATCCAAAGTTCTTTTGAAAAAGGTAACGGACGTGTACCACCGTTATTTTCTGCCTCCGGATTATTCTCACCTACCAACGTTTCTTCTTGTCCTTCGGGATAATTAGTAATAACAAGTTTAATTGGATCAAGCACCGCCATCACACGATTAGCACGCTTGTTTAAATCTTCGCGTACGCAAAATTCTAAAAATCCAACATCAATAATATTCTCTCTTCGTGCAACACCTACTCTCGTTGCAAAATTGCGAATACTCTCTGGCGAATATCCTCTTCTTCTCAATCCACTAATCGTTGGCATTCGCGGATCATCCCATCCGTTCACATAATTTTCTTTCACAAGCTGTAATAATTTACGCTTGCTCATTACAGTATAATTTAAATTCAATCGGGCGAATTCATGTTGCTTACTTGGAAAAATTTCCAATTGCTCAATGAACCACTCATACAAGGGTTTATGCACTTCGAATTCCAGCGTACAAATCGAGTGGGTGATTTTTTCAATCGAATCACATTGTCCGTGCGCAAAATCATACATCGGATAAATACACCACTTATCACCTGTACGATGATGGTGAGCATGCTTAATACGATACATAATTGGATCACGCATATGCATATTCGGCGAAGCCATGTCAATCTTTGCACGCAATACTTTCTCTCCATCTTTATACTCGCCATTTTTCATGCGCGTAAACAAATCGAGATTCTCCTCCACACTTCTATCACGGTAAGGGCTATGTGTTCCTGGCTCCGTAGGTGTTCCTTTTTGCGCAGCAATTTGTTCGGGCGTACTATCATCTACATACGCTAATCCTTTTTTAATTAACGTCACAGCAAAATCATAAATCTGATCGAAATAATCCGAAGCATAAAAAACATTTGCCCATTCAAAGCCCAACCATTTTACATCGGCTTTAATACTCTCTACGTATTCTGTTTCTTCTTTCTCTGGATTGGTATCATCAAAACGTAAATTCGTTGTTCCACCAAACTCCTGTGCTAATCCGAAATTTACACAAATCGATTTCGAGTGGCCAATATGTAAATAGCCGTTAGGCTCCGGCGGGAATCGCGTTAACACTCTTCCACCGTGCTTCCCGTTTTTTATATCTTCTGCAATAATTTCTTCGAGGAAATTAGGGCCTTTTTCTGTGCTCATTTTACTTGTTTAATTTTTCAGTTGCCAACTTAATTCTGTTGATGGTTTCTTCTTTTCCGAGTAGCTCTGTCATCATAAATAAATCAGGTCCTCCTGATTCGCCACTTAATAATACTCTGAATAATTGTAATACCTCGCCTGGTTTGATTTCATTACTCGCTGCTGTTGCTTCAAATGCCGCTTTTACATTATCTGCTTTAAATTCTTCAACTGCTTGTAATGCTTGCGGAAGTACAGTATAAAATGCTGCTGATTTTTCATTCCAGCGTTTCTCAATTACTTTTTGATCGTAACTCGTTGGAGCTTCAAAAACGGCTTTACTCTTTTCATATAATTCACTTTCAAACTGGCAACGATCTTTTACCCATTTTACAACAGCTGTTACAAAGTGTAAATCGCGTTGAATATTTTGCGCAGTTAAAACCTCCGCGAAGCGGGACGCGATATCGGCATCCGACTGCATGCGTAAATATTGCTCGTTAAACCATTTTGTTTTTTCAGGATCGAAACGTGCACCTGATTTATGTACGCGCTCAAACGAAAAATTCTTTATCAAATCCTCCATCGACATTACCTCTTGTTCTGTTCCTGGATTCCATCCTAATAACGCTAACATATTAACGAACGCCGAAGCATAATATCCTTTCTCTCTGTAACCCGAAGAAATTTCTCCCGTCGCAGGGTCTTTCCATTCCAACGGAAAAACTGGAAATCCTAAACGATCTCCATCACGTTTACTTAACTTTCCATTTCCTTCTGGTTTTAATAACAATGGAAGGTGTGCATACTGCGGCATCTTGTCTTTTAATCCCAGATACTCATAAATTAAAATATGCGCAGGCGCCGATGGTAACCATTCTTCTCCACGAATCGCATGCGTAATACCCATCATAATATCATCCACAATATGTGCTAAATGATACGTAGGCATTCCGTCTGCTTTGATTAAAACTTTATCATCTACTAAATCACTTTCAAAACTCACTTCATCACGAACCATATCCGTAAATGAAACTGTTTTTCCTGGCTCTACTTTTAAACGGATAACCTGTTTCTCTCCCGACTGAATTCTGTTTTCTACTTCTTCTTTCGATAAAGTTAAACTGTTATCCATACTCAACCTCGATTTACTATCGTACTGCCAAGTATGTTGTCCGTTTGATTCTGCTTCTTTACGTTTTGCTTCTAACGCTTCCGCCTTATCGAAAGCAATATATGCATGACCTTTCTCTAATAACTGATTCGCATAATCCTGATAATACCCTAATCCTTTTCGCTCACTCTGACGATACGGTTCATGTGGACCTCCAAAACTTACTCCTTCATCAGGGATAATTCCGCACCAGTTTAAAGCATTAATAATATACTCTTCTGCTCCCGGCACATAGCGATTTTGATCTGTATCTTCTATTCTTAAAATAAACTGACCGTTATGTTGTTTGGCAAACAAATACGCATAAAGAGCTGTTCTAACTCCTCCCATGTGTAAAGGGCCAGTTGGACTAGGTGCAAATCGGGTACGAACTAATGACATCGCTTCACTTAATTTTAGAGTGACAAAGATAGTTATCTAATGTAATAAAGAATAAAAAGCTTACTCTCCTACTTTTACTCCTTCGAGGCGCTGTAAATTATCGGCTTTATAAACAGAAGTTAAAACTAACTCTCCATTTTCATCAAACGATTTAAAAATACCGTCTTTTAAGCCCATGCGGAAATTTTTTTCTTCTTTCAGTTTTCCATTATCATAGTAATAACGATGCTCTCCATTTTCTAAACCATCAAAATAACTGCCTTCAAAAGCCAGTTTTCCATTCTGATAATATTGTTTCCACTCTCCATCCATCTTACCATCTACATATTTTCCTTGCGCGATGTATTCACCGTTTTTAAACTTCCATTCTCCGTCACGTTTTCCATCTACATAAAGTCCTTTTGAAATGAGCGTTCCATTTTCATCATACTCCAACGACTCACCATCTTCTTTTCCTTTAATGTAATTTTCCTCTCGTAAAAGTTGACCTGATTCATAATACCATTTCCAGTTATTATCAGGTAAATTATTTTTATACGATCCTGTCTGTTCTACTTTTTGAGAAGGATAATAGAACGTCCATTTACCATCTCTTTTTCCATTCTTAAAACTACCTTTTGATTTTACTTTTCCATCGGGATAAAAATACGTCCATGCACCCTGCTGTAATCCATTACCATCAATGATTCCTCCCTCAGCAACAACTTTATTTTTCTCATATAATTTCGATAAAACGATTATACCTGAATCATTATACTCTCGATAATATCCTTCCATTACTCCGTTGATAATATTTACGGATGATTTTGGTCGGCCGTTATTATGGTATTTACGATTGATTTCTAAACTCACATTATTCTGCTCATCGATGACTAACTCACCATTGCGCCAGTTTTCCATTTTTAATACAAAACCATCAGTACCATAAGTTTTAAAAAATCCATTCTTCTTATCGTCTTTCCAGGTACCTTCTTCTATCAGAATAGTATCATTCAAAAACGATTTCCAAACGCCTTGTTTAAAACCAAATTTATCGAGTGAATTAAATCTATCGACAGCTACGAGTGTCCCTTTATTGTATTTGATCAAGGATACTAAACGACCATCTGCGGCGTATTCCATCCCATAACCCTGTTCTTGTCCGTTTTTAAAATGTTGTACTTTTTGCAAGTATCCCTTCGGATGATAACTCTTAAAAATACTGTCTTTAACCCCTTTATTCATCCATTGTTCAAAAGCGGGCTGGTTATTCGGATAGAACTCTTTTTTCCAACCATTTTCCTGGCCTTTGATGTAATTAATTTCAGAAGTTTTTTGTCCGTTTTCACTGTAAAAAATCCATTGTCCATCAAGGATTCCATCTACTCTGTTTCCTTCCGATTTTAACTGTCCATTTTGATAGTAAGCCTTCCAGTTTCCATCTGGTTTTCCATTCTTAAAATATCCTTCGGATGCTAACCTGCCGTTATCGTAAAAAAACTTTTTTACCTCTGAAACTTTCGACAAAGTAGTATCTTGCGCTCTGAGAAACAGCGGTAAAAACAGAAGCAGAAGAGAGATAATTTTTTTCATGGTGAACAGGGCAAATATACCTCAAGGGAATTACAGAAAATTTAAAAAGCTCAAAATCTTTTCTTCACAAACATTAAATACTAATTAAATAATTATTTTAAATAAATGATATGTTATTATATGTCCTGTTAGTATCGTTAGTAAATAGAATAGTTAATAGTTGATTTTAGATGTTATTACACCTTATTAACATTTAATGAACAACTAATAAGGATTTAAATAACTGATTATCTGAAATAACACGAAGTAATACACAATTGTTCATTACTCCTTTAGTATCTTAATTATTAATAACTAATTTAGTTTTTGATTGATCAAATAGTTCATAAACTTTTAAGAAAACCTAGAAAATAAATTTTGTCGATTGGGTTTTAATAATAAGCAGTGCATGATTTAACTTTCCAAATATGTTTTTTGAAAGCTTTCCACAATTAAATGCGGTTATTAACATATGATTGAACACTGTTATTAACATCTGTTTAAACAGTTGTTGATTAACTTGATTTATTACCTTTGTTTTATGTTACTACTAACACCTGAACACTTTAAAGACTACGAGTTAATCGATTGTGGCGACTTTGAAAAATTAGAACGTTTTGGAAAATACATTACTATTCGTCCTGAGCCTCAAGCTGTTTGGAGTAAAGTTTTATCTGATGGTGAGTGGAACAGATTAGCACATGTGCGATTTAAACCTAAATCGAGTTCAGCAGGGACATGGATTAAATTAAAAGAAATGCCGGATCAATGGAGAATTTCTTACGATTTAGCGGATACTAAAATTATGTTTCGTTTAGGGTTAACATCCTTTAAACATGTAGGTATTTTTCCCGAGCAGGCAGTTAATTGGGATTTTATTTATTCGCAAATTCAAAAGATAAAAAAGGACACACCTGAACCTAAGGTACTTAACTTATTTGCTTATACTGGAGGAGCAACCTTAGCGGCGAAAGCTGCAGGTGCTGATGTCATCCATTTAGATTCTATTAAACAAGTAGTAACGTGGTCGAAAGAAAACATGGATTTATCAGGTTTGAATAATATTCGATGGTTAGTAGAAGATGCAATGACATTTGTTCGTCGTGAAGTAAAGCGAGGAAAAAAATACAACGGAATTATTTTGGATCCTCCTGCATACGGTCATGGACCAAATGGTGAGAACTGGAAATTAGAGGAGATGATTAATGAAATGATTCATGGAGTAGCTCAAATACTAGAAGAAAAAGAATCGTTTTTAGTCTTAAATACTTATTCCTTAGGTTTTTCTGCATTAATAATTCAAAACCTTTTAAAAGAAGCTTTTGGCAAAAGAGGTATTAATGCTGAATTCGGAGAAATTTATTTACAAGCAACTTCTGGAGTAAAACTTCCATTAGGTGTTTTTGGTCGACTGAAAGTGTAAACTTTTCATTGTTTATAACGTACTAAATACCTCTTTAAAATCGTTGATTTTAAACGATGCTAATTTTACTTTTGTGTACACATGCAAGCCAATAAAGGATATCAGGAAATTTTAGTTAAGCTCGATGCTTTTATTCGGAAGTATTATAAAAACCAGTTACTACGTGGAACTATTTATTCGTTTTCACTGTTACTGAGTTTTTATTTAGTACTGACAGTTTCTGAATCGTTTATTTGGTTTAATCCTACTATTCGCTCTGTATTTTTCTGGAGTTATATTCTTACCGCTGGATGGATACTTTACAAATGGATTTTCACTCCGCTCTTACTTTTAAATAAGATTGGAAAAATTATTTCTTACGATGATGCGGCAAAAATTATTGGTCAGCATTTTACAGATATCAATGATAAACTTTTAAATACACTTCAGTTATTTGATTCGTTGGAAAAAAATGATCAGAACAATGAATTATTATTGGCTTCTATCGAACAAAAAAGTAAACAACTACGACCTGTACCTTTTACGAGTGCTGTTGATTTAAGTAAGAATAAAAAGTACATCAAGTACGCATTACCATCGCTACTAATTCTGATTGGAATTTTAATTATTGCACCAGGATTAATTTCAGATTCTACCAAGCGAATTTTATTTCACAATACGCAATTTACAAAGCCAGCTCCTTTTAAATTTACGATTACCAATAATAAACTTCAAACAACACAATTCGAAGATTATTCATTAGAAGTAAAAGTGAATGGAAAAGAAATTCCGCAAGAAGTTTATATTGAGTATAACGGTAATACCTTCAAGTTAGACAAAAAAGATAAACTCAATTTTAATTACGTATTCAGAAATTTGCAAAAGAACACTCCTTTTCAATTAATGGCAGATGGATTTTATTCTGATGAATTTCAAATTGAAATTATCCCTAATCCGTTAATCGTTCAGTTTTCAGTTGATTTAAACTATCCAGCCTACTTACAAAAGAAAAACGAAAGTATTAAAAACACAGGCGATTTATACATCCCAGCAGGAACACAAGTAAAATGGAATTTCGGAACGCAGAATACTTCGCAATTAGATGTTCGATTTGGTGATACTATTTATCATCTGAATCAGAATAGTGAGAATGAATTTATTTTTCAAAAGCGATTAATGAATGGATTACAATATTCAGTTCGCTCTGTGAATTCTTATATCACTTCAAAGGATTCGATGGCTTATACTATCAATGTGGTGCCTGATCAATACCCTACTATTCAAACAGAAGAACAAAAAGATACGACCTCTTATCAAAAATTATTTTTCAGAGGAATTACCCGTGATGATTATGGAATCAGTAAAATTAATTTCCAATATCGATTTATTAAGCGTGATGGACAATCTGTAAATGAAAAGATAAATTCCGTTGCTATTAATTGTAATCATACACTTCAAGAGCAATTCTTTTATTACTGGGATATAAGCACAGTCGGAGTTAAACCGGGCGATGAATTAGAATATTATTTTGAAGCTTGGGATAACGATGGAGTTTCGGGTCCGAAGAGTGTAAAATCGCAAGCAGCAGTTTTCAAAGCACCATCATTGGGTGAACTAGCACAAGATGCTGAGCAGAAAAATAAAGCGTTGAAGAATGAAATGGAATCAAGCATCCGCAAAGCGAAAGAACTTCAAAAAAGCTTAGATGCGATTCAAAAACAATTACTCAATAAGAAGAATCTTGATTTTGAAGACAAGAAAAAAATCAACGATGTATTAAAACAGCAGAAAGAACTGGAGAAGAAAATTCAGGAATTAAAAGAAAAGTACGAGCAGAATAACCAGCTTCAAAACGAAATGAAGTCGCCCGACCCTGAATTAGCAGAGAAAGAAAAACAGCTTGAAAAATTATTTGATGAACTAATGACACCTGAAATGAAAAAGATGATGGAGGAATTAGAAAAATTAATGGCCGAAGTAGATAAAGAAAAAATCCAGGAGAAGATGAATGAGATGAAGTTTGATACGAAGGATTTAGAAAAGCAACTAGAGCGTACGCTGGAACTTTATAAGAAGATGGAGTTGGAGGAGAAAATGAAGGAAACAGCAAATCAATTAGAGGAACTTTCAAAAGAGCAGAATAAGTTAGCTGATCAGGCAGAAAAGAAGGATGCTAAAGCGGATGAAATAAAAAAGGACCAACAAGATTTGAATAAGAAGTTTGATGATATTCAAAAGAGCCTTGATGATATTGAAAAGAAAAATCAGGAATTAGAATATTCTCAGGATATGAAAAATTTTGATCAAGAGCAGAAAGACATTGATCAGGATATGAAGAATAGTGAGAACCAGTTAAACCAAAGTCAGAGTGGTAAAGCGAGTAAATCGCAAAAAAGTGCTGCTAAAAAAATGCAGGACTTAGCAGATAAAATTCAACAACAGCAACAACAACAGCAACAACAACAAGAGCAGGAAGATGAAAATGCTTTAAGAGCTTTATTAGAGAATTTATTACGTTTCTCTTTTGATCAGGAAAAATTAATGCAGGATTTACGAAGTGTAGATATTAATGATCCTAAGTTTTTAAAGATGTCGCAACAGCAACGAAAGCTTAAGGATGATGCAAAAGTGCTGGAAGATTCTTTATTAGCTTTAAGTAAGAGGGTAGCTAAGATATCATCCACGGTTAATGAGGAAATCACCAACATTAACGCGAATACTGAAAAGGCTATTTTCAATTTACAAGATCGACAAGTACAACAAGCTCGTTCGAACCAACAGTATGTAATGACATCGGTCAATAATTTGGCGTTAATCCTAAGTGAGTCGCTGGACCAGATGCAACAGCAAATGATGCAACAGATGCCAAGTAACTCATCTTGTAAAAAACCTGGGCAGGGTCAGCCTAAGCCTGGACCAAGTGCTGGGGATATAAAGAAGATGCAGGAAAAGTTATCGCAGCAATTAAAAGAAATGAAGGAGAAAATGGCGAAGGGCGGTAAAGATGGCAAAGGCGGTCAGGATGGACAAAAAGGAATGAGCGAACAATTAGCGAAGATGGCTGCTCAACAAGAAGCGCTTCGAAATATGTTACAGCAGTTGGATAAAGAACAGAATAAGGACGGACAAGGAAAGTTGGGCGATTTGCAGAAAATTGCCAAGCAAATGGAAGAAACGGAGAAGGATATTGTTAATAAGCGTATCACAGATTTAACTTTAAATCGCCAGCAAGATATTTTAACCAGGTTGTTGGAATCTGAAAAAGCAGAGAAAGAACGAGAGCAAGATCAGAAGCGTGAATCATTTGAAGGAAAAGATATGACCCGCTCCTCCCCTCAATTTGAAGAGTATAAGAAGGCCAAAATGAAAGAAACAGAATTGTTGAAAACCATTCCGCCATCCTTTAATAATTTTTACAAAAACTTAGTTAATTCGTATTTCCAAAGTATCGGAAATTGAAGTTAGATTTGTACCGCTTAAATGTCGACCACCATGCAAATACAGTCAAAGCCAGAAAACATCAATGTAGTTGAGAAATTCATCGACGACTTAAAGGTGAAACACAATCTTCACGAGGAATGTTATGGGAATATGTTGGTAGCCGTTACCGAGGCTGTTAATAATGCTATTAACCACGGTAATAAGGCCAATCCTGAAAAGTTGGTAGATATTAAATTCGAAGTGGATGATGATCAATTTGGATTTACTATTTCTGATGAAGGACATGGATTCGATTATTTAAATCTTCCTGATCCAACAGATCCAGAGAATATAGAGAAGCCAAGTGGACGAGGAGTATTTTTAATGAAGCATTTAGCTGACCAGATTATTTTTTCAGAGAATGGTCGCGTAGTAGAATTGTATTTCAGAAATGTCGTACCAAGCGAATAAGAAAGGCGAAATCTATTTTTTTACAGAGGACATCGAGTTCAACCTTGATGAAAAAAAGAAAGTAACTCAGTGGATAAAAGACACTGCTGAGGAATATACTTTTGTCATTGATAATATTAACTACATTTTCGTTTCTGATAATTATTTATTGGAGTTAAATAAGAAGTATTTAAAGCATAAGACACTTACTGATATTATCACTTTTGATAATAGTTTTTTTAATCTGGGACTTTCAGGCGATATCTATATTAGTGTAGAAAGAGTAAAGGAAAACGCTGTTAAATACAAGGTTGAGTTTCACGAGGAATTATGTCGTGTCATGATACATGGCCTATTACATTTATGTGGTTTTAAAGACAAAACGGCTATTGATAAAGACAAGATGATTGAAGCTGAAAATATGGCTCTTTTAAGTTATAATTTGTAGTTCATTATTTTTCATTTTAGTTTTTTATTAACCAATTTACCCTTCATTTTTCTTATATATTTTATTGATTAGTAAATAGTTGACCCCTATTTTTTTCTTACTTTGTTTCACGTGGAACGCTAAGAAAATGATGGATCAAGAATACGATGTAATTGTAGTTGGAGCTGGGCATGCAGGCTGTGAAGCAGCAGCAGCAGCAGCGAATATGGGGTCAAAAACCCTGTTGGTTACAATGAACATGCAGACTATAGCTCAAATGAGCTGTAATCCTGCAATGGGTGGAATTGCTAAAGGACAAATAGTTCGTGAAATAGACGCTTTAGGGGGTTATTCTGGAATAGTAAGCGATAAATCCGCTATTCAATTTAGAATGCTTAATCGCTCTAAAGGTCCAGCAATGTGGTCACCTAGAACGCAAAATGACCGTATGCTTTTCGCCTCAGAGTGGAGACAAGTGCTTGAAGGACTTCCGAATTTGGATTTTTGGCAGGATATGGTTTCCTCTTTAATCATCGAAAACGGTGTTTCACGTGGAATCATCACTGGAATGGGCATCAAATTCAGAGGGAAATCGATAGTACTTACTAATGGAACCTTCCTGAATGGTATTATACATATAGGAGAGAAGCAATATGGTGGCGGAAGAGCGGGTGAAAAGGCTTCTACGGGTATTACAGAGCAATTAGTAGAGCTCGGATTTACTGCTGGTCGCATGAAAACAGGCACCCCTCCTCGTCTGGATGGTAGATCACTGAATTATGAGGTAATGGAAGAACAATTTGGTGATGAAAATCCTGAAAAGTTCTCTTACCTTGATAATGGTTCACTCAAAGAACAACGCAGTTGTCATATCGCTTATACTAACGAGGAAGTTCATTCAATTTTAGCGACTGGTTTCGAGAAATCGCCCATGTTTACAGGCAGAATTCAAGGGTTAGGACCTAGATATTGTCCTTCAATCGAAGATAAGATTACTCGTTTTTCTGAGAGGGACCGTCATCAGTTATTCGTTGAGCCTGAAGGTTGGAATACAGTCGAAATTTATTTGAATGGTTTTTCTAGTTCCCTACCAGAGGAAGTTCAATATGCCGCATTACGTAAAATAAAGGGTTTTGAGAACGTTAAAATGTTCAGACCAGGTTACGCCATCGAATATGATTACTTCCCTCCATTGCAGCTTAAACACACATTAGAAACGAAGCTAATAAAAGGGCTGTTTTTCGCAGGTCAGATTAATGGCACGACCGGATATGAAGAAGCGGCTTGCCAGGGATTGATGGCTGGTATCAATGCTCATCAATATGTAAACAGTAAAGAAGAATTTGTTTTAGATCGCTCAGAAGCATATATCGGAGTTCTAATAGATGACTTAATTACGAAAGGAACTGATGAGCCATACAGGATGTTTACCAGCCGTGCTGAGTTTAGAACGCTACTTCGCCAGGATAATGCTGATTCAAGATTAACACCGAAAGGAATTAAATTAGGTATTGTGGATGAGCATAGGAAAGCCCTGTTCGAAGATAAAATGAAGTCAATTCAAGAAGTCACAGATATTGTAACAAATCATAGTATTTATCCAGATGAGATAAATGAATGGTTAAAAACATTAAATACAGGCGAATTGTCTCAAAAAACGAAAACAAAACAAGTTTTATCTCGTCCACAAATCGATTTAAATACATTAATTAATAATTCTCCGTCATTAAAAGGCAAACTTGAAGAGTATTTATCAAAAATAGATGTTTTAAATGCTGTAGAAATAGATGTTAAGTATGAAGGATATATTGCCCGTGAACGAGATCTTGTAGAAAAGATGAATCGTTTAGAATATATTAAGTTAAATGATAGTTTGGATTATAACTCGATCGAGAGTTTATCCCTGGAGGCAAGACAAAAGCTTTCTCAAATACGTCCAGCTACATTAGGACAAGCTTCTAGAATTAGTGGTATAAACCCTTCTGATATTTCTGTATTAATGGTCTATATTGGTCGTTAGTTCCACGTGAAACCATTAAAATAAGACAAGTGAAAATAAATGAAAATATAAAGAGTTGTTCCACGGGAAACATTAACATATGGAGAAACTAACCAGCTGCCCGGTTTGTCTGGGAGAAAAATTTAAGGAGGTCTTATCTTGCACTGACTATACAACAACAAAAGAAGAGTTTGTTATTTGTCAGTGTTCTGATTGTTCTTTTCGATTTACTAATCCTCGACCGGATATAAACGAAAGTGGTAAATACTACCAATCGGAAGATTATATTTCGCATACGGATAGTAAAAAAGGACTTTTAAATAAGCTTTATCAGATTGCTCGTGACTATATGATCGCAACAAAATATAAGTCGACAGTTAAAAAATACAATGCTAAATCTTTAGTTGATTATGGTTGTGGAACAGGTGATTTTCTAAAGTATTGTATTGATAAAGGGCATAGTGCAATTGGATTAGAAATAGATGATAGTGCAAGAAAGATTGCATTAAATAAAGGCTGTAAAGAAGTTTACGAACCCTCGCATTTAAGTAATATATCATCAGATTCAGCTGATATAATTACCCTGTGGCATGTATTAGAACATATACATGACCTACACCCAACCGTAAAGCATTTTAATCGGATATTAAACGCGAACGGAACACTAGTTATAGCAGTTCCTAATCACGAATCACATGATGCAAAATACTATGGTAAATATTGGGCAGCCTATGATGTTCCACGTCATTTATACCACTTTAATGTTGCTTCAATGACACGACTTATGAGCGATGAAGGGTTTAAATTAATTGAGACAAGGACCATGAGACTTGATCCTTTTTATATTGCTTTGTTGAGTAATAAGTATCAGTCAGGAGGAATGAATCCAATAAAAGCAATTTATATTGGCTTAGTATCGAACCTCAAAACACTCTTCAATATAAGAAATAGCTCATCCATCATTTACATATTCAAAAAACAATAAGCATGAAAAAACTTTTTACACTTTTATTTTTAAGCATTTGCCTATTAAGCAATGCACAAATAACCATTACAACTGCCGACTTACCTACAGCGGGGTCTAGTTATATTTTGGCTTCTGATACCGTTTATTCAGATTTAATAAGCCCCGGTGGCCCTAATCAGGTTTGGAATTATTCTCAACTAGCTAACCATGGTCAAGATACTTTAGCTTTTCAAGCAGCAGCCGGAACTACCTATGCTTCTAGCTTCCCTGGTGCTAATCTCGCAGTAAATAGCCCTGCAGATAGCGTCTGGGCTTATTTTATAAGCAATACAAATGGTTTGTATTTGAAAGGTGTTTATACGTACAGCGCAGCAGGATTTGGAGGCGTTTCTAATACCGCTTTAGTTTATAATCCTTCTCAGATATATGCCCCCACACCATTTACATATGGCAACACGCGTAATGAGGTTTCACGTTTTCAATTAGATATTAATTCAACAACACCCCATATTCGCGTTATTCATAGAACAGAATCTACGCTGACAGGTGATGGTTATGGAAGTATTACAACACCATATGCAACATATTCAAACACCATTCGAATTAAATCAGTCGATCTTTCATACGACTCCATTTATGTTGATTTGTTGGGCTTTGGGTTTTACACCTTGGCGCAATCGCAGCAATCGCAGGTATCAAGTTATAAGTGGTATAAGAACGGAAATCCATCGCTTGTATTAAGCCTAAATGCAGATAGTCTTGGAATTAATGTTTCTGGGGCAGACTTTTTATTCGTTCCGGGCGCAACAGGAATAAATAATTTATCGAGTCAAGAAAAGTTAAAGGCTTATCCCAATCCTGCAAACGACTTATTAGTAATTGAAATTCCTTCTGAATTAAAATCGCAAGCAACGATTCAGATTTATAACAATGCAGGACAATTAGTAAATAATGTATCTGTATCAGATATTGATCAATATATGTTGGATGTGAAACAATATCCAGCAGGATTGTATTCGTATATTCTGACAGGCGCTAAAACATATAGCTCTCGATTTGTTGTTCAACATTAATCATTGAACAGCGACTAAATCCAACTTTATTTCATTGGTTGGAATAGTTGCATCTGGAAAAGGAATCCGCTGTGGAACATTCTTAGCGATATCACAATACAAATAGAATAAAAATTCTTTATCAGTATAACGCTTACGGATAGCCGTATTTTTTGGAATTCTGTTCAAATAACTATTCGATTCAAAAAAGCTATAAACACCTCGTTGTGAGACATTTGCAACGGGGTGTGGTATTAAACGATAACGACCTTGAATGTATATTCAATGTCGAAGGTTGAAAATACAATGTAAAATAGAATAAAGCACATTCAACTAATTTGTAGTATTGCAAATAAGAAAAACAACTATGCTAACGCTTGTACCAACGCCCATCGGAAATTTACAAGACATCACGCTGCGAGCGCTCGAGGTTCTTAAAAATGCCGATTTGATTTTAGCAGAGGACACACGCACAGCTCGTTTTTTATTACAACATTTTCAAATAGAAAAACGAATTTTATCTCACCATCAGCATAACGAACACAATGCTTTGAAGGAAGTGATTCGTTTGTTAAAAGAAGGAAATAAGATTGCACTCGTTTCTGATGCAGGAACCCCCGCTATTAGTGATCCCGGTTTTTTAATTGTTCGTGAATGCATCAAAGAAGATATTGAAGTTTATTGTTTGCCAGGACCAACAGCATTTGTTCCTGCTTTAGTTATGAGCGGGCTACCATGTGATAAATTTGTGTTCGAAGGATTTTTACCGCAGAAGAAAGGTCGTCAATCGCGCTTTTTATTTTTAAAAGAAGAAGAGCGTACCATCGTATTTTATGAATCGCCATTTCGATTAGTAAAACTATTGGAGGAGGTGATGGAACATTTTGGAGCAGATAGAAAATGCGCTGTTTCGAGAGAGCTCACAAAGATGTTCGAAGAAACGCGACGTGGAACAGCAGAAGAGCTTTTCCAACATTTTTCGGCGCATCCGCCTAAGGGCGAGATTGTAGTTTGTGTAGCAGGAAAAGAATAATCTCTAATTAAATTGTTCCACGCTAAAAACTGTTGTATATACAACAATTAAAGTTTTATCTTTGCGTCCTCAGAAATATGAAAACAGTAAAAAAGATAATTGCTTCTGAAAAGAAGAACCTTGGCCCCAAACAATTTGTGATGAGTCCGCTGCCCAATCAGTGGGTTGGACAAATCAGTCCGTTTATCATGTTAGATCATTTTGGTCCACAGCATATTCCTGCTGGCGAACCATTTTTTGTTCCTCCACATCCCCACCGTGGATTTGTTCCAGTGACAATTTTATTCGACGGAGAAGTGGAGCACAAAGACAGTGTTGGTAATATTGGAAGAATAAAGGGTGGCGACGTTCAATGGATGACAGCGGGAAGCGGTGTTGTTCATTCGGAGGGTGCTCCTGAAAGTTTCTCGAAAACAGGAGGCGTTTTACATTTAATTCAACTTTGGATTAATTTACCTGCTGCGCATAAAATGACAGCGCCTTCATATCAGGAAATTAAATCGGATTCAATCCCAGTTTTAAAAGAAGGACGAAGTCAAGTTCGTGTTATAGCTGGTAAGTATAAAGATTTGCAGGGGCCAGCAAAAACATTTTCACCTTTATCCTTGTTACATATCTCTATTCCCGAGGGAGAAGAAGTAACCATTGAAGTTGAAAAAGGGTTTAATGCATCTTACTATTTAACGAAGGGCGAAACAATCATAGATGATTATGAGGTACCAGCTCAACATCTTGTTTGGTTAAGTGATGAAGGAACTAATATAACAGTAAAGGCTATACGTGATTCTGAATTGTTATTTATGGCAGGAGAGCCAATCAATGAACCTCTTGTTTCTTACGGACCATTTGTAATGAATAGTAAAACAGAAATTATACAAGCCATACACGACTACGAAAACGGGTTAATGGGTACTTTATAAAAAATAAAAATGAATAAAACAGCAACAACACAATATCCTGTAAATTCTCTTATAAAAGAAAGATGGAGCGCTCGCGCCTTTTCAGATAAAAATATTTCAGACGAATTATTAAATCAATTTGTTGAAGCTGCATCTTGGGCAGCCAGCAGTATGAATGAGCAACCATGGATTTATTATGTTGCGCATCGTGGAACAGAAGGTTTTAATCAAATGTTGGAATTATTAATGCCAGGCAATAAAGCTTGGGCAAAAGATGCAGCTGTTTTAATGATTTCATTAGCAAAGAAGAATTTTTCTAACGGCAACCCTAACCGTCATTATATGCATGATGTAGGAGCGGCTAATCAAAATCTAATGTTAGAAGCTACCGCAAATGGTGTCCTTGGACATTTAATGGGAGGCTTTGATGTAGTAAAGACAAAAGAAGTTTTTAATCTTGAAGAAGAATTAGACCCTGTGGTTATTATTGCTTTAGGCTATCCAGGAAATGCAGAACAACTTCCAGCGCCATTTAACGAGCGTGAAGCAGCTCCTCGTATGCGAAAAGAGTTAAGTGATATATTGGTGAGAAAGTAATAGTAAAATTTAATAAATAATAAAGCGGTGGAGTTGAGTTTATGGCAAAATCCACCGCTTTTGTTATATATCATTTAGAGAATAAAAAAACATTTTAAAATTATGTTTGTTTATCGAATAAATATTTCCTAGCCCTAAATGAATCGACTTATTATATTCAGATATGCAGTTTTTTTATTAATTCTGTTTCCCATTTTTTCTCAAGCCCAAAACCTTCAAAACAACCAATGGCGCTTTGGAACTACCGGGGCTGTTGATTTTAATACGGTGCCACCAAGCTTTGTTCCAGGTTGTCCTATTTCAACGTCCGAAGGCAGTGCATCTGTTGCTGATAGATTAACTGGGGCACTGCTGTTTTATACAAACGGAGTTACTGTTTGGAATGCTAACAACCAGGTAATGCCTAATGGAACGGGTTTGTTAGGCGGTGCGGCAGCAACATTGTCATCTACAACTGCCGCGGTTATTGTTCCAAAACCAGGTAGTAATAGTTTGTTTTATATTGTAACAATAGATCAACAATTTAATGGTAACGGTGTCAGATATAGTGTTGTTGATATGACCTTGAATGGCGGATTGGGTGATATTGTTACTGGTCAAAAAAATATTTTTCTGTTTCAAACTAATTCTGAAAAGTTGGAAGTTGTTCCTGCTTCGGATGGAATAAGTTATTGGTTAATCACACACAATAATCCTGGTAATTCATTTTATTCATTTAAAATTGACAATACTGGCATTCAAACCAACCCTGTAGTTAGCCAAATAGGAGGAGTCCAAGGCAATGGTGCAGGCCACATGAAAATAAATAAGCAATTCAACAAAATTGCTATGGGCTTATTAAATGTAGGAGCAGGCGCTACTACCCAAATTGAACTATTTGACTTTAATAATACTTTAGGAATTATTTCAAATGCTATGATTTGGAATTATAATTTCCCGGTTGCACTAATCTACGGAGTTGAGTTTTCACCAAATGGAGAAGTTTTATATGTGAGCGACCTTCAAAATTTAGTGCAATATGATATAACACAACCTACATCATTAGCCATAGAAAACTCTGCATACCTGGTTTCAAATTCTAATAACACGAGTTTGCAGTTAGGAATAGATGAAAAAATATATGTCAATGCTGGAAGCTTAAATGCTATTAATTGCCCCAATAAATTAGGCGCTGCTTGCGGTTATCAAACAAATGTTATAGCTAATCAAACAGGTGGTGGAGGCTATGGTTTACCCAAATGGGTTTATTATGCAGATGATGCGCCACTATCAACCTACCAAACAATAATTTTCAATGAAAATTGTTTTGGAGCTATTACTCAGTTTTTTATTGCAGACACCAACGGTATTTCAAGTATTACCTGGAACTTTGGAGACCCAAATTCAGGAGCAAACAATACTTCGACGAGCTTTAATACCACTCATACTTTTTCACAAATTGGCTATTATAATGTTCAGGCAATAATCGGTAATGCCTGTGGATTTGATACTTTATTTTTAGATTCTTTGCCAATTGTCAATCCTTGCACTCCATTGGTTAGCCAATGTGATGTTTATCAGTACACCGGTGCTGTGCAACAATGGACAGTGCCGACTGGAGTAGATACCTTACGAATAAAAATGTGGGGTGCTGCTGGTGGAGGTGGAGCTGATCCCATTAACAATGCTGGTGGTGGTGGCGGTTTTACTGAACTTGTTGTTCCTGTTATTCCAGGACAAGTAATAGATATAACAGTTGGTGGTGGAGGTAAAAGAGCAGTCGGAGGTGTTGGAGGAGTTGGAGGTTGGCCTAGCGGAGGAAATGGAGGCTCTGGAAACAGACCTGATGGTGGCGGTGCAGGTGGTGGTGGTCGTTCGGAAGTTGCGATAGCAGGAATCACTTACGGAATTGCTGGCGGCGGCGGTGGAGGTGCTTACAATCGTTCTGGTGGTGGTGGTGGCGGAGCAGTTGCAGAATTTACTTCAGCAAATAATACTTTTAACTTGAATGGATTTGGTGGTACACAGATAAGTGGTGGCGCACCGTCTTCAAATACGCTTTGTCCGCACCCTGTAAATGGAACTGCGGGTAGTTCTTTGCAAGGAGGAACAGGTGCAACGGACTTAGGGGGAGGTATCAATGATCGTACAGCTGGTGGTGGCGGTGGTGATGGTTACTATGGAGGCGGCGGAGGTGGAAGTCATGATGGATGTTTTGGAGTAGGAAGTACTGGTGGTGGCGGTAGCGGTTATGTTTGTACAAGCTGTGTTGGTGTAACAGGCACTATGATAACTGCAGGTTTTTTCGGTGCAGCAGCAAATGCTTCTGATCCTGTACTAGCCAGCTACCCAGGAATAGCAACAGGAGTTGACAACCAAAATGGTGGCGACGGTTTAGTATATATCTGTTACGGTAATTGTACGAGCACTTCATCTACAATAAGTGTTACAAGTTGTGGAAGCTATACAACCCCAAGCGGAAATGTTTTAACCACTGGAGGATTCTATATATATACAGACATTATTCCTAATGCTAGTGGTTGCGATAGTATTATTACAATTAATTTGACAATTAATCCAGTATTTAATGTTCCACCACAAATTATAAGTTCATGTAACACATATGCATCACCGTGGGGAACAGTGTACACACAGAGTGGAACTTATAGTAATACCTACACAACAACAAATGGATGTGATAGTATCGTTACAATAAATTTGACCATCAACAACCCTGTAACAACAGCACCACAAACAGTAAGTACATGTAATAGTTATACAGCAGCGTGGGGTACGGTGTACACACAAAGCGGAACTTATAGTAATACCTACACAACAACAAATGGATGTGATAGTATCGTTACAATAAATTTGATCATCAACAACCCTGTAACAACAGCACCACAAACAGTAAATACATGTAATAGTTATACAGCAGCATGGGGCACGGTGTACACGCAAAGTGGAACATATAGTAATAACTATACAGCATCAAATGGATGTGATAGTATCGTTACAATAAATCTCACCATCAACAATAGTGTAACAACAGCACCACAAACGCTAAGCGAATGTAATAGTTATACCTCAGCATGGGGAACAGTATATACGCAAAGTGGAACATATAGTAATAACTATACAGCAGCAAATGGATGTGATAGTATCGTTACAATAAATTTAACCATCAACAATAGTATAACAACAGCACCACAATCAGTAAGTTCATGTAACACATATGCATCGCCGTGGGGAACTGTGTATACACAAAGTGGAACGTATAGTAATACTTATACAACAGTTAATGGTTGTGATAGTGTCATCACAATTAATCTTACCATCAACAATAGTATAACAACAGCGTCACAAATAGTGAGCGCGTGTAATACTTATACCTCAGCATGGGGCACCATTTACACACAAAGTGGTTCGTACAATAATAGTTATACAACCATATATGGCTGTGATAGTGTTGTTACAATAAACCTAACAATAAATAATAATCCAGTTGCTACTACAACAGCAACACCTGACACTTGTGGAAAGGATTTAGGAACAGCAACAGCGGTTGTAAACGGAAGTAACGGTCCTTATAGTTATAGCTGGTCGAATGGTGCCAACACGAATGCGATTACAAATCTTTCAAGTGGGAATTATTCCGTTATCATCACAGATAATAATGGTTGTACTACTACTAATCAGATAACCATAACAGCCATTCCTGCTCCTACTTTAACAATTCCTTTTTCGCCACAAACAATTAATCAAGGAGAAAGCGTTTCACTATCTGTTAGTGGAGCAGCAACCTATAGTTGGTCGCCAGCAACAGGACTTAGTTGTACTACTTGTACAAATCCTATTGCATCTCCAGTAAGTAGCGCAACATACACCGTAACAGGTACAGATTTGAATGGTTGTACCGCAACAGCTAGTATAACTATTTTAATTGATTATAATTGTACAGAAATATTTGTACCAACTATTTTCTCTCCTAACGGTAACGGACCTGAGAAAAATGAAAGCGTTTGTGTTTATAGTAATTGTATTCAAGAAATGGAGTTTGCTGTCTATAACAGATGGGGACAACAAATCTTTATTACTAACAATCCACAACAGTGTTGGGATGGTACGTTTGCCGGTAAAGAATTAGCTACTGGTGTATACACCTACCGTTTATATGTAAAACAACTTGATGGTATCATTGTAAGCAAATCAGGAAATATCACACTTGTAAAATAATAATATGAAAATACGTTCACTGCTCATCTGCTTTTTCTTGTTGCTTTCAATTATAAGCAATGCGCAGGATATACATTTCTCATTTGCAGAACGCAATCCGCTTGTGTTAAATCCTGCATTAGCGGGGGCCAACTTCAAAAAAGAGGCTACCTTAAATTATCGTAATCAGTGGAGCAGCCTTGGAGACCCTATTACTACTACTTCACTCGGATTTTATTCTCGTTTAACAAAACAGCGTAGAAATATCGGTAATACATTAGCGCTAGGATTACAGTTTGTAAACGATAAATCAGGCAATCCTTCTATTTCAAGCAATAGTTTTTCGTTTATTCTAGCGGATCATATTCAGATAAGTAATGAAAGTAAGATAGGCGTTGCTCTTAGTGCAGGATATTCGCAACGTGCCATTCGTATAAATGATGGTCAATGGGCGACACAATATAACGGTACCGCCTATGACCCATCGTTAGGTAGTGGAGAGTCGTTAGAAAGTACCGAGTTTCGTTATCTTGATTTAGGAGCTGGTATTGTTTATACCTTTATAGAATCAGGGCGAACATTTTCTCAAAGCGAATCACGAATAATAAACGTGGGCCTTTCGGCATATCATCTTAACAGACCGAATAATTCTTTTTATGATCTAAATACAGATCGTTTACCTGTTCGTGTAAGTGCGTTTGCATCTGCAGAACGTGGAATACCGGGAACAAATGGAGCGGTATTACCGGGAGTATATTATCATCAACAAGGATCAGCAAATCAATTATTAGTAGGAGCGCTTTATAAATTTAGAATCACCGACGATACAAAATATACAGGCTTTAATAAACCTCTTTCTGTTTCATTTGGTTTATTCGGCCGACTAAAAGATGCAGCTATATTTAAGTTAATGTTGGACTGGGATCAATACTCGTTTGGGTATTCTTTCGACTTTAATACCTCAGGATTGAATGAGTATAGCAGCGGTTTTGGAGCGAATGAAATTTTTCTTCGTTTCAGAATGTCAGAGGGTGGTCCGTCTAGATTTTCGAGGTAAAAAATGTTGTGATTTTATAAATCTAAAACAACGCGAATGTTGTTTTTAAGTGTTACTATTTGCTCTTTTGTGAGCGTACTAAGTTTCTTAATTAATCGCTTGTTGTCAATAGCCCTAATTTGATCAACAAGAATGTCAGATGCAGCATCAAGTTGATTTGTTTTTAAATGGACGCGCAGCAGTTCTATTTCTGGTTTGACTTGAGAGGTAATTGGACAAATTAATGTGGATGGGTGAAAATCATTAAGCAAGTTTGTTTGAATAATTACAACAGGACGTTTTTTACCAGGCTCGGTTCCTCGTGTTGGGTTAAGGTCTGCAAGCCAAATATCATATTGTTTAATTTTCATCTACTAGTTTTTCAAATTCACTTAATATATCCATCGAATCCTTTCTAGTAAGTTTAGATTCTCTAAGAAGTTGTTTTTTTAAAAGCTTCCTTTTGTTGTAAAGGTTGTAAATACTTACCGCTTCATTAATATATCGGTTTCGCGCAAGATTAAGTTTTGAAGTTATCTCTTCTGCCTCGTCAAAAATTTTATCATCAAGTTTTAATGAAAGTGTTTTCATAGTCTGCTTTTTTACAAAGGTACATACCAAAAGTATATACCACAAGAATAATGATAAATAATCTGTGGTGTAGCCTTCCGAAAGCCCTACTACAACGCCTTCTTAATCTCATTCATCTCCGCCTCTACCTTCTCAATCTTTTTCAGAATCTTATCGCGCTCCCAATATTTATCAGGAATCTCGCTGCTGAGGTAGTTGCAAAATTTCCAGACTTCTCTAATCTCGTTTACGGAAACATCATAAGCTTCGTAAAGTGGATTCAACGATTGTAGTGTTAGACTTTTTTTCTTCTTGATGTTGTTATTCGCAACTTTAAAAACAACACCATCATCTTCCGTCAGGAAAATATAAGCCTGTCCATCTTTAATGTCGTAGAAGTTTTCTACATACTCTCCAATCACCCAACTCTTATCGGGTATCGGTAACATCGAGTCGCCACTGATTTGAAACATTCTATACTTGCGCTCACCAAATAAAATCGGTAACTGAAAGGTAGGAAGCTTCTTGATGAAATCAGGATCAGCATACCCGCTCTTATAACCTGCTTTTGCTTTGATAGGAACTACTTCAATATTTTCTTTATTGTTGCTGTCAACCGTAGTTGCCAATACGCGCAGCTTCGCACCCGTTACAAATACATCGTGCCCTCGTTCTAATTCCGAAAGTTGAAATTCGGATACGCGCGACAAATCAATTTTCACCAGCGTGTCTAAACTCATCTTAAAAAATTTCGAAAAAGAAACCAGCGCTTCCAACGTAGGATTTTGTACGCTACCATTCTCATAACTGTTAATTGTGGAACGACTAATACCTAGTTCGATTGCTACCATGTCCTGCGTAAGCTTGCGACGCTGACGAAGTATTTTAATGTTGGAGTTGAAGTACATATTAAAATTTGGTTATATTACAGCCTTTCAAATAGATTGTATTACCGCCAAAACTAAAAACAATTTTTTAAAGAAACAAATCATGCAAAAAGACAGAACAATTGTACATATGGATCTGGACAGTTTTTTTGTTTCTGTTTCACGACTGGAAAATTCCGCTTTACACAACAAGCCCGTTATTGTGGGTGGCACTAGTGATCGAGGTGTGGTAGCCGCTTGTAGTTACGAGGCCCGCGCCTTTGGTGTGCATTCTGCCATGCCTATTAAACTCGCCCGCCGACTTTGTCCCGATGCCATTATTATTCGTGGCGACTATGACCGCTACTCGTATTATTCAGAAGTGGTCACCGATATTATTAAAGAAGACGTTCCTGTTTATGAGAAGTCGTCGATTGATGAGTTTTATATTGACATGACCGGTATGGATCGTTTCTTCGGATGTTATAATTATACTTCGGAGTTGCGTCAGCGTATCATGAAAGAAACAGGGCTTCCTATTTCCTTCGGATTATCAGAAAATAAAACCGTATCAAAAGTGGCTACCGGGGAGGCAAAGCCTAACGGACAAAAGAAGATTGATTTTGGAGATGAGAAAGTTTTTTTAGGTCCGCTTTCCATAAAGAAAATTCCGATGGTGGGTGATAAAACGTACACGCTCTTGCGCAGCATGGGTGTTGAACGCGTATTTACGTTACAAGAAATGCCGCCCGATCTTTTAACAAAAGTGTTAGGCGAAAACGGATTTGTCCTTTGGAAAAAAGCCAATGGCATTGACAATACTCCCGTAGAACCTTATAGCGAACGCAAGTCGATTTCAACAGAAGAAACGTTTGAACAAGACACAGCCGATGTAGTATTTTTAAAATCCTTGCTGGTAAAGATGACAGAGAAGCTGGCCTTTCAACTGCGTTCGGAGAATAAACTAACGGCATGCATTACCGTAAAGATACGCTACTCTAATTTTGATACACATACTACCCAATCACGCATCTCGTATACCTCTTCCGACCATACGCTTATTGCAAAAGCAAAGGAGCTTTTTGATAAGTTGTATGAACGCCGGATGTTGATTCGATTAATTGGAATAAGGTTTAGTCATCTGGTAGGTGGCGGAAATCAAATCAACCTTTTTGAAGATTCCGAAGAGATCATTAATCTGTACCAGGCCATGGATCATTTGCGGAAAAAGTTTGGAAATACCGCCGTTTTGCGCGCCGTTGGACTAAAAGGCGATCAAAAAAAGAAATCAGACAATCAATAAGTTACAAGTTTTTTCGGGTGGGAATTTGGTTTTCTGAAAACAGAAAGACTATATTGCAACCATCATGTTTGATTGTATTACAATCTTTATAGAATTGTTGCCTCAAACTGAATTGGTTGATCGTCGCGTTGCCGTGTAGCTAAGGAAGGAGTTACACGGTAGCGGGATAAAAGTAGTAAAAGCAGAAACACTAAACACTTCATATCATGGATTCATTAGACTTAATTCTGACAGCCTTGCGCTACACACCCGTTGCTTTAATGCTTGTTTCATTAGCAGGACTTCTTTACTTACAAATCAAGGAAGCCTATCTGCAAAAAAACACGCGTTACCAACGTCGTTATTAATCAAAGGAGCTAATGTTTATTTCAATCGGCTATTCTTATGTTTTTGAACTGTCATTCATGGTTCAGCTTTTACTACGGAACAATGTCGGTAGAACAGCTCCTGCAAGAAGCTAAACAGCAGGGACTGAAAAAAATTGCATTTACCGATATTAATAATACTTCTGGCATTCTTGATTTTGTTCGGCTGGCGCCGCAGTACGGGATTCAACCAATTGCGGGAATTGCATTTCACGATGGCGATGATCTAAGGTTTATCGGCCTTGCTCAGAACAATGAAGGGTATGAAGAGCTGAATATCTTTCTTTCTTCTTGCTTAAAAACCGCTTCGGAAAAAAATCAAACATCGGGTAACCGCGATGCCGTTATACCAGATCGAGCACCGATGTTTAAAAATGTATTTGTCGTTTATCCGACCAGCGCTCCCTTTTTAAAAACAGTTTCGTTTGAATCAATTGCTTTTGTTGGTAAGCGTGCTCAACGAGGAGAGCTGATGAAGGCCAGAGCATCCAAGGAAAAGAAGAATCCACAAAATGCATTAAGAGATTACGAGTACATTGGGGTTCGAGAGGAAGAGTTGTTACAGATACAATTTTCGTTTTCTCCTAATGCTTATAACAAGTGCGTCGCCCTTTGTCCGGTAACAGTGCGCAATAAAACAGATCATAATATTCATCGCCTATTAACAGCAGTAGGGAAAAATGAATTATTAAGTCGTGTACCTGCTACCGTCTTTTGTAAGGAAGACGAAACATTTAGGTCGGAAGCGGATATTCGTGAGCGTTATAAAGAGTATCCCGAGATTATTCGAAACACAGAAACGATTCTAAAAAATTGTCATCTTTCGTTCGACTTTCATAAAAGCAAGAATAAACAATGTTTCACGGGAAGCAAAGAGTTGGATGCGGCGCTCTTGAAAAAAGAAGCCTATAAAGGAGCAACGAAAAGATATGGCACTCGCCTGAGTGAAAAAATAAAAACGCGTATCGAGAAAGAATTAACCATGATTATTGATCTTGGTTTTTGTGCGTACTTTTTAATTAACTGGGATATACTTCGTTTTGCACGCAAGCGAGGGTTCTTTTACGTTGGAAGAGGAAGTGGTGCTAACAGCATGGTGGCGTATTGTTTAAATATTACCGATGTAGATCCCGATGATCTCGATTTATATTTCGAACGGTTTATTAATCCGTATCGGCAAAACCCTCCCGACTTCGATTTAGATTTTTCGTGGAAGGATAGAGATGAAATCACCAATTATATTTTCAACCGACACGGAGAGAATCATGTGGTGTTGATGGGAACGTATACAACATTTCAAAAAGATGCGGTGATACGTGAGCTAGGAAAAGTGTTTGGTTTGCCGAAAGCGGAAATCGATGCGCTACAGAACACAGGTGACTATACTACCGCTGGTGAATATGGGAAGTTGATTTTAAAGTATGGTGCGCTCATAAAAGATTTTCCTCATCACCTGAGTGTGCATGCAGGAGGAATAATTATTTCGGAGAAACCCATCTATGCGTATACAGCATTGAACTATCCACCCAAAGGATTTCCAGTTACGCAGTTTAGTATGTTGGAATCAGAAGATGTTGGCTTGTATAAGTATGATATTTTAAGTCAGCGGGGACTAGGCCACATTAAAGACACCATCGAACTTGTAAAGAAGAATAAAGGAATTGAGATTGATATTCGAAGGATTGAAGAGTTTAAACAAGACGAAGCCATCAAACAATTAATAAGAGACGGAAGATGCATCGGCTGCTTTTATGTGGAGAGTCCTGCGATGCGCATGTTATTGAAAAAGTTAAACGTAGATCAATACATACAACTCGTGGCAGCGAGCTCTATTATTCGTCCTGGTGTAGCTAGCAGTGGTATGATGCGCGAGTATATTTTGCGAACACACCATCCGGAGAAAAGAACGTATATACACCCCGTTATGAAGGAGCTGATGGAAGAAACCTATGGTGTGATGGTGTATCAGGAAGATGTGATTAAGGTAGCGCATCATTTTGCTGGATTGGATTTATCAGAGGCAGATGTATTGCGAAGAGGAATGAGTGGTAAGTTCCGATCGAGGGAGGAGTTTTTAAAAATAAAAAATCGTTTTTTTGATAATTGCAAAGAGCGAGGATATACGGAAGCTATTACGAGTGAAGTATGGCGACAAATAGAAAGCTTTGCGGGCTATTCGTTTTCAAAAGGACATTCAGCATCGTATGCGGTGGAGAGTTATCAGAGTTTATATTTGAAAGCGCATTATCCGCTAGAATTTATGGTGGGCGTGATTAATAATTTTGGTGGCTTTTACCGAACAGAATTTTACGTACACGAAGCGCGTATGTCGGGAGCAACGATTGCACTGCCTTGCGTGAACACGGGTGAATATTTAACCAGTATTGAAGGCGAAGTCATCACATTAGGATTTATTCATTTAGCAGGATTAGAATATGACACAGCTACATCAATAGCCCTCGAGCGAAATAAAAACGGATCATTTACTTCGTTGCATGATTTCATGAATCGAATAAGTATTGAGTTAGAGCAGTTGCGTTGTTTGATACGCATCGGTGCGTTTCGATTTACAGGAAGAAGTAAGAAGCAGTTGTTGTGGGATATTCATCTGAACATGGAGCAAGGAAAGAAGACCGTGGTGCGACAAGAATTATTTCAGCAGGAGTTACCGAACTATCAATTGCCAACGTTGCATCATCACGATTTAGAAGATGCATTGGATGAAATAGAGCTGATAGGATTTCCGGTGTGTTCTCCGTTTCGATTACTAAAACAGGCGCCTGAAAAATTTTCGAATCCTAAAATAAAAGTAAATGAAATGTCAAAACACGTAGGGGAATATGTGTGTATACTTGGCTATCTTGTTACTATCAAACCTACGCGCACAGGCAAAGGCGAAGCAATGTCGTTTGGTTGTTTTATAGATGAAGAAGGCGCTTTTGTAGACACCACTCATTTCCCGTTAACTCTTAAAAAATATCCGTTTAGAGGAAGAGGAATTTATTTGATAACTGGAAGAGTAGATATTGAATTTGGCTTTTGCAGTATAACGGTTTCGGGTATGGAAAAACTGGCGACGATGGGGAGAGATGATCTTTCAAAAATTTGAGATTACCAATCTGATTCGATAATTTATTAATATTTATATACTTTAGTACATAAGAAATAACACTGCGTCAATACACCCAATAACGACAACTGGATAATATTTATAGCGGGCATAAGATAGTCAGCTCTAATTGTATGACGACATATCACGACAAAAAATGGACATTGTAAAACATAACCAATCAGCTTGGGATAATTACGTTGACAAAAAAGACCGTTGGACAATTCCTGTTTCCGAACAAGAATTAGAAAACGTAAAGAATGGAAACTGGAATATTGTTTTAACACCGAAAAAACCTGTCCCTCACAATTGGTTTCCCGATTTGAAAGGTTTAAAAATTTTAGGACTTGCATCTGGTGGTGGACAACAAGGACCAATTCTTGCAACTTTAGGGGCAGACGTTACTATTTTTGACAATTCCGAAAAGCAGTTACAACAAGACAAAACGTTAAGCGACAAATTTGACCTTGACATAAAAACAGTTCAAGGAGATATGAAAGACCTTTCATTGTTTGCGGACAATTCATTTGACCTGATTTTTAATCCTTGTTCAATACTCTTCGTTGACAATGTTTTGCCAGTTTGGAAAGAATGTTTCCGAGTTTTGAAACCAAATGGAATTTTAATGACTGGTTTAATCAACCCAATTTCATTTCAACTTGACGAAGAATGTTTGAAACTAATTTACAAGCAACCATTTTCAGACCTGTACTCATTGCCGACAGAAAAATTAGAAGAATTGAAAAATAACAATGAAGCTTTGGTATTTGGACATAGTTTGACAGACCAAATTAGCGGACAATTAGACGCTGGTTTTAACTTGACAAATATGTATGAAGACAATTGGGGAGGAGAAAGTAAAATGGATGATTTTTTCCCTGCCTTTATAGCGACAAGAGCAATAAAAAGAATACAATGATAGATGGAAGTACAACTGGTTCTAACAGCACATTTGCAATAGGCGGGGTTTATCTTCGTTGATTTCTAATTCGTTTTCTAAAGAAATGTTTTTCTTAAAAGCATAGACACTACTGCTTTTCCGATAACGTTTAAAAAATATCCGTTTAGAGGACGAGGAATTTATTTGATCACCGGAAGAGTAGATATTGAATTTGGCTTTTGTAGTATAACGGTATCGTGTATGGAAAAACTGGCTACGGTGGGGAGGGATGATCTTTCAAAATCTTGATATTACCAATCCGATAATTTATAAATATTTATATACTTTAGTACATACGAAATAAAACTGCGCCAATACAGCCAAATTCGGAAATATAAGGAAGCTTTATAGCGTGTATAAGGTAGTTATAGGGCATTGTAAAAAGACCGACAAACAATCAAAATACCGACAGACAAAATGAAAGACAGCCGACCCTTCGCAAAATTAAAAGAGGTGTTTTGCCAGCCCACAAGCCTAAACAAAAACACCACATTTAATTTTGCCCGACCGCTCCAAAGCCCACCCACCACCCGACAAATAGACCGTTGACAATTTGACGGCAACTTTAGAGGCAAAAACGGATTTAAAATTTAACTTTACAACATTAACGAATTGACAATATAGATGGCAAAAAGTGATTTAGCAAAGGCGAAAAATGGGAAAAACGATGAGTTTTACACACAATATCACGATATTGAAAATGAAATCAACGCCTATTTAGAATATGACCCAAATGTTTTTAAGGGTAAGACAATATTGCTACCCTGTGACGACCCAGAATGGAGCAACTTTACGAAATTCTTCGCGCAAAATTTCCAACGACTAAAAATAAAAAAACTTATAAGCACTAGTTTTGCTCACGAAAGCAAAAATATTAAAAGTAATTATCAGCCAACACTTTTTGAAACTAATGACCCCCAATTTGACCGTAAAAAAACCATAGTGAACGGTAAAATATTTACTTTGGAAAAGGATAAAACAGGTGACGGAAAAATTGATGTAAATGATTTAGAGTGGCAATACTTAAATGGTGACGGAGACTTTAGAAGCGAAGAGATAAAAAAATTAAGAGATGAATCAGATATAATTATTACGAATCCACCATTTTCTTTGTTCAGAGATTTTTTAGCGTGGATAGTCGAAGCCAATAAAAAATTTGTGATTATTGGTAATATGAATGCCATTACATACAAAGAAGTTTTCCCATTAATCAAAGATGATAAAATGTGGACAGGCAGTAGATTTAACAAGAGATTAAATGGCAAGAATATGACATTTTTAGTCCCTGACAATTATGCTTTAAGTGGAACAGAAGTGGAACTAAATAATGAAGGAAAAAAAATGATTAGTGTTGCTGGCACAGGTTGGTTTACGAATCTTGACCACGGTATAAGACACCAGTTTTTGCCGCTTATGACAATGGGGGATAATATCAAATTCAGCAAACACAAAGAAATTAAAGGACAAGAGTATAAAAAATATGACAATTACGATGCTATTGAAATTCCATATACAGATGCAATTCCAAGCGACTATGATGGTGTTATGGGAGTTCCTATAAGTTTTTTGCCGAAATATAATCACGAGCAATTTGAAATAGTCGCATTAGGAATTGGCGAGGGGAATTTTACACCAACAAAAAAATACGCAAAATTTAGAGACCCGAAAACAAAAAAAATTATATCGGACAAACGAGATTTTCTATTGTATGTAAAAGATGAAGATGGAAAATATTTGACCGCTGATGATTACATAGTAAATAAAGTTTATGCAAGAATACTTATAAAACATAAAAAATGATAACAACATTAAAAACAGAAATTAGCGTAAGGGAAATTTGTGAAGGTTTCGTTTATAATTCGCTTGAAGGTAGAGGTCTTTTTGGATTGTCAGGTAAATTGACAATACAACCTGAATACCAAAGAAACTATATTTATGCTGACGGAGTTAGGGATGTCCGCGTAATTGAATCTATTCTAAAAGGCTATCCATTAGGTTTAATTTACTTTAATAAACCGAGTGCAGATACGCTTGAAGTGTTGGATGGTCAACAACGAATCACAAGTTTTGGTCGGTATGTTACTGGTAAATTTGCCATTAAAGATGAAAATGGAATGGAGCAATATTTTAGTGGTATTGCCAAAGACAAACAAGAAATTATTTTAAATACAAAACTACTAATTTACGAATGTGAAGGAACAGAAAGTGAAATCAAAGAATGGTTTAGAACCATAAATATTGCTGGTGTCCCACTTAACAACCAAGAATTGCTCAACGCTGTTTATTCCGGTCCATTTGTAACTCTTGGTAAAGCAGAGTTTAGTAACAGTCAAAATGCAAACATTCAAAAATGGAGTGCTTATATTTCTGGCAGTGTTAACAGACAAGCGTTTTTGGAACAAGCTCTCGATTGGGTAAGTAAAGGCGAGATTGGCGACTATATGAGTAAACATCGCAGAGAGGACAACATAGATGAATTGAAGACTTATTTTAATAGTGTAATTGATTGGATTTCCACAGTATTTACTGCTGTTGAAAGCGAAATGTGTGGTCTTGAATGGGGGCGTTTATACGAACTTTATCATAGCAAGCCTTATAGCCCTAAAGTTGTTTCAGGGAAAGTTAAAGATTTGTATGCTGACCCATATGTAAAAAATAGAAGAGGCGTTTTTGAATATATTCTAGGAGGTTCAACAGACACTAAACTTTTAGACGTGAGAGTATTTGACGAGGCAACTAAAAAATCTGTTTATGGTAAACAAAAAACAGAAGCAGAGAAAAAAGGAATTTCAAATTGTCCGTTGTGTGCAGTTGGTAACAATGCAAACAAAAATAAAATATGGTCATTAGCCGAAATGGATGCTGACCACGTTTCTGCTTGGAGCAAAGGCGGTGCGACAGACATCAAGAATTGTGAAATGTTATGTAAGACACACAACAGAGCGAAAGGAAATAAATAAATGCCAGCGCACTTTACAAGCACAATTAAAAACCGCACAGCCAATGCACAGACCAAAGTTTTTAATAGAGCTTGCAAAGCCAACGCACAACGACAGACACCAATGGACAGACAAGCACGACCAATAAAAACAACGCCCTATAACAGCACCTACCCAAAAGGCGGGGTTTCGTGTTCCAAAGACAGTTTTGTGGTTAATGAAACATTAGTTTTTCAAATCAAGTTTTGCGGTAAAAGTC
>CAINEC010000055.1 GCA_903847585.1 uncultured Bacteroidota bacterium
CATGCACTGCAGGAACTGTAGGGTGCATGTTGACATGTCAAGAAGTACGTGGGAATGCTCTTATTCCTGGAGATAAAATAGCGATTAGGATAGATTTTGATCAACAAGTAAAGCTTGCAGCAAATGGTACTTTTACTGCAAGATTAAATATAGGAAATTTTAGTGAGGATGGATTGACCCACACCACATCAACAACCTTAACAGGTACAACAGACAATTTTACTCCGTCAGGTATTGGAAATGGATGGCAACTTATCTATACAATACAAGAACGAGATTTTGTTTTAGGCGGAGGAAATATAGAGCTTACTAGTTTTAGCATGATCGAAGAGTCAGTCTTAGATTTTTATCATGAGGCAAAAATTGATCTTTATAATATCGGCTCATTACAAAGTCATACTTCTAATTTAATAATTAGACCCGATGTTCCTAAAATCATTGATCTCACCGCTGCTTCAGGAAATGATGGCACTTACCCAACTTCTGGTGCCACAATTATTCCTCGATTTATATTTAACTACCCCTTGCAAATTAGATTGAAGAATGGATTTACTCCATCCTCAGCCTATTATGAAATCACCTACGATAATGGATTTACTCAAAGGCATTATTGGGGCGGGCGTTTTATAACCGCATTTGATGTGCGCCCCGGTACCTATTTATCTTCAACTTACCAAACCGTTGATCATTGGGCAATCAATACCAATTATGTTCAGCAATACAAAGCAACAGGGGATACAAGGGATTTAAATATTTCCACCATCAAGTTTGTGGGCCTTGAAGCTATTGATCCAGGAAATAGTGGTAATTCACTTTCCATGACAAACGATGGATTTGTTACCATAAAGGGGAATCATGTAAAGATTGAGAATGGATTAGGAGGTACAGGTACGACTAACCAATACAAACGTGTATCTGCGCCTATTACAAGTTTTGCGGATAATAAAGCCATAGTGCAACAAGGAGCCTTGCCTACTATTACTTCCGTAACGGGAACCAATGGTACGTACACGTCGTCGGGGACTATTACACTTACTGTAACTACCTCAGAATCTGTTGCCATATCGGGAACAAATTCACCCACACTTGTTTTAAATGTAAAAAACAGTTCGGGTACTCAAACAAAAACAGCGGTCTATATAGGTTCTGATGATCCTAGACCTTATGCAAGTGCTACTTCTTCAAATGCTACACGCTACCTAAATTTTTTGTTGACGGTAGATGATGGTGACTACACGAATGGAAAATTAGATGCAGTTGCCCTAGAACTACCTAACGGAACAACCATCACAGATGGAACAAATAATTTAGCGCTCTCCATTCCTACAAGTGGGAATCTGGCTGCCACAAGCGCCATATACATAGACAAGTCTGGTCCTGTTATTACAGCGATAACACTAAATCCTACAAATACAACTGCTACGCTTCAGTTTAATGAAGCGCTACTTTCTACACAAACACTTACTGCAAACAGCTTTACCTTATCCATTACTTCTGGGACTGTATCATTAACATCAAATGTATCTACCAGTGCGACCATCTCGGGAACAACTGTTATTGTAGGCTTGCCTGCCCTGACAGGTACAGTATTAGGAACAGAACAAATTCAAATTACCCCGCCGTCTACACTTGTAGATTCAAGAAATTTCTCCTACACCGAGACTTCATTAGTAAGAGGCACATTATCGGATCAAACTGCATCCGCTGCTCCAACAATTGATTTAGAGGATGCTTCTGACACCGGTACAAGTAACACCGATAATATCACCAAGGATAAAACGCCTACGTTAACAGTAACTGGCGGAGCAGCTAATTATACTGTCCAATTTACCCTAACTAATACGACCACTTCCACTACGCTAAGCCCAAGCTTTTCAGTTAATTCAAGCACTTCATCGGTTACCTTCTCGGAATTAAATGATGGCGTATATACCGTTTCTGCAGTACTTATCGATCCATCCGGAAACACTTCCGCTTCTTCGTCGACATTAACCTTGACGATTGATTCTACCGCTCCTTCAAATCAAGATGCGGTAATTCCTGCAACATTCTA
>CAINEC010000056.1 GCA_903847585.1 uncultured Bacteroidota bacterium
AAATTATTCTCTTCATAATGATTCTAAAATCAAATTATTAAATTATCAAATTAGCACACGATAAAGTAGATTCCTTCGGATACACTTTATCATACATTTTCAAATTGTCAAATTATCAAATCGCGAGGCCCTTCGAGTCCCGAGGCTTCGGGATCAGGGACCACCTCGCGAGCAAATTGTCAAATCAAAATCACTTTCCTTTCAATATTTTCCTAAAATCACCTACCTCTTTATAGTACAAACTTGAAGTAATATTCGTTAATAACGCTGAAGAAGAAGAACCTTTGTAGTATTGCTCTAAACCATAATCATAAACAACTTTCAAGTAGTAGATTTTGTCTTTGGCAGTATTAATAATCGTTCTGGAGATTGTACGGTTCGACTCTTTAATACTTTCATCCGAAATACCTTCTGGAATTGCTTGCGCTTTAAAGTCGACTTTAAACTGAGACACATCGGTATTATTCTTTTTAGGAGCGGGCTCTGCACTAGCTGTAACTACAGGTTGCTTATTGGCGTTGGCTTGTTGTTGCGCTTTTAATCGCTCTGCTTCAGCCTTGCGTTTTTCTTCTGCAATTTCAGCTTGTTTCTGTGCTTCTGCCTCAGCTATTTTACGCGCTTCTTCCTCTTGAATTCTACGTACATTGTCTAATGAATCCTTTTGGATTTTAATTCGCTCTTCGCGCGCTATTTGATCTAAACGTTTTTTCTCTTGCACCATTGCCAATGAATCCTGACGTGCTTTTTCTTTTGCCATTACTAACGAATCAGCTACAAACTTTTCACGTGCTAGCTTTGCAAACTCTGCTTTTCTTGCTGCTTCTTTTGCGGTAGCTAGAGAGTCGGCAACGGCTTTTTCACGAGCAGCCTTTGCTATTGCATCTAATCTTGCTTTTTCTTTAGCTGCTGCAATTGCATCCGCTTCTTCTTTCGCTTTTACTTTTGCTAATGAATCAGCAGTTGCTTTTGCCTGTGCTTGTTGTTCTAAGGCTAATAATCGTGCTTGCTCTTTTGCTTTTGCCGTAGAGTCTGCAACAAATTTTTCACGTTCTGCTTTCGCGATAGCCGCTAATTGCTCTTGCTTTATGCGAACATTCTCGAGCGAATCTTTTCGTGCATTCTCTTGCGCTAACTGCATCTGACGAAGCTTTTCATTTTCTTTTGCAATAGAATCTTGTCGTGCTTTCTCGATTGCAGCCTGTTCTAATTTCAACTGACGATCTTTAGCGATAGAATCCTGACGTGCTTTTTCCATCGCCAATAATTCCATTCGCATTTTTTCTTTTGCTGCGAGAATTGAATCTTGGCGCGATTTTTCTACAACTCGTGCGATTGAATCATTCACTGCTTTTTCTCTGGCAATGCGAGCAGCTTCTAATGCTTTCGCTTTATTTTCTGCTGCAACAATCGAATCTTGTTCTGCCTTACGCTTCGCTGCTGCTTGCGCTGCATATTGTGCTTGAATTGCTTTTTCTTTTGCAATAGAATCTTGCGCTGCTTTCTCCTGCTCTTGCTTTAATTTAAGTTCAGCTAATTGTTTCGCACGGACATTGGCAATAGAATCCTGACGGGCTTTTTCCATTGCAACCTTCTTCGCTTCTTCTTGCTTCTTGGCCTCTGCTTCCATCTTTACTTTAACCCCTTCTAATTCTGCCTTACGCGTTTTAGAATATTCCGGATCATAATCGAAGTCCGCATAATCATCACTGAAAGCCAACTTAGCGACAGGCTTATCGGCTTCTTTAGGTTGAACAGCATTATCAGGCGTCTTAAACAAATCCATCTTAAACTTAAAGCTGAAGATTTGCTTCTTCTCTGCATCTGGAACTTTTGTATTCACCAAAACGGATTTAGTCACACTTCCATTTTTTGAAAAGACCAGTGTATAATCAAATCCGAAAGGAAGATTTACAATAAACTTACCTCCTGAAGAAGTAATAACATTATCAAACTTTTCATTTCCCTTCATGATGGTAATGTCTGTCCCTTCAAGACCTTTACCTTCTTGAAGTACAGATCCAACTACTTCAAGGTAGCCATCATCCTGTGCAAATAATGTTTGCGTACAAAAAACAAACGCAATCAGAGTAAAAACTTTTAAATATCGCATGTAATTAAATTTCATAATTCTAATCTCTATACTATAATCCGTTGGTATAACGGACCTGAACCAGTTACATTGTGTTAATGGTTAAAAACGCGGTTACTAATCATCGTAGCCTCGTTGAATGCATCCAGATTTAAATCTTTCAGCATAATACTATTATTGTTTTTTGATAAATAACTAATCAGTTTTTCTGTCGCCAAATTTCCAACTAATGCATCGTTGGCCATTGGACAACCACCATAACCTTTGATAGCTGTATCAAATCGTCTGCAGCCCGCTTTAAATGCTGCATCCACTTTTTGCTCCCAGTTTTGGGCCGTGCAATGCAAGTGAGCACCAAACTCAACATCCGAAATAGACGCTATCAAGTGCTGCATTATTCGATACACATCGTCACTTTCTGCAAGTCCAACGGTATCCGCCATCGCTATCGTCTTTACTCCGAGTTGTCGGATTTTTTCAATCCAGTGCATTGCAATTTCTTCATTCCATTCATCTCCATAGGGATTTCCGAAGGCCATAGAAATATAAACGACCAGCTCCTTTTTATTTCGCACGCATAAGTCCTGTATTTGAGAAACAGTTGTTAGCGATTGTTCAATTGTACTATTGGTATTTCTTAATTGAAATGTTTCAGAAATGGAGAATGGAAAACCGAGATAAGCAATTTCTTCAAACTCAACTGCATCTTCTGCTCCACGATGATTAGCAACAATTGCTAATAACTTAGAGGAAGTTGAACTTAAATCTAGTTGTGAAAGTACTTCTGCGGTATCTCTTAATTGAGGTATTGCCTTCGGAGAAACGAAAGATCCAAAGTCGATGGTATCATAACCAACTTTCAAAAGCTGATTGATGTACTCCACTTTTATTTCCGTAGGAATAAATTCAGAAATGCCTTGCATGGCATCTCTCGGACACTCAATAATCTTCATTACCGAAAAAAAGAATATTACTTAATGATTACTCCAGTAGCTTCGAAACCTAAACTGATTTCTGGATCTGTAATTTTTTCAATTTCTTCTTTCGATTTACCATCATCTTTCGCGTATTCTTTCAACATCGCTACAGTAACAGTATCATGGTATGCTCTTCCTTCAAAAACAGCTGTTTTTCCAGCACAATCTTTAGGAACAAAGAATCCATAATCTTTAAATGTAATTCTTAATGGCTCACCTACTCCGTTAGCTATTGTCATCCAACATCCTTTGTTCTTACAAACTGCATCAATTTCTCCAGTCACCTTTACAGATGCGATATCCTGATTTGAATTTTTAAGCATTGATACAACTGAATCTACAGGAACAGCATTCTCTTCTGTGATTTTAGCTCCGAAAAATTCTGCTTTTGATGATTCAGAAGTTTCTGTCGATGCCGATGCATCTTTTTCAGCTGATTGATTACAAGCTACAGCAAAAATTGCAAGGGCTGCAAATAATGAAATTCTTTTTAACATGGTTATATTTTTTAGAATTCCAAAGGTATGAAATCTTCAAAAAATGAGAAGAAAAAACTATAGATTCCGGACGATGTTTTTAACAATAAAAGGTCCTTCGTAAATAAACCCGGTATATACCTGTAAGAGGTTAGCTCCTGCAGCTAATTTCTCTTTAGCATCCTGTGCATTAAAAATACCACCAACACCAATGATAACCATCTCAGGACCAGCTAATGTTCTTAATTTCTTTATGACGGCTGTACTTCTATCGGTTACCGGCTTTCCACTCAAACCTCCTTGTTCAGAGGTAATTGTGGCAACAGTTTTTAATCCTTGGCGACTAATCGTCGTATTAGTTGCAATAACACCGCTCAACTTAACAGCCTTCACGATCTCCACAATCTCTTCGATTTGCTCATCGGTTAAATCGGGAGCTATTTTTAAAAGAACCGGTTTAGGTGTTGATTTCGACATATTCAACGCCATTACTTCTGTTAACAACTTAGTGAGTGGCTCTTTATCTTGCAGAGCCCTTAGTCCAGGCGTATTAGGCGAACTTACATTCACCACAAAATAATCGACCACAGGAAAAAGTGCTTCAAAGCAATAGCGGTAGTCGGAATTTGCATCTTCATTGGCAGTGACTTTATTCTTTCCAATATTACCTCCAATAATCAAATTCGATGTTCTCTTTTGTAATCGTAAAGCAGCTGCATCTACACCTTGATTATTAAAACCCATACGATTGATCAGTCCTTTGTCAGCTGGCAAACGAAACATACGTGGCTTCGGATTTCCATCCTGCGCTTTAGGAGTTAAAGTTCCTACTTCAATAAATCCAAATCCAAATGCACCTAACTCTTCAAACAAAACAGCATCCTTATCAAATCCCGCTGCCAAGCCTACAGGATTCGGAAAATGTAAGCCCATTACCTCTACAGGCTTGGATACATTTCCACAAATAGCTTTAAAAATTGCTTTTACCCCGGGGATTTTAAACGACCATTTGATCAATGAAAAAGTGAAATGATGCGCAGCCTCGGGATTCATCAAGAATAATAACGGACGAATAATTTGGCGATACATACTGCAAGATTAGTGATTTTTTTTATTTGATAATTCGAATACTATTTTTAGATTTGTCTAAATTTAATATTTGACTTGTTAAATTATGTATCAACCGACTGCTACAGAAGAAAATTATCTTAAAACAATTTACCATCTTTCCAATACAGGAATCAAGAGCGTTAACACCTCTTCGATTGCTACTTCGATGGAAACAACTGCGGCTTCTGTGACAGACATGTTACGTAAGTTATCCGACAAAGAATGGATCAATTACGAAAAATATAAAGGCGTAAAAATTACGCGCAAGGGTGAAAAAGTAGCATTAGGAATCATTCGTAAACATCGCCTTTGGGAAGTTTTCTTAACGAATATCCTGGATTTTGAATGGGACGAAGTGCATCATATGGCAGAGGAGTTAGAACATGTGAGCAGTGAAGAGTTAATTAAGCGACTTGATACGTTTCTTGGTCATCCAAAGTTTGATCCGCATGGCGATCCTATTCCCGATCAAACTGGCAAAATGGAATCGCATGATAAGTTCAATCTTTCAGCAGGAGAAGCAGGAGAAAAATACATTATTACAGGTGTTACAGATCATAGCACATTATTTTTAAAACACCTTCGGAAATATGGACTATTACCAGGTGTAACGGTAAGCATAGCCGAAATAATGGATTATGATAAAAGTATGCTCGTGAAAGTCAACAAGGATAAATTTCATTTAAGTCTAGAAGTTTCAAAAAACATATTAATCAAGAAATATGTCAGCTCAAAATAAAGCATCACTATCAGAAGTCCATAGCTCTGTTGATGTGAAATCAAGTATGAGTTTTCGCAAAAAACTATTTGCGTTTATTGGTCCTGCTTATTTAGTAAGCGTTGGGTATATGGACCCGGGTAACTGGGCTACCGACATTGAAGGAGGTAGCAGATATGGATACTCATTAATCTGGGTATTGTTGTTATCAAATCTAATGGCATTGCTCTTACAAAGTTTAAGTGTTCGACTGGGCATAGTACGCGGTCGTGATCTTGCCCAGGCATCTAGGGAGTTGTATCCAAAATACATCAACTATTTTTTATATGTAATAGCTGAAATAGCTATTGCCGCCTGCGATTTAGCTGAGGTATTAGGAATGGCAATCGGATTGCAATTGTTATTTGATATTCCGTTATTCTGGGGGGTTATCATTTGTGCATTCGACACCTTTATCCTCTTGCTTTTATTGCATTATGGGATTAGAAAAATCGAAGCATTTATTATCACTTTAGTAGCAATTATTGGTTTAGCATTTTTCGCTCAGATATTCATTGCTCATCCTGAAGTTTCTAATATCGCTGGTGGATTTATTCCAGGATTTGCAGATGATGGTGCGCTCTATATTGCTATTGCAATTATCGGAGCGACTGTAATGCCACATAATTTATACTTGCATTCATCACTCGTGCAAACTCGAAAAATTGAACGAACTCCGAAGGAAATAAAAAGAGCATTAAAATTTAATTTTCTCGATAGTACAATTGCTTTAAACATTGCCTTCTTTGTGAATATGTCGATTTTAGTCGTAGCAGCTACTGCATTTTTTATGAACGGACAAAAAGATGTTAGTGACATTCGTCAGGCGCATTTATTACTTACACCCTTGTTGGGAAGTACGGTTGCTCCAGTATTGTTTGCGGTTGCATTAATTTGTGCAGGACAAAGCTCTACGATTACAGGAACACTTGCAGGACAAATTGTAATGGAAGGTTATTTAAATTTAAGGATTGCGCCTTGGCTTCGTAGAGTTATTACACGACTAATTGCTATCGCACCAGCTTTATTGGTGATTTATGTTTCGGGGGAAGATGCTACGGGTCCTCTACTCGTATTTTCACAAGTCATATTGAGTTTACAGTTAGGCTTCGCCGTTATACCGCTTATTCACTTTGTGAGTGACAAAGAAAAAATGGGCGAGTTTGTTATTTCGAAATTGGTAAAATCGCTTGCCTGGCTTTGCGCATTAGTGATTGTCGTGCTAAACCTTAAAATGGTTGGCAACGAATTACATCATTGGATATTGGAAAACGGATGGGGTGATATCAAAGTCATCTTATGCTTGTTGTTTGTTGTTATCTCTATTGCTATTTTAATTTATATCAGTATCGCTCCACTCCTTTCAAATAAAATTGACAGAACAGTAAATCTACCACATAAAAAAGATCTTGTGATTGATTACAACATCATTATGAATCCTCAACGGGTAGCCTTGGCGTTAGATTTTACAGATGCCGATTTAAATGTGATACCTCAAGCATTACGACAAGGAGGTAAAAATGCGACTTACTATCTGATACATATTTCAGAAACAGCTAATGCGCAGTTATTAGGTAAAGAAGCTGGCGATTATGAAACAGAAGTTGACCAGGAGAACCTAGCTAAATATAAAACGCAGATTGAAGCCTGGGGATATCAGTGCGAAATCAAAATGGGTTATGGTCGTCCGAGGAAAGAAATATCGCGTATTGCAAGAGAATGCAATGCCGACTTGCTTGTAATGGGTGCGCATGGTCACAAAGGGTTTAAAGATTTAATTTTCGGATCTACCATTGATGCTGTACGACATAATTTAACAATTCCTATTCTAGTCGTTCGCTGATTAACTATCTTTGTGCTGTGGTTTTTAAACAAAACATCAATATCGTTAATCGCAGAGCGAGTTTTAACTTTTTCATTTCTGATGAAGTTGAAGCTGGCATTCAGTTAACAGGCACAGAAGTAAAAGCCATTCGCGAAGGCAAAGCCAATTTAAGTGACTCCTTTTGTTATTTTAAGAATGATGAGTTATGGATTAAAAATCTTCATATCTCTCCTTACGAACATGGATCTTATGCGAATCACGAAGCAAAGCGAGAGCGCAAACTTCTTTTACATCGACATCAATTAACGAAGCTTCAGAGCAAATTAAAAGAAAAAGGCGTCACAATTATTCCGATTAGCATTCTAGAGAATGAGCGAGGATTAATTAAAGTAAGAGTCGGTTTAGCTCGAGGCAAGAAATTATTCGACAAGCGTGAAACGCTAAAGAAAGCAGAAGCAAAACGAGAGATGGGAAGAGTAATGAAAAAGTTTAATTGATTTATTCTTTTACTACCCGAATTGATTGCTGATTTTTATTTCCAGCTTTTATCAAGTAAACTCCAGCCGACCAATCATTCGTGTTGATTGTTATTTTTTCAGAAAGAATTTCTCTTC
>CAINEC010000057.1 GCA_903847585.1 uncultured Bacteroidota bacterium
GCTGATCAAGGAGAAAAAACAAAAGGTGGATACATTGAAATTAATTTCATCGATGCAAAAGCGATCAAGGAAGCTGAAGCAAATGAAATTGTGTTAGAAGTCGAAAATGAAATTATTGAAGACACGCCAACAGCATCCGAAGAAAGTGATGCAATACCATTAGGAAATTTACCTAAAATGGTGGCTATTATTGAAGATGCACTGAAAAGAAATTATACACTTAGTGATATTGCCATTCTTGTTCGTAAGAATGATGATGAAGTCAAGATTGCTGACTTTCTATTGCACGAAACAACCATTGATTTTATTTCCAGCAACTCGTTAAAAATAACTGCGAATAATAAAGTGCGATTTATCATTAGTTGTTTGCGTTTTTTATATGATACCCAAAATCAAATCATAGAAGAAGAATTAAATTATTTCGCAGAGAAACTTCAACTAACAGATTCCACGATAGTAAGAAATGCAAACTTTATTAATAAGCACTCGCAGGCCTGGGTAAAAGTTAAGTTTGCAAATGAGATTGAAAAGTTAAAAACACTTCCAGTCAATATTTGCTATTGGGAAATTTTGAAACTTACTGGCTTAGATTATTTCGATTTATACCTGGAGAAATTTCATGATGTGATGATGGAATACACATCTAAAGAAGGAGGATCTATCGAGTACTTCTTAAAATGGTGGGATGAAAAATCAAAGACAAAAGATTGGACAGTTAGTCTTCCAACAGTCAACAATGCAGTACGCATCATTACTATACATCAATCGAAAGGATTAGAATTTCCGATTGTAATTATGCCATTTGCTGATTGGGAAATAACGCCGAAATCGAATCAAACAATCTGGGGAGAAACAACTGCAGCACCTTATGATTCAACAGCTGCTAGTCCGCTTATCTTTACGAAGAAATTAGAACATACGCATTTTTCGAAAAGCTATTTTAAAGAAATTGATAATTCTTATGTTGACAATCTGAATTTGCTTTACGTTGCATTTACCAGAGCGAAATCGGAGCTATATGTATTCTCGAATTTAAAATCAACTGAAAAACGATTAGGGAATTTATTGCTCTCCTCTATTCGTTCAAATGCTGAGTTAGGTCCAAAGCTAATAGATACAGACGCGGTTGTTCAATTAATCATTGGAAGTAAAGAAAATAATACAGCTGAAGAAAAAAAGAAAAACGATTCTGTCCAATTGAAAAGTAATTCCGTTTCTAATCAATCGTTGATTAATACAACATCGGTATTACCTACGTTGAGTTATAAAATTAAAAATGCAGATCAGTTGTATGGTGATTACTTGCATCACTTGTTAAGCAAAGTAAATAAAGCAGGGGAATTGGACGCTGTGCTTTTTAATACCAAAATCAAATTCAATATTTACGATAATAACCTTATTGAACGATTAAAGAAAGATGCCTTGCTTGCATTGAAACTTCTAGATGAAAATAATTTCAATGATGGGAGTTATGCAATCAAAAACGAGTCGAGCATTTACTTTGAAGGTGAAACATTAAGACCTGACCGAGTGCTGATGAAAGACCAAACTGCAATTATCATAGATTTCAAAACGGGTGGTCAAGATGACAAGCATAATAAACAGGTGGAGAAGTACTGTTCGGTGATTGAAAAGATGGGATTTCAAGAGGTAAAAGGATATTTGCTTTATACGGAAACAAATAGCTTAGTTCCAATCAATTAATTTCAGGCTTTAAGTAATATCTTGCGCTTATTTTTTAGGTATTAAATAGTACCTTTGCGTAAAATTTTACTACTATGTCGAATGCAATATACAAAGTACCTGCTGCCGTTAACGAGCCGGTATTGAATTATGCTCCTGGAAGTCCGGAGCGCAAAGCCCTTAAAGCAAAACTTCAAGAAATGAGATCCGAGGTAATTGATGTACCTATGTACATTGGTGGCGAGGCTGTTCATACAAATAAGAAAGGCGACCTTCGTCCTCCTCACGATCATCAGCATTTATTAGGAAGATATTCTATTGGTGATGCATCGCATGTGACTGCGGCTATTAATGCAGCGATGAAAGCAAAAGATGCTTGGGCGAATATGGAATGGGAACAGCGTGCTTCTATTTTCTTGAAAGCGGCTGAATTATTAGCTGGACCTTACCGTGCTAAAATCAATGCATCAACTATGCTTGCGCAAAGTAAAAATGCATTTCAGGCAGAGATTGATGCTTCTTGCGAAATGATTGACTTTTTACGTTTCAATGTAGAATACGCAAGAGAGATTTATACGCAACAACCAATATCATCAAAGGGAATTTACAATCGCGTAGAGCAACGACCGTTAGAAGGCTTCGTATTTGCGTTAACGCCATTTAATTTCACTGCTATTGCTGGTAACTTACCAACGAGCGTTGCGATGATGGGAAATACAGTGGTTTGGAAACCTGCCTTCACACAAATTTATTCTGCGAATGTATTGATGGAAGTTTTCATGGAAGCAGGATTACCAGCAGGAGTTATCAATTTAGTGTATGTTGGTGGTGCAGAAACTGGAGATGTAATTTTCAATCATCCTGATTTTGCAGGTATTCACTTTACAGGATCAACAGGCGTGTTTCAAGATATCTGGAAAACGATTGGTAACAATATTCACAAATACAAATCATATCCTCGTATTGTAGGTGAAACAGGTGGTAAAGATTTTATCCTTGCGCATCACAGTGCAAATCCGAAGGAAGTAATTACGGCGTTAAGTCGTGGTGCTTTTGAATACCAAGGACAAAAATGTTCTGCTGCATCGAGAGCGTATATCCCTTCAAACATGTGGGAAGAAGTGAAGCAAGGTTTGATTATGGATTTAGCTTCGATGAAGATGGGACCTACAGAAGATTTCGAAAACTTTGTGAATGCAGTTATTGATGAAAAATCATTCGATAAATTGGTAAGTTATATTGAGAATGCGAAGAAGTCGAGTGATGTAGAAATCATTGCTGGTGGAACGTATGATAAATCGAAAGGATATTTTATTGCGCCAACAATTATCGTTGCGAAAGATCCGAAGTATGTAACCATGTGCGAAGAATTATTCGGACCCGTATTAACGATTTATGTGTACGATGCGAATAAGTTTGAAGAGACTTGTGAGTTAGTTGATTCAACATCGACGTATGCATTAACAGGATCGATTATGGCGAAAGATCGTTATGCAATTCAGACAGCGACGAAAAAATTAGTGAATGCAGCTGGAAACTTCTACATCAACGATAAATGTACTGGAGCTGTTGTTGGTCAGCAGCCGTTTGGTGGTGCAAGAGCATCAGGTACCAACGACAAAGCAGGATCATTAATTAATTTATTGCGTTGGGTTTCTCCTCGCACGATTAAAGAAGCGTTAGTCCCTCCTACCGACTATCGTTATCCGTTTTTAGATAAAGAATAATAAAACAGATTAGATAAAAATAAGGGAGCAAAAATTTTTGCTCCCTTATTCGTTTAAGATCATTTCCATTCGAAACAAAACCAGTTTTTCTATTAAATCAAAAGGCAATGGTTCATTTAATTTAAACTGCACAGCACCCTTTGAAAAAGTATAATCTTGCAAATCACTTTTAAAATACTCGATTGGTTTTGCTGTTGGATAAAATCCGATATGATATTTATAGCCTGCGAAATAAACAACAACCTTATTGAATTTATAGGCTGGCATGTTGTAACTGATAACTGGCACTGCATAAGGGATGAGATCTGCAATAAACCGATTCAGCTCTTTTAACTTCTTCTGAATGGGCTGATCGAAAGAAGCGATGTATTCCTCAACAGAAGTGAACCTATGCATTACCGTTAGTTATAGGTTGAATTAAATCCCAAAGATTTCCATACATATCTTCAAACACGCAAACAGTCCCCCATGCTTCATGTGTTATAGGACGAATAATTTTTACATCATGTTGAAGCAAACGTTCGTAGTATTCTGTAAAATTCTCTGTATGCAAAAAGAGAAACACTCTACCCCCAGTTTGATTTCCCACACGCGATAGTTGTTGTTCATTAGAAGCCTTTGCCAGTAAGATAGACGTCTCAGCATTCAGAGTAGTAGCAACTCTCACCCAACGCTTATGTTCATCGAGTTGAGTATCTTCTAGCAATTGAAATCCCAGAACGTTGGTATAATAAGCAATGGCCTTATCATAATCATCGATGAGGAGGGCGAAGTGAGCGAGGTGCATGGGGATATTAGCAGTTAGCTAGTAAAGGTAAAAAATATAAGTAATCCAACTACGAATGCAAAAAGCATATGAAAGTGCTAAAAATTGTATGATTTCTACAATGCGATATTCCCAAACTTAATACTACTCTTAAATTATCTTAACACATTTACTCATGAATCAAAACAATTATTGTGTGTATTATATCTAAAGTATTTAAATAAATTTCGTCAGGTATTGATTTATTAATGATATCCTCACAAAAATTATTTGAACTAGTTAAAATATAAATTTGATTTTCTATAATCTTTTCTGATGGTGTCACCTCAATAATTCCACCTTTACTTATCACTTCCTTAATGAAAATTATTTTTTCATCGTCAGTCATTTCATCTCCTATAATTACAGTTGAATTCATGTGATTTTTAATCAGATTGTTTTGATTTTGAATTTTATGGAGATGATCAATTTTCATTAGTTTATTCTGAAGGATTAACGTGCCGCGTGCAGGCGCATACCCTTTTCGGGTTGCGCTTGTGCGCTGTTAGCAGTTCGTTGTTTTACCTAGTTGTTTTAAATCTGTATGAAAGTCCTAATGAAATATAGTTTTTGGGGGCGTTCTCAGATAATCCTAAACCACCTGAAATATCAGCCATAAAATCGTTGTTAATTAAATAAGTCAAACCGCAGTCAAATCTATAATCAGCCTTATTCTCTGTTGGAATAAATCCATACAATTCTGTGTAGCAACCAATTTTATCTGTTAAACTAAAACCTGTTGTTAATGTATAGATATAACTGTGTTCAGCATTTTCTCCATTCCACTCTGCGCCTATATTATAAGCAAGTGATATTTTTTCTGTTAATGTATGTTGCATTGTAAGCCTAAAAGAAGGTGCAATATATTTTGTCTGAAACTCCTTGCTTCCAATTTTTGAAGTCGCAATATGTCCAATAAATGAAGTTTTTGGAAGAAATCCTCTTTCTTCAAATAATGAGGTCTTAAATCCAATTGTAATAGGAGAAAATCCTGTATTTGAATTTACGTTTATATTTCCTGAAACTAATTCTGTTATCAGTCTTAGTTCAAATTTTTCATTGACTCCATATTTCCATAAAGTTGAAGGATAGCTAAAGGATGTTTGGCTTTGATTTATAGTCTCAAAAGTAAATCCGTTTTCAATTTGAATGTATTTTTTAGGTGTAATAAATGGACACTCTGTTTGATCGGGGCGGTCTAATTGAATCGCAGTTAAACTTTGTCCAAATAAATTGTCAGTAGTCGCGCCAAAGTATATTGCGAAAGGAATAAAATATTTTACCATTTAATTTTTTATTTCAGTTTTGTGTTATTTAGTTATGTGTCTTTTAACAATGACCGCTAACTACTATATACACGCTATAAATCTACTTCAATATGTCTTTATTGACTGCATTAGCGTAGTAACCTAAAGCCTTACTAAAATACATTTTTTTCATACACAAGCAATACCCACCACGTGAGTTTTTATTTGCTACTACTTAAAAATAAAATATAAGGCTAAATTAACTCTTAAAATCCCCTTCCGGCACAAACCTCGTCGCTAACCAATAGCCTACCATTCCCATCGGCATATAAGCCACGATTAAATCTAACAAGTTAAACCACATTGGAGATGGAAGTATAGACACCATGTACGCACCACCTGTTAAATAAAGCAATGTAATAACTCTGGTAATAATTTTTCTTCTACTAACTGCAATGAGTGCTGCTATAAAAGTAGCGACCAGAGTTCCGATTGCATGCGCCAAAAACGGAGCGATAAAATGTTCTGGTTGCATTAAGGACATGCCTGCTTTTAATCCTTCTTCGGTAGTGATGTTTGCTCCTGCTGGCAAAGGGAAAAACGTTGGTCCTAGACTAACGATAAACATGTTTACATAAGAGCCAATCAGAATCCCAGCAATTACACCAATAATATTGCGAATAATTTTCATGTTGAATTATTTCAATAAATCGTTTGGATGAACAGCAGAACTATAAAACCCTTCTAACCTACCCTCTTCATCAATCACATACTTGCAAAAATTCCAGTCGGGCAATTGTGTATTCCAGCCGTTAAGTGCGGGGCTCGATAACCATTCGTAAATGGGGTGTATCGGACTTGATTTAATATTTACCTTGCTGTATAAGGGGAACGTCACCCCGTAATTAATCGAGCAGAAATTTTGTATCGTGCTCTCATCTGCTTGCTCCTGCGCACCAAAGTCGTTACATGGAAAGCCAAGTATTACCACATTGCCATTCTGTTGCTCATACATTTTTTGCAACTCTGCATATTGGGGAGTATACCCACAGGCAGAAGCCACATTAACAATGATAATTTTCTTGCCCTTATATTTTTCAAGCGAAGTAGAATTGCCTGCAATATCTTTTAATTCAATATCGAAAATACTTGTTGCAGGACTTACCTGATTGCTGTTTTTTTGAGTTGTTGATTTCATTACTTTTTTAAGTATGGAATAAATAAGTTTTTTTATCATGTTTAATTTATCAGTAAAGATGTAATGGATTTTCTCAAACCACTACATTAGTAACACTAATCTGCAAATCTTGTTTTGATTTTTGCACCAGCTTTTCTATTCAATAAAAAGGGGCAGAAAATCCTCCGCCCCTCTTATCATTTATTAAAATTTCTTTAAGATGTCTTGCACCATATCTTTATGAACCATGATGTCCATGATTTTCAACTTCACATAGTCTTCGTGCATAAAATAATATCCGAAGTTTTTGCTTTCTTTTCCGCAATTTCTTGATCCTGCGCCTGAGTCTTTAATCAAGTACCAATCTTTTCCGTCTTTCTCTAAATAACCCACCATGTGCATACCATGATCATCAGTTGTGCTTCCATTCATAAAACGCATGATACGCGCATGCTCATCAATATACGCAGAAGGAATATCGTAAGTAGGCACCATTGCAACTTGGCTCCATGCATCAAATCCTGTTTCAGAAACATCACCACCTATTAACACCGAATATCCTTTACGCATGGTGTTGCGCACTATCGTCATGTAATCATCTAACGGAACATTGTAATACGAGCTATCATGCCACCAGTTATCAGGAACTTCGTATTCTACTTTCTTCCAATAAGGTTTATTACCCAATGATGTTACATCAATATAATCGTTCATGTTTAATTTGCAATAGTCATTTAGGTATTGCATTGGCGTGTATTCTTTACTATCTACTTTCACTTTTGTTGGAGGCACACCAATATAATGGTTCATGATGCTCTTTATCGTTGCAATCACTTCGTCTTCATTCCACGCATTCGCTGCTTTCACGCCTTGTAAATAGGCTCTCATCTCTTCTACCATTGGTGCGTGGTTATGATAGGTTTGTCCTGGAAGTAATCCAGTATAGCTTTCTAAAGGCACTGCACCGTAAGTCTTGTAAATTCTTGTTACTGCATTTCCTTCTGAACCTTCATCGAAATTACTATTTCCTCTTTCAGTCACAAATCGTTTTGCTTTCTCCACATATTCCCAATATGCAGTATAGATCTCAGAAATCTTTACTTGCTTTTTTGTTAAACGATATACTTCTGTTTCGAAATATGAGGTGCTTGAAAACGACCAGCACGTTCCTGTATTTCCCTGTGAAATTGGATTGTTTTTCCACCATGTTGTAAATTCATCTACTGACTTCGGATAGTAACCAATTTTAGTAACATCAATTTTATAACTTGGTTTGCGTTGCGCTTCTTTCTTCGATGATTCAAATTGCTCAATGCCTTTCATGATATCTTTATCATAAAAACCAGGCTTATATTCACGCTCTTGCAATTGATCGTGATGTACATTTTGTGCAACAGCCACATTCAATGTGAAGCAAGCAGCTGCTAATAGAATTATTTTGTTTTTCATATTAATCGATGATTTTTTCAAATGGATAATTATTGATAAACTCAACTGATTTGTGAATGTCAGGATACATCAAACGATCTTTCTCAACGAAAGAAACTACTTTTCTGTATTCACTGATTAATCCTTCTAGTTTATCGGATGTCTTTGCCGGTCGACGGAACTCTAATCCTTGAACGGCATTCATTAATTCGATAGCAAGAATGGTTTCTACATTTTTTACTACACGTAATAATTTCGTAGCTGCATTCGCCCCCATACTTACGTGATCTTCTTGTCCGTTGGATGATACAATGGAATCAATAGAAGCAGGTGTGCATAATTGCTTATTCTGACTTACAATTGATGCAGCTGTATATTGAGGAATCATAAATCCTGAATCTAATCCAGGATTCGCTACTAAAAATGCTGGTAGTCCGCGTAAGCCACTAATCAATTGATAGGTTCTGCGCTCACTGATATTCCCTAACTCCGCCAAAGCAATTGCTAAAAAATCTAATGGTAACGCCAACGGCTGTCCGTGAAAGTTCCCTGCTGAAATAATTAAATCTTCATCAGGAAATATGGTTGGATTATCTGTAACTGAATTAATTTCTGTTTTAAATACAGATGCAACATAGTCGATTGTATCCTTACTCGCACCATGCACCTGAGGTACACAACGGAAGGCATATGGATCTTGCACATGTTGCTTTGTGCGACTAATCATTTCACTTCCTTGTAATAACTCACGGAAACGACTAGCCGTCTTTATTTGTCCATTATGCGGACGAATCTGATGAATCAAATGATTGAACGGTTCAATACGACCATCAAATGCTTCTAATGAAATGGATGCAACAACATCCGCTATTCTTTCTAACTGATAGGCTTTATGTAAACAATAAACGCCGTAAGAACTCATAAACTGAGTTCCGTTTAACAAGGCTAATCCCTCTTTTGACTTTAACTTCACAGGTTGTAATCCTGCTTTATTCAATGCCTCAGAAGATGCTATTTTCTTTCCTTCATACATCACCTCGCCCATTCCAATCAAAGGCAAACACAAATGCGCTAATGGAGATAAATCGCCAGAAGCACCCAATGAACCTTGATCGAAAACAACAGGTAGAATCTGATGGTTAAATAAATCAACCATCAATCGAACCGTTTCTAATTGCACTCCTGAATTACCGTACGACATCCCTTGGATTTTCAAGAACAACATCAAGCGAACAATCTCCGAAGGAACTTCGTTTCCTGTTCCGCAAGCATGCGACATCATTAGGTTAACTTGTAGCTGACCTAAATCTTCTTTTGAAATAGTCTTGTTGTATAAAGAACCGAAACCAGTATTAATCCCATAATAAACACCATCACCATTATCCGCTTTTTCATTTAAGAAATTGCGACATTTTAAAATGCGTGATTTAGCTTCATCGCTCAACGATAATTTTTTTCCCTGTAATTTTTTCAATGCCTTTTAAAGAATCAATTGAAGATCTCGATAAGTTATCGGCAGAA
>CAINEC010000058.1 GCA_903847585.1 uncultured Bacteroidota bacterium
ACCATTGGCAATAGAAGAGCTGGTGATGTGGAGAAAGTTTTTGCAGACACAAAAAAAGCAAATGAAGTATTGGGATGGAAAGCAACTCATGATTTGGAATCGATGATTACATCATCATGGGAATGGGAAAAGAAATTAAAATCAATAGGCACTAATTTTTCAAAAGTATCAGCGTAACAATGAGTAAAAAAATATTAATCACTGGTGGTGCAGGATTTATTGGTTCACATGTAGTAAGACGATTTGTAAAAAATTATCCTCAGTACCATATCTATAACCTTGATGCTTTAACGTACGCAGGTAATCTTGCAAACCTTAGAGATATCGAGAACGAATCTAACTACACTTTTATTAAAGGAGACATTACTGATAGTAGTTTAGTTCAAGCATTATTTACAGAACACAACTTTGATGGAGTGATTCATCTTGCTGCAGAGTCGCATGTTGATAGAAGCATTGCAAATCCAATGTCGTTTGTAACTACAAACATTATTGGAACAGTTGTATTATTAAATGCAGCTAAAGCAACATGGAATGGCGACTTCGATAATAAATTATTTTATCATATCAGTACGGATGAAGTATACGGCAGTTTAGGTGAGGAAGGATTCTTTACAGAAGAAACGAAATATGATCCGCATAGTCCGTATTCAGCATCTAAAGCAAGTTCAGATCATTTAGTAAGAGCATATCACGACACCTATCAATTACCAGTTGTGATTTCTAATTGCTCTAACAACTATGGTTCATTTCAATTTCCGGAGAAGTTAATTCCGCTTGCAATTAATAATATCATCAATGATAAGCCTATTCCTGTTTACGGAAAAGGAGATAACATCCGCGATTGGTTATTTGTAGAAGATCATGCAAGTGCAATTGATGTAATTTATCACAAAGGACTTCTTGGCTCTACTTATAATATCGGTGGACATAATGAATGGAAGAATATTGATTTGATTCATTTGCTTTGTCGTATCATGGATAAGAAATTAGGTAAAGAAGCAGGAAGCACAAGTAAGCTCATCACCTTTGTTAAAGATCGTGCAGGACATGATTTGCGTTATGCCATTGATGCTACTAAGCTTAAGAATGAATTAGGATGGATGCCTTCATTACAGTTTGAAGAAGGTTTAGAAAAAACTGTTGATTGGTATTTATCGAATGAAGAATGGATTCAACAAGTTACGAGTGGAGAATATCAAAACTTTTACGAAAAACAATATCATCAGCGTTAAGAAATAAAAAAGTATTATGTCAGAAATTAAAATGTACGATACCCCTTTTCACGAATCATCATTAGCAAACACCTCTGTATTGGTAACAGGTGGTGCTGGATTCATTGGATCAAACATTGTCACCTATTTATTAGCGCATGGTGCAAAAAAAGTACGCGTATTAGATAACCTCAGCAACGGCTTTTTAAGAAATCTGGAAGCATTTAAAAACAATCCTGCCTTCGAATTCATGGAAGGCGATATAACGGTGATGGATGACTGCAATAAAGCTTGCGAAGGAATCGATTTAGTTACACATCAAGCAGCATTAGGATCAGTGCCACGTTCAATTAAAAATCCGCTGGCTACAAGTGAAGCGAACACAACAGGATTTTTAAATATGTTGTTAGCAGCGAGAGACGCAGGCGTTAAACGATTTGTATATGCAAGTTCAAGTTCTGTTTATGGCGATAGCACAGCGTCACCAAAGAAAGAAGAGAACTTAGGCAATCCATTATCACCCTATGCCGTTTCAAAATTAACCAACGAGTTATATGCAAGAGTTTTTTCTATGCATTATGGGATAGAAACAATTGGCTTAAGATATTTCAATGTGTTTGGACCTAATCAAGACCCTAACGGACCTTATGCAGCAGCCATTCCACTTTTTATGAATGCATTATTGTTTGGAAAAGATGCGGTTATTTATGGCGATGGTGAACAAACAAGAGATTTTACTTTTGTAGAGAATGCAGTTCAAGCGAATATCAGAGCCTTATTTACAACTAATCAAGAAGCCCTAAACAGAGTATATAACGTTGCTGTTTCAGAGGCGGTATCTGTGAACGATTTATATCAGACGATTGCAGCAATTGCAGGCAACAACAAACAACCTGAATATGTAGCAGAGCGAAAAGGTGATATTAAAAATTCATTAGCTGATATTTCGCAAGCAGTAAAATATCTTGGCTATGCTCCGCGATATAAGTATAAAGACGGATTACCAATCACGGTAAACTGGTTTAAAAATACCTACAACAATGCTTAAATCTTTTTTTAATCTATTTACATCAAAAAAAGAAGAAGCCTTAATTGAAACGGACTTCACTTCTATTGGAGCTGATATGCATTCGCATTTGATTCCTGGGATTGATGATGGAGCAAAAACGATTGAAGATAGTCTTGAGCTGATTAAATTTTTACATTCTAAAGGATACACGAAGCTTATCACAACGCCTCATATCATGAGTGATTATTTCAGAAATACACCTGAGATAATTCTTGGTGGATTAGAAGAAGTGAGAGCTGCTGTGAAAGAAAATAACATTCCTGTTCAAATAGATGCTGCCGCTGAATATTATGTTGATGACGGTTTTATCAGAAAGTTAGAAGAAGAAAAGCTGTTAACCTTTGGCGATAATTATTTGCTGATGGAAGTATCTTATATCAATCCGCCAGAAAATATAAAAGAAGTATTTTTTAGAGCGCAGATATTAGGCTATAAACCAATATTAGCACATCCGGAACGTTATCCATTCTGGTATCGTCATGTTGAGGAATACCAGCATTTTTATGATATGGGTGTAGTATTACAGCTCAATTTAAATTCCTTGAGTGGTTACTACGGACCAGAAGCAAAAAAAATCGGCGAGAAATTAATCGACATGCAAATTATCGGAGCTTTAGGTACCGATATGCATCACGGCAAACATGCGATGGCGCTCGACAAAGTTACGAGAGAGAAATATCTGCAAAAGGCTTTTGAATTGCCTTTAATTAATCGATATTTATAAGCAAACTTTCTGTTTCGATAGTTGTTTAGATAATGTAAGATTTCCTGTAAGAATTAGAGAAAAAAGTCAACTTCCGACTTTTAAATTGGTGCATCTTGCACGGAGAAAATCATTAAACAAATCTATTATGCAACAGTTTGAAATTGAACAGCACTTAAACATAACGGCAAAGTTTGAGCTGGTTAACGGGTCTACTAAGTACGGCGTTATCAATAAACAAATTGACGGAGAAAAAATCAGAAATGATTACTACTTCATTTCTCTTCAAAACGTTAAGAATTTTCAGAAGGCGGTAAGCACTCGTAATTACGAATTCTGCAAAGCTTTAATGGAAAGAATCAATATCAAGTTTATTAAATCGATTCAACCGATTTAACTAACGGTACTGGATACCCATTATTTCGCGTACTTCTTTTACAGTCTTAGAAGAAGATGCGTGAGCTTTTTCTTTACCCATTTGCAATACTTTATTTAGGTATTGTTCATCAGCAGAAATTGCTTCTATTTTCTCACGAAGCGGAGCCACAAAAATTTCCATATCTTCTGCTAATTGCTTTTTCAAATCGCCATAGCGAATAGAACAATTATTATACGCCTCTTCAAAAAAGTGCAGTGTTTCAGGTTTTGATACTACACTTAATAACGTAAATAAATTCTGAATTGATTCTGGCTTTGTTGAGTTTGGTTCTGTCGGACCACTATCAGAAACAGCACGCATAATTTTCTTCTTCAACACGTCTGGTTTATCAGCAAGAAAAACTGCATTTGCTTCGCCTTCCGACTTCCCCATTTTTCCTGTACCATCAAGTCCTGGAATTTTTACCAGTTGCTCTCCGAAATTATAAGCAACGGGCTCTGGAAAATAATCGACATTATACATGCGATTAAATCGGTTTCCAAACTGACGTGTCATTTCTAAATGTTGCTCTTGATCTTTCCCCACAGGCACTTTCGCTGCTTTATGAATCAAGATATCTGCCGCCATTAAAACAGGATACGTTAAAAGTCCTGCATTGATATTATCAGGCTGCTTTCTAGCTTTTTCTTTGAATGTTGTTGCACGTTCAAGCTCTCCTAAATATGCATGCATATTCAATAGCAAGTATAACTCTGCTGTTTCAGGAATATCACTCTGCACGTAGATCGTACTTTTCTCTGGATCTAGTCCGCATGCTAAATACTCTGCCAACACCTGACGAACATTTTTCTTTAATAGCGATGCATCTGGATGAGTAGTTAGGGAATGATAATCGGCGATGAAGAAGAAGCAATTATTTACTTCTTGCATGCGTATAAAATTTTTAACTGCACCAAAGTAATTTCCCAAGTGTAAATTTCCTGTACTGCGAATACCGCTAACGACTGTTTCCATAAGTGCGAAGATAAGAAAGGTTTGGTCCCGATAGTTATTGGGATTGCGAATTTGATGATTTGATGATTTGAAAATTTGAAGATTTGAAGATGAGGCGCACCAAAAATAAAACAGGGGGCCTCCAGCCCCACCCCACTTTTAAAATTAATTGATTAAAAAACAACTACCAAATTCAAATCAATCTTAACTGTTTGTTGTCGGATAATTCAATTTACTAATTCATTCTTAAGCAATTTGATTTTTAACAAATCCATCAATCCCAAAAAAATCAATACCCCTTTCAAAACTTGAAATCATATTTTTCATTCTCAATATTCCTTATATTTGAGCTGTGGATTCAATAAATTTTTTTGCGAAACGAATTTGGTGCGGTTGGTTTTTCCTAACCGGATTTTTGTTTTTCCTACCACTCTATCCCATCTTCTTTATCTTATTAAGTCGAGAAAAATGGTTCCCCTATGCTTTCCGATTAAAAAAAGTTTGGGCGCACTGGATAATCATCACCTCCGGTATTTATTACAAAATATCTTTTGAAGAAAAGCTGGATAAAAATCAAGCGTATGTAATTACACCCAACCATTCTTCTTACCTAGATATTGTTTTAGCCAACATCGCTATCCCTAATTATTTTCATTTTATGGGTAAAGCAGAGCTTAAGAAAGTTCCGCTCTTTAGAATTTTCTTCCGACGCATGAATATCTCGGTAGATAGAAGTAGTCGCAAGGATTCACTAAAAGCATTTAAGCGCGCCAACAAAGACATCGCAAAAAAAATAAGTATCGCCATCTTTCCTGAAGCAACAATCCCAGCTTGTAGCCCTGAACTTGGTAGATTTAAAAGTGGTGCATTCAGACTAGCGATCCAAAATCAAATTCCAATTGTACCAGTAGTGTTTTTAGATAATTGGAAAATATTTCCTGATAGCGGCGACAAAAGATTTCTTGTTCAACCAGGACTAGCACGAATATTAGTTTTAAAGCCTATTCCAACAATTGGCTTGACCGAAAACGATGTTTCAGAATTAGAGAAAAAAGTATTTCATCTAATCGAGGAAAAACTGATTATTCACAAGGTGATTCCTGAAAAAATAATCCAATAAAAAAACCCTGACATTTACGCCAGGGTATTTTTTTTACAAGGAATTCTTGAATTAAGAATTTACCGTATTGCAATGATCTTCGAATGCAGCCATTAAATTTTCTGCAATCATATCTGCTGAATGTCCTTCGATATGATGACGCTCAATAAAATGTACTAACTGACCATCCTTAAATAATGCAATGCATGGTGAAGATGGAGGATAAGGCAATGTATACTTTCTTGCCTGCGCAACCGCATCTAAATCCTGACCTGCAAAAACTGTATACAAATGGTCTGGCTTAATTTCACTTTTTTGTAAAGCTAACTTTACTCCTGGACGAGCAGCACCTGCAGCACATCCGCAAACAGAATTCATCACTAATAGTAAAGTTCCTTTGCTATTTGGAATGGCAGCATCAACTTGCTGAGCATCTCTTAACTCTGTAAATCCTACACCGGTAAGTTCTAAACGCATCGGCGCACATAATTGCTCTGGATATGGCATAATTTGATTTTTTTAAATTGTTGCGCAAAGTTATGAAAGCAAATTTCATTAATGCAAGATTCCTGTAATGAATTGATAGTTTTTTTTAAATACCCCCTTTCAGGCTGAGGTAACATTGCAATATCAAATAACAAAATTATGATTACAGCATCTTCACTTCCGATTATTAAAATCAATTACGATCATCAAATTATTGATGCTAATTTAAACGCATTACCCATCCTGGCTAATTGGTGCTGCACTAAAGGATCAAACATTCCAGAAGCAGTATTCGGCAAAATCCCATCATTGGAAATCGCTATGAAAACAAATACGGACAGGGAGTGTAAGTTAAAATTTGGTGATACTATACTATCGTTTGATATCATTCCGTTTATGGAAGGAGGTTATATTGGATTATATGGCTACAAAGCTGAACAGGTTGAAGTAGCCAGCTATAAAGGTCTTCGTGTGGCAGTTTAACTGTTAGACGTTAGGTTGGTTTGAAGGGAACAGCCGGCATTTTGCCGGTTGTTCTTGTTTTATACCCTACCCAACCTGACCTTGTAAGGTTCTTGTAAGAAAAATACCATTTTTCATCAAACAGAAATAGGAACAAGTCGTTATACACCCTTGTTCGCCTGAAATAACCTAACCCATGAGAACTTTAAACTGTAGAAAAACTGATTTTTATGAATTCGACAATTACGAAAAGCAAAGGGACGAACAAGCAAAGTGTTCAAACAGGACGATATGATAAGGTGATGTTGATTGATGATAACTCCATTGACTTATTCATCAATAAATCGCTCTTAGAAACCAGTGGATTTTCCACTAAAATTCAAACCTATGAATCGGCACAGGAAGCCATTGTACAGCTAAGTATTTGCGCAATTGACGAACTTCCAAATGTCATTTTCTTAGATATTATGATGCCTGCTATGGATGGTTTTGAATTCTTAAACGCATTCGAAAAATTGCCTCAAGAAGTAAAAAATCATTGCAAAGTTATCATGCTATCCACTTCTGAAAGCTTTAAAGACTTGAATAAAGCCAATAGCAATCGCTTTGTAAAGAAATTCTTGAATAAGCCTTTATCACAGGAAATTATTGATGCGATCAACGTATAGTTATCGCTTGCTCCTAAAATAGTTTACAATTATCTCGCTGCACTCATCGGCTAATACTCCTTGGACGTATTCGGTCTGTGGGTGCAACTTTATTCCCTGACTTAAGAATCCCCTTTTCTCATCCTTGGCACCTACTACAATTCGTTCGATTTGCGTCCAGTAGGATGCCCCACTACACATCGTGCAAGGCTCTAAGGTCACGTACAACGTACATCCCTTTAGGTACTTTCCTCCAATCGCTTCAGCAGCCGCAGTAAAAGCCATCATCTCCGCATGAGCGGTTACATCATTCAGCCTTTCAACCATATTGTGCGAACGCGCAACTATTCTTCCATTGGCAACAATTACAGCCCCTATCGGAACTTCATCTGCAGCTAAGGCCTTTTCAGCTTCAGCTAATGCCTGGCGCATAAAATATTCGTCGTCTAAAATCACACGATAAAATTATTAAATTTATTGATGGTAAGTTCTAAACAATACACCTTGAAAAACTAATTTAAATAAGCTTAATTCATGCGTTTTAAAAGTCTGATTAAATTAATTTTGTAGAGATGGCTAAAAAGGTAGTACAGTTTTTAGATTTTGAAACAGAATATGATTTTCTGCTTTTAGGAATTTATTGCGCCTATCGCGACTATCGACTTTGCTTTGAATTAAATCTTGCACTGGAATTATCATTTGAAAAACAAGATGATTTCGAAATACAAGTGGAAAAGAAAGGCTCTGCAGGACAGTTCCCAATCTTTTTAGCAGAAAATAATGATGGTGAACAATTTTTTGTGGTTGGGAATAAAGGCAACAACGGATTTCTGATTACAGAATTGAAACAAGTAGATTATTTCCTTCTTGTTCGAAATAACACCAGATATACAACGAGTGAACTTTTAACAGAAAAAATAAAATTAATTAATATCGTCAGCAGCGTTCAGGAATATTTTCCTGATGAATTAAAATCAGGCGACTTATTTCTATACATCGAAAAAAAAGCAGAGAAAACTACTTCTACACATGATTAAAGAACCAAACAAAACAAAAATTGTTGCCACTATAGGACCAGCTTGTATGGACCTTTTCACACTTGAAAGAATGATTTTATCAGGTGTAAATATCTGTCGCTTGAATGGATCACATGGTGATCACGCAATGATGCAGAAAATAATTGACAACGTTCGATTGCTAAATGAAAAGTTGAATACGCATATTGCTATTTTATTCGACTTACAAGGACCAAAAATCAGAATTGGAGATATCCTCGAAGGAAGCTTCACGCTAAGTAATGGAAGCGAACTAATGTTAACGCCTCAGCAAGTAGAAGGTAATGCAGAACAAGTGTACATTAAATATCCGCAGTTTCATAAGGATGTTAAGGTTGGCGATTTTGTTTTAATTGATGACGGAAAATTAGAATTGCGCATCGAAGAAATTTTAGCTGATGAACGTGTAAGAACAAAGGTTATTCACGGAGGCGTTTTATCTTCTCGTAAAGGTGTTAACTTACCAAACACCGAAATCTCTTTACCGAGCTTAACAGAGAAAGATAAAGCAGATTTATTATTTGCTTTAGAAAATAATGTTGAATGGATCGGACTATCATTCGTGCGAAAAGCACAAGATGTAATTGAGCTGAAAGAAATAATTAAAGCGCATAAGAAACATTCGAAAGTAGTTGCGAAAATTGAAAAGCCAACAGCTGTCGATTTTATCGATGATATTATTGATGTGTCTGATGCTATCATGGTAGCACGTGGCGATTTAGGAGTAGAAATGGCGATGGAAAAAGTACCGATGATTCAAAAAATGATTGTGCAGAAAGCAAATCAGAAGGCAAAGCCAGTTATCATCGCAACGCAAATGATGGAAAGCATGATTTCAAATTATCGTCCTACTCGTGCCGAAGCAAATGATGTTGCCAATGCTGTTTACGATGGTGCTGATGCGTTAATGCTTAGCGGAGAAACATCAGTAGGAAACTTCCCTATTGAAACTGTGCAAGCAATGCAAAAAATTATCAGCGAAGTAGAAAAAAATGATTCTATTTATTTCAAGTCAGCTCCGTTAAATAAAAAGTCGTTGAACTTTATTCCTGAATCTATTTGTTTGAATGCCTGTGAGATGGCACGACATGCAGATGCAAGAGCAATCATCGCCATGACCCATAGTGGTATGACTGCTTTTAGAATTGCAGCGCACCGACCGAAATCAAATATTTATATTTTTACAGATAACCGTTCGTTACTAAACACACTGAGTTTATTATGGGGAGTACGAGGATTTTATTACGATAAATATGAGAGTACCGATAATACTGTTCAGGAAATAAAAGAATACTTAAAAGATAAACAACTGATTGAAGCGGGTGATTACATTATCAATGTAGCAAGTACTCCTCTTCATGCAAGAGCAACAGCAAATACAATCAAACTAACCTGTATCCAATAATCATGAATATTGAATCATTAAAAAAGATTTGTGAAATCCCTGGCGCACCAGGACATGAACACAGAATTCGCGAACACGTAATTGAAGAATTAAAAAAATTAAACGTTGAAATTTCCATTGATAAAATGGGCAATGTAACGGCACTCGTAAAAGGGAAAGAACCTAAGCGTGCAATGGCCGCTGCTCATATGGATGAAATTGGTTTCATCGTAACACATATTGATGATAAAGGATTCGTTCGCTTTAATACGTTGGGCGGATTTGACCCAAAGACATTAACAGCTCAACGCGTAATTGTACATGGTAAAAAAGATATCATTGGTGTGATGGGATCAAAACCTATTCATATCATGACGCCTGAGGAAAGAACAAAAACGGCTCAGTTGACAGATTACTTTATCGACTTAGGACTACCAAAAGAAGAAGTTGAAAAGCATATTAGTATAGGCGATGCCGTTACACGTGAAAGAGAATTGATTGAAATGGGCAATTGCGTGAATTGTAAATCGATTGATAATAGAATTTCTGTTTTCATTCTATTGGAAACATTAAAGCAACTTGATAATACTATTCCTTACGACTTCTACGCAGCATTTACGGTGCAGGAAGAAGTTGGTATTCGTGGAGCATCGGTGGCAGCACATCATATCGAACCTGACTTTGCATTTGGATTAGATACTACGATTGCATTCGACACTCCTGGTGCTCGTCCACATGAAATGGTAACTGAGTTAGGGAAAGGCGCTGCGATTAAAATCATGGATTCAAGTACCATTTGCGATACACGAATGATTGCATTTTTGAAGAATACTGCCGATAAACATTCGATTAAATGGCAACCAGAAATTCTTCCTGCTGGAGGAACAGATACTGCTGCACTTCAACGCAATGGTAAAACAGGTGCAATCGCAGGAGCTATTTCTATTCCTACCAGACATATTCATCAGGTAATTGAGATGGCCGATAAAACAGACATTCAAAATTGTATTGATCTTTTAACAAAAGCAATTCAGGAACTCGATCAACATGATTGGGGAATGATGGGAAAAATTAATTAGAGTCCTAATTAAATAATATGAAGGGATGAAGTATACCACTTCATCCCTTTTTTATTAACTATTAGATCGTATCGCTTCTACCGGATCTAACCTCGAAGCCTGATAAGCGGGAACTAATCCTGAAATAACACCGACTATAACGGATACGGATAACCCCAGAACAATATTTCCTGTGCTCAAAGGTAGATTTAATCCTGCATACTTACCGGCAATTGTTCCGAGATAAACAAGTAACAAACCAATAAGTCCG
>CAINEC010000059.1 GCA_903847585.1 uncultured Bacteroidota bacterium
AGAGATTTTGGAAGATAAAGTGGAAGACAGAACAAAAGAGTTGCAAATAAAAAATAGTGAATTAGAAAAATTATCACTCGTTGCTTCTGAAACTGATAATGCCATTATGATTTTTGATGCTAATCAACAATTGGAATGGGTAAATACAGGTTTTGAAAAGTTGACAGAGTTTACACTGACAGAATATAAGCAGCAACGTGGTGGTTCTTTAAAGGATGTTTCGTCAAATAAAGATGTTACCGTATTTATTAATGATATCATCAATGAGAAAAAATCAATTGTGTATGAATCAGAAATATTTAGTAAGTCTGGAAAACACTTTTGGCTTTCTGCAACACTAACTCCAATTTTTGATAATAATGGTAATTTGAAAAGTATTGTTGTTATTGAAACGGATATTACTCTTCGAAAGAAGATGGAAGAGCAAATAAAAGCAGCATTAGAGGAGAAAGGACTTTTGCTTCGCGAGATTCATCATCGCGTAAAAAATAATCTTCAAATTATTATTAGTCTTTTTAATTTACAAACTAGTTATATTGATGATGATAAAGCATACCAGGCATTAAAAGAAGGTCAGGATAGAATAAAAAGTATGGCCCTCATTCACGAACGCTTTTATCAGTCTGATGGTATCTCGCAAATCGACTTCGATGATTATTCTCGAAAGTTAATTGAACATCTTTACTCTTCTTTTAAAATTAATCCGAATTCAATTGTTGTAGATATTAAAATTGAAAATGTAAAGTTGGATATTGATACAGCTGTTCCTTGTGGATTAATCATCAACGAAATTGTTTCTAATGCCTTTAAGCATGCCTTTAAAGAGGGTGAAAAAGGAGAAGTTCAAATCAGATTGCAAAACACTAACGAAGGTGAATACCACCTCGAAATAAAAGATAATGGAGTAGGCATGTCTGCTGATTTTAATCTTGAAACAGCCGACTCTCTAGGCTTTCAGTTAATACAGGCGCTGTCGGATCAGTTGGATGGTAAATTGGAATTAGTAACTTCGCCAAATAAGGGTTTAACTTATAAATTGAATTTTAAAAATATTAGCTAATTTTAACCTATGAGCAAAACAAGAATCCTCGTTGTTGAAGACGAAAGCATCGTTGCAAAAGATATTCAACGTACACTTGAAAAGTTAGGGTATGACGTGCCTGCAACAGCATCATCAGCAGCATCTGCATATGAGAAATTAGAAGAGTTGGAGCCAGACCTTGTTTTTTTAGATGTTAAATTAAAAGGAGAACAAGATGGAGTGCATATCGCAGAGCATATAAAAGATCGTTATGATATCCCTGTAATTTTTCTGACTTCTTTTGTTGATCAGGATACAATTGATAGGGCGAAAGTAACAGAGCCTTACGGTTATCTTGTGAAGCCATTCAATGAAGGTGATTTAAAAACGACTGTTGAAATGGCGCTTTTTAAATTTTCAAAAGATCGTGAGTTGCGACTTTCAGAACAACGACTTTCAAATGCACTAGGTAAAATTGAAAATGCTGTTTTTGTAACCGACCAGGATTTACGCTTGAATTATATCAATGAGAAAGCACTTGCTATTTGCGGTGGACTAAGTGGTATGGATTCAATCGGGTTGGATGTTTATTCTTTGATTGGTATAGAAAAGGAGGGAGGTGTAACTATATCAAAAGATGATTTGAAGAGTATTGTGGTTAGAGACAATGTTTTTTCATTGTCTAACGCCTACGTAATTATTAAAAAAGACAATAGCAATATTCCTTGTAACATCACAGCTTCAGCAGTGCGTGATGAAAAGGATAATTTTTTGGGTGTTGCAATTGTGATTACTGATGCTGCAGATAACTCAGCACCTGCTGCTGCGCAAGTTGCTCCATCGACAATAATGGATAATCAGGTGGTGCAAAATTCTTTCTTCGTGAAGAAAGGTTCTATGTTAGTTAAAGTTTATTTAGATAATGTGCAATGGATTCAGGCAATGGATAACTATGTGATTATTCAAACGAATACTGATCAGTTTATCATTCACTCAACAATGAAAGACGTAGAAATGAAATTACCATCTTCTAAATTCTTACGTGTACATCGTTCTTATATTATTCCACTGGAAAAAATTACGGTGCTTGATGAGAACTCTGTATTAATTGGAGACAAGACAATTCCAATTGGAAAGTCCTATAAAGATGTATTTATGTCGCGTTTGAATTTCTTGTAGTCGCGATTACTCAATAAAAAACGGCCTGTAGTAAACACTGCAGGCCGTTTTTATTTATCGATAAATCCCTATTTACTCTTCTTCGCGCATATTGTGAAATACATTCTGCACATCTTCATCTTCTTCAATCTTTTCAATCATCTTCATGACTTCCGCACGTTGTGCATCATCTACTTCTGCATAGGTAGCAGGTATGCGATCTAATTCAGCACTGATAATTGTAATTCCTTTTTCTTCTAATGCTTTTTGCATCGGTCCAAAGTCAGAGAAGGAAGTGTAAACGGCTACTTCGTTTTCATCAGATTCAAATTCTTCTGCACCAAAGTCGATTAGTTCTAATTCTAAATCTTCTAATGTGCGAGTGCCTTTTTCAATCGTAAAAATTCCTTTGCGGTTAAAAATAAAATCTAATGATCCAGTCTTGCCTAATGAACCTTCTGCACGGTTAAAATACATACGAATATTAGCCACTGTACGAGTATTATTATCTGTTGCTGTTTCAACTAATACAGCAACACCATGTGGACCATATCCTTCAAAGATTACTTCATCCATCGCTTTTGCATCTTTCGCTGCTGCGCGATTGATAGCTGCTTCTACACGATCCTTTGGCATGTTCAACGCTTTCGCATTTTGCATAACCATTCTTAAACGTGGGTTTCCATCAGGACTAGATCCTCCTAACTTAACTGCAATGGCAATCTCTTTACCTATACGAGTAAAGGCTCTTGCGTTTTTTGCGTTGTTCGCAAATATTTTATGTTTCCTTTTTTCAAATGCGCGTCCCATAGTGAGCTTAATTTATAAGGTTAAATATAATCGTTTATACGTTAAATCTGAAATGCATTAAATCGCCATCTTGCACAATGTATTCTTTTCCTTCCACTGCAAGTTTACCAGCATCGCGACAGCCTGATTCAGATCCATATTTTAAGAAGTCCTCATAGTGAATTACTTCTGCTCTGATAAAGCCTTTTTCGAAATCAGTATGAATTACACTTGCCGCTTGAGGCGCTGTCATTCCTTCGTGGATAGTCCAGGCACGAACTTCTTTTTCACCTGCAGTAAAATAAGTTTGAAGTTTTAATAATTGATAAGCTGCCTTAATCAACTTCGCAACGCCTGATTCCGTTAATCCTAAATCATCTAAAAAGGCTTTTCTATCTTCGAAGCTTTCTAATTGAGAAATGTCCGCTTCAATAGCAGCAGCAATAATTAAAATATCTGCATTCTCACCTTCAATTGCTTTACGAACGGCATCTACATGTTGATTGCCATTTACAACAGATCCTTCGTCAACATTGCATACGTAAAGAACGGGCTTCGTCGTTAACAACATTAAGTCTTCAACAATTTTCCATTCTTCTTCTGAAAGAGGAGCAGAGCGAGCCGATAATCCTTTTTCTAAATGACCTTTTAAAGTCAAATAAATTTCGAATGTTTTCTTTGCATCTTTATCAGTACCGACCTTAGCAGCTTTTTCAATGCGCTGCATTCTCTTTTCAATCGTTTCTAAATCTTTTAATTGAAGTTCGATATCGATTGTTTCTTTATCTCTTACAGGATTTACCTGTCCATCAACGTGCACCACATTCGGGTCATCAAAGCAACGTAATACGTGTAAGATTGCATCGCACTCGCGAATATTTCCTAAAAACTGATTTCCTAATCCTTCTCCTTTACTTGCTCCGCGAACAAGTCCTGCGATATCTACAATCTCCACTGTTGTAGGAACTACACGTTGTGGTTTTACTAATTTTTCTAATTCATTCAAACGATCGTCTGGCACTGTAATTACCCCAATGTTTGGCTCTATTGTACAGAATGGGAAATTGGCTGCGACAGCCTTTGCATTCGATAAACAATTAAACAGAGTCGATTTTCCAACGTTGGGTAATCCAACGATCCCGCATTTTAATCCCATGATTCAAATTTTAAGTCTGCAAAAATAATTTAAAAAACGGAATAATTAGAGCTTATTTCATCTCTAAAAACAGAGAATCGGGATATTTGATTTAATCTTCGAAGAATTGAACCTGATGGAGACGTAAAAAGTCTTTGATGACAGATACATGAACGCATTGCCCCACGTGCAGGAAAGGGGAGTTGCTTACTTTTTTGACTTCACTACCAAATGGAATTTCATAGTCAACCAAGTCAAAACCAAGATGCAAATGCTTAGTAGAGCTTTGCATTCCATAAATTACACCCTCGTGATCGAAAAGAGGTCCGCCACTTTGTCCTCGCAACCCTGGGGAGCTCATTTCAATCCCTACAATTTTCCCATTGGGTGCAAGCATACGCGTGACAATTCCATCAATTGGAAAACTCGGCGACCATGCATTACCTTCTTTCGTCCATTCAATTTCATCCGTTTTGTAGTTGTATTTGAAATTATTGAACTCAGGAAATGGGAATCCTAAACGGCAAAGCTGTTTTCCTTGTCTTACATCGTTATCTTCCGACTTAAATCGAGCATGTCCTTGATACAAGATTTTAGTAAATCCTTTAAACACCAAAATTGCTAAATCTTGAGTAGGATGCAAATGACAATCGAGGGAAGTGATTTTATCGAAGCAACCTAAAAAGCTTTGCTTCATTTGAACAATCGAATTGTCTCTGAAGTTGAATTCGCCCTCTATGTCTTTTAAGTTGCTATCGTAATGTTCGTCGTTCTTTAATCGAAAACGTCGTTGAGAAAAAAGTAGATATTGCTGATTGATTTGTTCCGTTTGAAGAATTTGTTCTGCTACATGTCGGCAAGTAATGGCAACTCCGTTATCATTCACAAAAAACAAAGTTGCCGACCCTGGCATCACATGATTGCTTGGATACAATCGCATAATACTATGGATGGGCTTTGTGAACCTGCTGACATCTTCAATTGCTCTTACAAACATTTTTCTATTTTTACATCCGAAATCAAATCACACAAACTTATGAAAAGAGAGGTTAGTTACGGACTTTATTACGGAGGGTTTTCAATACTATTGATGTTAGTAATGTATGTAACAGAATTGAATCGTATGCCATCAGCAGGTTCGTTAAATTATTTGACATTGGCAGTTCTTGCTTATTTTACTGTTCAATTAGTGAAAGATGTTAAGGCCGAAAATGGAGGATTTATTACTTTCTCGAAAATATTTAAGGGAGGACTTTCTATCGGTTTAATAGGGGGCGTTTTATCTTCTATTTTCTTTTATGTGCAAGTAAAATTTATTGATACGGGTTATGTTAAATTTGTTTTAGATCAAGCAATCATCCAAATGCAAAAGAAAGGAATGACGGATGATGTCATTGATCAGAGTATTAAAATGATTGAAAATTGGACAACCCCAGAAATGATGTTGTTAACGGGTGTATTGGGTTCATTGTTTTTCTCATCAATAGTTGCAGTTATCATGGCATTCATCATGAAGAAGCCAAATCCAAATGAGATAGCTTAATTGAAGAAAAATGAAAGAAACAAAAACGCCCTGTAGTGAATGCTTCAGGGCGTTTTTATTATAAACTTTCTATCGTGTCTTTGATTATCTGAATGCATTCTTTCAGCTGCTCTTCGTTTATCACTAATGGAGGTGCAAAGCGAATAATATCTCCATGTGTTGGTTTAGCAAGCAAACCTCTTTCTTTTAATTTCAAGCAAACATCCCACGCATCAATTCCATCTTTCTCTTGAATAACAATTGCATTTAATAAACCCTTTCCTCGTACTGCAGTTACTCGATCTGATTTTATTTCGCTTAATCCCGCTCTTAATACTTCACCTAATCGTTCAGC
>CAINEC010000060.1 GCA_903847585.1 uncultured Bacteroidota bacterium
GCAGGATTTTTTATTTTAGCCCCAATGAAAAAATTAGAGCATCATTTTCCAGAACATTATCAGATAGGCACAATCCATCGAACTCATGGCGTGCGTGGCGATATGATTATGTCGCTTGATACCGATACTCCTTCACGTTATAAAACCTTAAAGCTTATCTACCTCGATCTTGAGGGAACGCTAAAAGAATACGACGTCACAAAAATCACCGTTCGTGAGAAAGAGAAATCAGCAGTCATTCATCTCAACGGAATTGAAGATATGACCACGGCTGAAAATTATTTGAAGCTCGATTTATATTTACCCCTCTCTACCCTTCCGAAGTTAAGCGGAAAGAAATTTTACTATCATGAAATTGTAGGAATGAAAGTAATTGATGAAAAGCATGGAGAACTAGGAATCATTGATAACGTTTACGAGTTACCGCAACATCCAGTAGCAGAGTTCACAATGAAAGGTAAAACTGTTATGTTTCCTTTACTGGACATTTTCATTGACAAGATTTCACGATCAGAAATGTTTTTTTATACTAAACTTCCAGACGGACTTCTTGAAACTTATTTAGAAGAATAATTTTATTTGTTTTGCTTCACCAAGCGATCTGTGTCATAGCGTAACACATTAAAAAACTTATTCTCTACGCATCCTCCACTAAAACTGCGTTCAAATAAAAAAGATTGACCGCTTACGCATTGATAGTTGTTTTCAAATAATTCAACATCTACTTTCATAGAATCGATATTTTGTAAAATATAGTTCACCATATCATAGCCAATAAACGAATTGGCAATTGGATCGGCGTGGTATTCATCAATATAATCCTGACGAAATTCCTTTACAGAAGCCAAACTGTAATCGATAAAATATCCATTAAAAATGGTAGTCTTAAGTCCAGTTAGCTCCAACGGACTAATCGACTCAAAACCTTCCCAGCTTGGTAAACCACAAAGAGTAATTTTATAATTTCCTTTATTTGTCGCTAACATCTCCACTACGGTCGTTAAAAACGATTCATCATTAGTAGGAACGATAATATAATTTTCTTTTTTCGAACTCAACTTAGGCTTTAATAAATCCCATGTTGCTCCTTTGAAATTAAACTTTGCAATACGAGCTGACTTTCCTGTTAAACTATCTAATTCCGAATAAATAAAATTAACCAGTTGCTCTTCTTTTTTATCATTGCGATGAATAATCAGATAATTTGCATTCGAGTCATTCGTAAATAAATAATTTGAAAATTGCTTCAACTGGGTTAGGTTACTTGGAGTAGCCAGCCACAACCCTGAATTGACTTTCATCAATGCCTGAGGAATACTGTTAAGCGAAACAACTGGTCGTTTGCAGCGCTTAATAAATTTCATCAACATCAAATTACAATTAGATGGAACCATGGCAAAGTAAAAATCGCAGGTATCTTTAATTGCTTTCTGAAGTGCAGTAACCGTAGATGCTGAATCCTTACCCAAATCAGTAATTACAAATTTAACTTTACCTTCTTTCAAATGATTCGTAGCCATTAATGCACCTTCGTAAAATTGCAGTGAAGGTAAAACGGAATTTACAATTGCAGGCTCCGCTACTTTATTGGTATCGTCAATCAATTGTTCTTTTAATTGAAACGACATTAATAAACCAATCTTGATTTCTTTGGATGTAGAAATATCCTGCGCCCAACTCAAATAAGTGGAACAAAGAATCAATAAAGAAATAAGAAAGATTTTTTTCATAATGCTAATTTAACTATTCCCACTCAATGGTAGCAGGTGGCTTCGAACTGATATCATAAACCACTCTGTTAACTCCTTTCACTTTATTGATAATCTCATTCGACATTTTACCTAAAAACTCATACGGCAAATGAACCCAGTCTGCTGTCATACCGTCTGTGCTTGTTACTGCACGCAATGCAACTGCATGCTCATACGTACGCTCATCGCCCATCACACCTACTGTATTCACCGGTAAAAATATCGATCCCGCTTGCCATACTTTATCATACAAACCTTCTGCTTTTAATCCATTGATGAATATTGCATCCACCTCTTGTATGATTCGCACTTTCTCCTCAGATACTTCTCCTAAAATACGGATTCCTAATCCAGGACCTGGGAAAGGATGACGATTTAACAATTCGGGCTTCATTCCCATTTCAGTTCCTACAATTCGAACTTCATCTTTGAACAAGCTACGTAATGGCTCCACTACTTTCAACTTCATAAAGTCCGGTAAGCCACCAACGTTATGATGCGACTTAATAGTTGCAGATGGTCCTTTTACAGAAACTGATTCGATTACATCTGGATAAATTGTTCCTTGTGCTAACCAAACGGCGTTTTCTATTTTGTGCGACTCTTCATCAAACACTTCAATAAAAACACGACCAATTGTTTTACGTTTTGCTTCTGGATCTGACAATCCTTTTAATGCATCATAAAACTTTTGTGAAGCATCAACACCTTTGATATTTAATCCAAGGTGTTTATAATCTTCCAACACCTCTTCAAATTCATTTTTTCGAAGCAATCCGTTATTAACGAAAATGCAATGCAGATTTTTGCCAATTGCTTTGTGCAACAACATCGCTGCTACACCTGAATCCACTCCGCCTGATAAACCAAGTATTACTTGATCATCGCCTAATTGCTGCTGTAAATTTTTAACCGTCTCTTCTACGAATGAACCAGGGGTCCAGTCACCGCGACAACCACAAATATTCTTGACAAAATTTTCAATCATCACTTTTCCCTCGTCGGAATGCACCACTTCGGGGTGGAACTGAACTCCATAAGTTGATTCACCTGTGATATGATAACCCGCCACTTTCACATCATTTGTTGATGCAATCACATTAAATCCTTCGGGAGCTTCGGTGATTGTATCGGAGTGTGACATCCAAACGATAGATTGCGCAGAAACATTGTTGAATAACGCATCATTTGTTGTATCGTGTTGCAAATGCGCACGACCATATTCGCGAATCTTTGAAGGAGCTACTTTCCCTCCAGCCTGCTGCGCCATTAACTGCGCACCATAACATACACCTAAAACAGGCAATTTGCCTCTGTAAGCTTTGGTATCGATATAAGGAGCATTCTCATCACGAACAGAAGCGGGTCCGCCACTAAAAATAACGCCCTTGATGGTATCGTTTAATTCAGGAACATGATGATAAGGATGGATTTCACAATAAACATTCAGCTCTCGCACACGACGCGCAATCAGCTGTGTGTACTGCGAACCAAAATCAATAATTAAGATGGATTGATGCATTTGCAAAAATAGAGAATAATTAATTTGTCAATTTGCTAATTGGTTAATTTGCTAATAATTTAATGGGTCAATTTGCTAATGGGCTAATTTGCTAATCAGCTAATCGGCTGATTTGATAATTATAATGGAGGTAAATAGGATCATTACCACATTGTCTCACTAGCACATTGTCTCATTAGCACATTAAAAAAGGCTTCCATTTCTGAAAGCCTTTTTTCTATTCTACCACTTCGAGAATTTTTCTTTTCGTGATTTTTTTGGTGAGTCGCTGCTGGATGAAGAGCGGGAATCATCTCTGCGACCGAAATCGCTACTACGAGAATCATCTCTTTTTCCAAAGTCGCTACTGCGTGAGTCATCTCTCTTTCCGAAGTCGCCGCCACGTGGCTTGTCACGATCACGACCACCGCCGCCACTGAAACCTCTTCCACCACCTGAACCTGAACGACCTGAATCACGTCCACCGCCATAACTACGACGATCACGATCTCCACCGCCGCTGTAGCTTCCGCCACCTCTGCGTTCTCCACCTCTGCTTCCACCATCGCCGCGTGATGAACCACCACGACTACGACCGCCTCCTGAAGAAGGACTATCGGTAGAAACTTCCGTACGTATCACACGACCAGCGTACTCGATGCCATGAATTTTCTTCATCACCGATTCTAACTTATCATCTAATACATCAACGAATGAATAAACACCTTTCACATCGATACGACCGAATGAAGTACCGCGCTCTCCTGTTTCATCACATAAGAAACGAAGTAACTTTCCTTTATCTAAACCATCCTTAGCGCCGATGCTTACAAACATACGCGGACCTGAAGCGCGATAACCTGCGTTAGGGTCTGAACTATTTCTGCTTGAATGCACATCCACATTTAAATCTGGTGCTTTACGATAATACTCTAAGAAACGATTGAATTCAATCGAAACAAATCGACGAATCAATTCATCTTTCTCAAGATCGTTTAGTTCATTATAGATAGCATCTAAGTAAGGAGCGATTTCCTTCTCGTTTACCTCTACATCATGAACACGCTTAACAAGGTGCATCAATTGCTTTTCGCAAACTTCGATTCCTTCAGGAACTTTAGCAGCTAAGAATGAACGTTTCAATGAACGCTCAATCTGGCGAATTTTTGATACCTCTTTAATATTTATGATTGAAATTGAAACTCCTTTTTTACCTGCGCGAGCTGTTCTTCCGCTTCGGTGCATGTAGTTTTCAAGTTCATCTGGTAAATTGTAATTGATAACATGGGTGACATCCTGCACGTCGATACCACGAGCTGCCACATCGGTAGCTACGAGTAACTGAAGTGCACGTTCACGATAGCGAGCCATTACCTTATCGCGTTGCTGCTGACTTAAATCGCCATGCAGTGAATCGGCGTTATAGCCATCGCGGATTAAATGCTCTGCTACCTCTTGCGATTCCATTTTCGTACGGCAGAAAACGATACCGAATACATCGGGATTCGCATCTACAATACGCTTGAGGGCAAGGTAACGATCTTTTGCACGAACAACATAATATACGTGCTCGATGTTTTCATTTCCCGACTCGCGCTTACCAACGCTTAATTGAATCGGATCTGTCATATAGGATTCAGCGATCTGACGCACTTCGCGCGGCATCGTTGCTGAAAACAACCAGGTATTGCGATGATCGGGAGTGTTTGAAAGGATAAAGTCGATATCCTCTTTGAATCCCATGTTCAGCATTTCATCTGCTTCATCTAATACCACTATCTCGACTTGTCCTAAGTCGAGTGCTTTACGATTAATCAAGTCGATTAATCTACCAGGTGTAGCCACAACCACGTGTACACCCCTTTTAATGGAACGGATCTGTTCCATAATGCTTGCTCCACCATAAACGGCAACTGTAGCAAAGCCATCCAAATTTTCTCCGAAGTTGACAAGATCCTTGGTAATCTGCACACACAACTCACGTGTTGGTGCCAGGACCAAAGCCTGTGGGTACCTTTTACCCATATCGAGCTTTTGCAAGAGCGGCAGCCCAAATGCTGCTGTCTTACCCGTTCCGGTTTGCGCCAGACCGATTAAGTCTCGATTTTCATTAATTAATTGCGGGATAGCTTCCTGCTGGATTGGAGTTGGTTCCGTAAAACCCAGCGACTCAATTGCCCTGAGCAGCCTTTCGTGAAGGCCGAGGGCCTGAAATTTATTCATGCTGCAAAGATAGACAGAATAAGTGGGTTATCAACAAGGAGAAGCAAATAAACTTTGAGAATGAGTAGTGTTGATTTGAATAATCTTTGACCAATGAAAGGACCCAATCAAATAAGAAAATAATTAATCTAATGTTTTTGTTATTAGATATTTATGAATTAACATTCTCGATTTGGTGATAAATAAAGAGGCGTTAATTTGGAGGCAATAGTCCACACCTTTTATCTTCGACTTGGGGTGGGGATGGGACATCCCCCGGAGATTTTTGTTGATAAATGAGTGTGGAGGTGTTGGACCAAACTATAAATTATTTGAAACATTATTTTTGTTTTAGTTACCTAATTAGATAACTTTGCAGCAGCTAAAAAACGAGTAAAGTTTCAATTATTTTATACCTACTATTAGTAAAAAAATCAGCTATAACTAAAAAAAATACTACCATGAAAAATAAAAATCTCACCTCCTTCACCTACCACCTCGACCAGCAATATGGCAAGAAGGGTAGTAAAACACGCGATAACTACGAGCAAGGCTTCGAAGCCTTTAAGCTTGGTGTTATTTTACAAGAAATGCGAAAGAACAAAGGAATGACGCAAGAAGAGTTAGCGGTGAAATGTGGAACCACAAAAAATTATATTTCACGCATTGAAAACGATGCCAGCGACATCCGACTTTCTACGCTAATGCGTATCGTTAGTATTGGATTAGGAGCGCATTTGAAGTTGTCGTTTGAGTTGTAAAATAACATGATAACATTTTCAATTTGATGTAAAATCTAAAAAAATATTGAACTATTTATTAGGCAACGCAGATAAAACTGTTCTATCGGAATCGTACATTGAACCGTAATCAGCAACATTCCAAATTGCAACTTGAATATATGATGAATAAATATTCGCATTTGGATCTTGATACCAAGTACTCTTTTTAGTTGAAAGCAACTGAATTATTTCGGACAACTTTTGATTATTGCTTATAATTGGCTTTTTGTAAATTTCAAATCCATTTGGCGCATTCCTGTTCTTATTAATACAATACATATTAAAATTAACACAGGAGTTAAATAATGGGGGTAATTTAATAGTACAAGCTTGAAGTATTATTCCATTTTGTATTGATGAATCTTCAGATTGACAAACAAGTCCAGCAGGAAAATTGAGAACAATTGTATCATTTGTGTTATTCTTTAGCGGCACACTTAAATACACCAACTCCCCACCATTAACATCATAAAAATAAGATGGATTACAAGGACTAAAACCACTAGAAATAATTTGACCATTAAACGTAACACCATTGGGCAATTGAAAAGTCGTACCAGTCAAGTCGGATGTGCTATTGCCAAAACCACCATTATTAATAACAACTGGTGTAGTGTTAATTTCATCATCTTCTTTTTTACAAGATGATATAAATCCAATAACAAATAATGCAATGAGTAATTTTTTCATTTGATTCAAGGGTCAATATCAAATATACAATAATATTTTAAATTGAATTTATTGTATCACTATTTCTTATTGCTTCCAAAAATAATATTCTAATAATATAACATACACCAAGTTCACCATATTGCTTTAAAACAAAAAACCACCACCTTAAAATAAGATGGTGGTATACACTCATATTCTTTTTTTAATGTATGACCTCTACCCTAACAATTTTATTAGTATCACCACTCAAGCGCAAGGTGTAAATTCCGTTTGGTAAATGACGAATGTTGATTTTATCATCCGTAAGTTGTTGGTCCATTATTTTTTCACCTAGCATATTATACATTTCAATACGTAAATCATTTTCTGTTAAACGATCGATGTAAAGCCAATCTTCTGCAGGATTAGGATAAACAACAAAGTCGTTATCATTTCCTCCATCAGCAACACGACAATTTACATTTACCGTATACGAATTACTTGTTTTCGTACATCCAACAGCGTTAGTAAACATACAACGATAGATGCCAGCCGATTTAGCATAATACATCGGAGCTGTAGCACCAGCTATATTTACTCCGTTTTTCTTCCATTGGTAAGTATAACCTGTTAACTGATCAACACCAAAGCCTACACTATCACCATTGCAAAATGTAGTGCTTCCATTGGTAGAAATACTAACCACCCCAATACCTACTGTAGCCTTCTTCGCAGCAGAATATTTATTGCAGCCTAATGAATCGTATGCATACACGCGATAGAATCCCGTTTGAGATGCGTAATAATTTTGCTGATTATCAGAACCAGGAATATAAAGTCCATTACGTTCCCATCTAAACATTGGCGTATTTACAGTTGCTTTTAAATTGACTGTTTGTCCTGTACAAACTGTTGAAGAACCTACAATACTTACTGAGCTGCTTGCAGGTTGAGATATTGTTAATGAAAGCGTATCTGACTCCTTAGGACAATTAACACCAATAGCTTTTAGTGAAATAGAATAATTACCAGAGGATTTAACATAATAAGTGGATGTATTGTACAATGAATCAATCACAACTCCATTCTTTTTTAGATAAGAATAATAGTTGCCATAGCAATCAAATGGTAACACTTTTAATAATACACTATCACATAATGTTGGTGTGGGCGAATAACTCAACTTGACTTCTGTATTGTACCCTTCAATAATTGGATAATAAAATAATGAACTGCTCACTGCAGGACTAGTAGATGTAATTTTTAGAAAGTTGCCTGGTCGAATGGATGGAAATCCAACATTGGTAAATGTACCGTTGCTTGTCCCAGGCATATCTGCTATTTTAATACAATTTGTCCCGGTATTATCGCAAATCCAAAGAGAAAAAATATTCCCTGTATTAAACTGCTTACATTCTGTAGAAAAAGGAACATAGGTTGGAGAACATTGACATAGTTCAGAAACACCATAAGTATAATATTGCTGAACAACTTCATTAGGCAATACATTGATAGAATAAGGGGTTATTGTCGAACTATATTCTTGTACATAATAGGCACTAATATTATCTGTAAAACTAGCCAAACTAGATTTATAATAATTATACTCACCATCTAATGCCCCTGCAAATACATGCGGTCTGTTATTGGCCGCAATGCCTAAACCAAGTGAAGTACTTCCGATGTGACAATATTGCCAAATAACTGTTCCCAAAGAATTATATTTCATTAAGGCTCCATTACCACTATTTGAAAATGCATATGAATTCCCGCTATAGTCAAAGGTCTGACCTATTACATTGCGCTTCCTTTTCCATACCTCATTATTATAACGGTCTACTTTCAGCGCTGAATCAGCATTAACTTGCAAATACAAATTTCCTTTAGGATCAGAAACACAATCAAAATAATTTCTTGCCCATGAAATTACTCCCTGACTATTTATACGCTTGATCTGCCCGTTTTCTTTTATGTAAGCACCACCTAACTGATCAGCTGCAATTAACGATACTCCATTAGACACCTTAATAGCTAGCACTTTATTTCCGTTCGCGTCTAATTTACAAACCGTATCATTTTTTATATAAAAAGAATTTCCTGCATTATCAGGTAGTACAATCCCAATTCCCTCTTTTGCCCAACGCAATGTATTATTTGTATTTAAGGAGAATGTCCACACTCCACCATAAAACATAATTCCGTTAGCGCTTGCAGAATCATAAGGAGTAGTATTAAATACATAATATTTATTTCCGATTGAATCAACATTAAAATCCAATCCGACAGAATTCTCCAATACATTAGGGTCATTCATCCAATTAGGGGCAATTCCTTGCCCATAAACAGCTGTAGTAACTCCTGGAATCACCCAATATGGCATTCCATTCCAAGGATAATTAGCTCCAGGATTATAGTATTTTATATAATCATTCCCTTGCCCATCTACTTTAAAAGTAAAATCACTTAAATCACTTGTCCATGATGATGCATAGGAATTAAAGGTTGCAACCTGTTGATCACGAATTAAAGTTTGAGCTTTTAACGCACTAAATTGAAGAAAGATCAAAAAAGTAAATAATAGTTTTCTCATAAATATTTATAGTTGGTTAGGAACGGCAAGTTACGGAGATTTAGTAATATCAAGCAAGGATTTTGGGGATTTGAAGATCTGATAATTTGAAGATTTGAAAATTTGAAATTTACCTACTTAGAAATTGGGATTAAAGATTAGAGCTCGAACGATCTCCCAAAACATGACTACTTGATGACATACCTAAATCGCAAAGCAAAATCAACAAAGTAATTGCAGAATGCAAACTCATCTTCAAATTACCACCCCCGATAGCTATCAGGAACAATTTAGCAAATTAGCACACGCTGAAGCAGAACTCTGCAAGTACGCTTCTATCATCTCATTTTCAAATTACCAAATTATTACCTCGACAAGCTCGGTACAGGCAGCGACCATATTTCCATTAGCACATTAACACATTGGCAAATTATCAAATTAAAGTTTACTTTTGCAGCACAAAATTCAAGACTATGAAAGAAGTTTATATCGTATCCGCAATGCGTACTCCAATGGGAAGCTTTGGAGGTTCTCTATCCTCGTTCTCAGCAACGCAATTAGGCGCTATCGCCATTAAAGCCGCTATCGAAAAAGCAGGCATCTCCCCTTCCGAAGTAAATGAGGTTTATATGGGTAATGTGCTTCAGGCAAATGTAGGTCAAGCACCTGCAACGCAAGCTGCAACTTGGGCTGGCATCCCTAATAATGTTCCTAGTACTACTGTAAATAAGGTATGTGCTTCGGGAATGAAAGCCATCATGTTAGGTGCTCAAAGTATTATGCTTGGAGAAAATGATGTGGTTGTTGCCGGAGGAATGGAAAGTATGAGCCGCGTGCCTTTTTACTCTGAAAATTTACGTTGGGGAAACAAATACGGTAATGTTGCCATGATCGATGGTCTTGCAAAAGATGGTTTAACAGACGTATATCATAACTATCCAATGGGTAACGCCGCTGAGCTTTGCGCAAAGGAATGCAATATCTCTCGCGAAGAGCAAGATGCTTATGCGATCGAATCTTATAAGCGCTCTGCTGCTGCTTGGGCTGCTGGAAAATATAACGATGAAATCGCTCCAGTAGAAATCAAAGGTCGTAAAGGCGATACTGTTTTATTTGCAGAAGATGAAGAATACAAGAGTGTAAGTTTTGATAAAATTCCAGGATTACGTCCAGTATTTGCAAAAGACGGAACTGTAACAGCTGCTAACGCATCAACTATGAATGATGGTGCTGCTGCTGTTGTTTTGATAAGCAAAGAAAAAGCGGATGCATTAGGCATTAAGCCTCTTGCTAAAATTCGCTCGTTTGCAGATGCTCAGCAAGCTCCTGAGTGGTTCACGACTGCTCCTTCTAAGGCTTTACCAAAGGCATTAGCAAAAGCTGGTTTATCAGTGAATGATGTTGACTTCTTCGAAATTAATGAAGCATTTTCGGTGGTATCATTAGCAAACAATAAAGAAATGAACTTAGATGCATCCAAAGTTAACGTTAACGGAGGTGCAGTATCGTTAGGACATCCGCTAGGAAGTTCAGGTGCGCGTATTATCGTTACCTTAGTTCATATTTTGAAAAATAACAACGGAAAAATTGGTGCTGCAGGAATTTGTAATGGTGGCGGTGGTGCATCAGCGTTAGTTGTTGAATCAATGTAATTTATGGCTTACGGTATTTGTAATTTAAGTATTGTCCCAATAAGAACAGAACCTGCTCACCGTAGTGAGCAGGTTTCTCAACTTTTATTCGGCGAGACTTTTACCATTACCGATCAGCAAAACGAATGGGTTAAAATTAAAACTAGCTACGACGATTACGAAGGATGGATGCAGAAAGCACAATATTTACCGATTGAGCTAACCACATTCAATGAGCTTCAAAAGTCGCCCGCTTTTTTAAGCTACGACTTAGTTCAAATCTTAATTAATCACCAACAATTATTTTCTATTGTTTTAGGTAGTACGTTGCCGTTATACCGCGCCAACTCTTGTCGTTTGGGCGATGTAGATTATTCCTTTGAAGGCAATGCGCGCCAGCCAGAAATTAATATGAGTACGAGTGTGATTCTCGAAAATGCATTCATGTATTTAAATGCTCCTTATTTGTGGGGAGGTCGTTCGCCATTTGGTATCGACTGTTCCGGATTGACACAAATGGTTTACAAACTTTGCGGCATCAAACTAAAACGCGATGCCTGGATGCAAGCAGAACAAGGAAATGCCGTGCATCTATTAGATGAAAGTCAGCCAGGTGACCTGGCCTTTTTTGATAATGAAGAAGGAAAGATTATTCACGTAGGAATTTTAACTGCTAAAAACAGGATTATTCATTCTTCAGGTAAAGTTCGTATTGACTCTATCGACCATCACGGTATTTTCAATCAGGAAACCAAGCGATACTCGCACAACCTGCGCTTAATCAAACGAATTTTATAATTAATTAGTCAAGTAATACTGACGAACTAGCTGCGCTATGGAAACATACGCTTGCGGAAGAGCATTCTCCACTTCGTCTTTGTTCATCCATTTTGCTTCTGTAATTCCCTCTTCCTGTTGAGGCTTAGGCACAGCATCATCGGAGCAATCCATGTTATACCAATAGGTGATTTTTAAAACATGATGTTCGTGATACGGATATACATGATACGTAACAAATGGTCCATCGGTCAGATTTAACATCGCCACACCGCATTCTTCAAAAACTTCGCGGATGGCAGCAGTATCTTTTTCCTCACCTGCTTCTATTTTCCCCTTTGGCAAATCCCAACGGCCATTTCTAAAAATCATCAGCAAGTCAGACTTATCATTTCTTACTAATCCACCAGCCGCTTCCATAATTTGAAAAAGCGAGCAAAACGTAGCCCATGAAGCGGATAAATTCACACATTGAAAATACAACTCGCCCACCATCTTATTCATATCAAAAGCATCCAGCAATTGCTTTAAAACTGCCGCCGATTCATTGCCATTCAGTCGTAAAATCAGGTCGCCACCCTGAATAGATCCTTTCAGATCCATGAACCGAATTAGGCGCTCGTTGATATAAACATTGTACATAATCACAGATTTAATGTAGCATTTTTGCTTCGTTTACTTAAAGTGCGTAGGTTTGCATCCTTATGCAAAATGATACTGCCTCAAAAGTAGCCGAATTCTTATTGCAAATTAAAGCAATTAAACTACAACCTGATGAACCCTTTGTTTGGGCATCGGGCTGGAATTCCCCAATTTATTGTGATAATCGCATTGCCCTCTCCTATCCAAGAGTAAGAACTTTCATCCGTCAGGAACTGGTGAAACTAATTGAAGATAAGTTTGGTCGCCCAGATATTATTGCAGGAGTAGCAACTGCTGCCATCGCACAGGGAGCATTAGTGTCAGAAGCATTAGGACTTCCATTCGTGTATGTACGTTCATCGGCAAAAGATCATGGTCGTCAAAATACCATCGAAGGTGAAGTAAAACCCGATTTAACGGCTGTTGTGATTGAAGACCTTGTGTCTACTGGAGGTAGTAGCTTAAAAGCAGTGGAAGAATTAAAAAAGAATGGCGTTATTGTAAAAGGACTCGTTTCTATTTTCTCTTACGGATTTGATACTGCTACAGAAAACTTTAAGAAAGCGGCTTGTCCGTTTTACTCTTTATGCAATTACGATATTTTGCTGAAGCAGGCACTTACAACAGGTTATATTAAAGAAGGCGATTTAGAATTATTACAAGACTGGAGAAAAGATCCTGCAAACTGGAAAAAATAATTGTATGACTAGAATTGAGAGCGATAAAGTAAGTATCAGGAAACCATCGTCGGATGTTTTTAGCTATTTGCAGAAAATGGAAAATATTGGAAATATCCTTCCTGAGCAAGTAGAAAATTTTACTTCAGATAATGATACTTGTCGCTTTGAAATTAAAGGCATGGGTCCAATGGGATTAAAGTTGGGTACTGTAAATCCTGATTCAATTACCTATTTAAAAAATGAAAAAGCGCCTTTCGATTTTTCGCTGATAGCAAGTATTAAAGAAACAGGAGCTGATAGTACAGATGTGCAATTGGTTTTTGAAGCTGACTTAAATCCGATTTTCAAAATGATGGCCGAAAAGCCACTTCAAAATTTCGTTAATCATCTCGTAAAAAAGTTCGAGACGATTATGAACGGTTAACCATTATTCGCGCCTGCGGATGATATACTTTTCGTGATTCCCCCTCGTAAAAAACACTCGCACTTCCGTCGGAATTAATTCCTTCTAAGCGTGCGTTGACAGCATTATTATCAATTATCATTTCAACATCATCTTGATTTTGATATAATTTTTGATGATACATTTTACTGATTAGCTCATATTGTCCCGCTTTAAAATAATCAAGGCATTTCTCAATATGTTCAGCTAATTCTAAAACTTCCTTTTCGTAATTATAATTTTCTCCTGAAATCATTTTCAACGATGTGGAAGGCGTTTCAAAATTCTCTTCGTCCCATTCTTGATTAAGGTTTAATCCAATGCCTACAATACTTGATGAAATCTTGTCTCCTTTCAAACTATTTTCAATCAACAACCCAGCAATTTTCTTATTATTTACGAGTATATCGTTAGGCCATTTAATTTTCACATTCTCGATTCCTTTCGACTCTAAATAACTACTCACAGCTACTGCAATGATCATGTTAAACACAAACTGATCGCGAACGAATACGTTTTTATGAAAGATCACAAACGAACAATAGATGCCATCTCCCGCTTTACTGACCCAGGTGTTCCCTCGTTGACCTCTTCCAGCGGTTTGTTCGACGCAATAAATCAAGGCATCTTCACTTAATCCCTCACTAATCAATTGATGAGCGTAAGTATTAGTTGAATCCACTAAAATCAGAGGGAATAAGCGCATAAAAGCGATGTTTTTTGTATTTTCGCGTGACAAATTTAATAAACCTGAATGGCAAAAACAGCGCGTGGTGCAAAAGCAGTAAAAACTAAGTCGAAAGATTTATTGAGCGAAGCAATTATTTTAGGATTGCAAGAGAAAAAAGCAAAGAATATTGTCGTTCTGAATTTGAAAGGAATCAGCGGTGCCGTAGCAGATAAATTTATTGTTTGCCATGGAGACTCAACAACACAAGTAGAAGGTCTTTATCGCTCTGTCGATGAAACTGTAGAAAAAGAAATAGGCGAAACTCCAGCTCACGTAGAAGGTAGAACACATGCACACTGGATTCTACTGGATTATATTAATGTGGTGGTTCATATTTTCCAAAGTGACTATCGCGATTTTTATGGAATTGAAAGACTTTGGGCAGATGCGGAAATTGAAGAAATAAAAGATTAACTTTAAAAGTTTTTAATTGTTAAAATAAGGAAGCGCCCTTTGCGATAACGAAAGGGCAATTTGAAAGAAGAAAAATATGTCAGAACAAAAACCTACCGAGGAGAAAAAAAATACTAATCCTCCTAATTTCCCGAATAAACCAAAAGGACCAAAATTCACATTTAATTTTTACTGGCTATACGTAGCCTTGTTAGTGGTTATTTTGGGCATCAGTATGTTTGATTTTGGAAATCATCCAAGAGAAACATCCAGAAATAAATTCTACTCATGGGTAAAGGCCGGTGATGTAGAAAAAATCAAAGTCATCAATAAAGAAGCTATTGAGGTTTACATAAAAAAGGATTCACTTGCTAAGCCTGCTTTTCAATCAGCAAATAATAAATCATTTAGCAAGACAGCTTCTGAAGGTCCGCAATACACATTTACGATTGGTGATCTTGGTGCATTCGAAGAAGAGTTAAGTGCTTATCAAAAAGATATTCCGCAGGAAAGCCGAATCAATGTGTACTATGAAAACAATGTGCATAGCATTGGCGATACTATAGCAACTTGGATCTTTCCAATCTCGATTATCATTCTTACGATCTACTTCATCCGTCGAATGAATTCAGGTGGTGCAGGTGGAAGTCAGATTTTTAATATCGGAAAATCAAAAGCAACTTTATTTGACAAAGACCTTCAAGTAAAAGTTACCTTCAACGATGTTGCAGGATTAGAAGAAGCAAAAGTGGAAGTCATGGAGATTGTTGACTTCTTAAAAAATCCAAAGAAATACACCCAACTGGGAGGTAAAATTCCAAGAGGTGCATTATTAGTTGGCCCTCCGGGAACAGGAAAAACATTATTAGCGAAAGCAGTTGCAGGAGAAGCACAAGTTCCTTTCTTCTCGCTTTCAGGATCTGACTTCGTTGAAATGTTTGTTGGTGTTGGAGCTTCACGTGTAAGAGATTTATTCCGTCAGGCAAAAGAAAAAGCACCAAGTATTATTTTCATTGATGAGATTGATGCAATTGGTCGCGCACGCGGAAAGCAACCTTCTTTCAGTGCAAATGATGAACGTGAATCCACATTAAATCAATTGTTGACAGAGATGGATGGCTTCGGAAGTAATTCAGGTGTTATCATTCTTGCAGCAACTAACCGTGCGGATATTTTAGATCGCGCTTTACTTCGTCCAGGTCGTTTTGATCGTCAGATTTATGTAGAGCTTCCTGACCTAAACGGAAGAAAAGAAATTTTTAAAGTACACTCTAAGCCATTGAAATTAGAGCAAGGATTAGATTTAGATTTTCTTGCGAAACAAACTCCTGGCTTCTCGGGTGCTGATATTGCCAATCTTTGTAATGAAGCTGCATTAATTGCAGCAAGAAGAAATAAAACTGCTATTGGTCGTCAAGACTTTTTAGACGCAGTAGATCGTATTGTTGGCGGATTAGAAAAGAAAAATAAAATCATTTCTGCTGAAGAGAAAAAAGTAATTGCATATCACGAATCAGGTCATGCAGCGGTTAGCTGGTTATTACAACATACTGCTCCGTTAGTAAAAGTGACGATTGTACCAAGAGGTAATTCTTTAGGTGCCGCATGGTATTTACCTGAAGAGCGTCAGCTAACAACTACTGAGCAGATATTAGATGAAATGTGTGCGGCATTAGGTGGACGTGCAGCAGAGCAGGTTGCCTTCGGAAAAATTTCTACTGGTGCTTTAAGCGATTTAGAAAAAGTAACGAAGCAGGCTTATGCTTCTGTATCTATCTTCGGATTAAACGATAAACTTGGTAACATTTCTTATTACGATTCACAAGGCAACGACTACTCAATGACGAAGCCTTACAGCGAGAAAACAGCTGAGCTAATTGATAATGAAGTAAAGAAAATGATTGATGAGGCTTATCAGAAAACAGTTAAGCTATTAACAGAGAATCGTCCTGCATTAGATAAGTTAGCTGAAACATTATTAGATAAAGAAGTTATCTTCAGAGAAGACTTAGAAAATATTTTCGGTAAACGTCAGTGGGATAAAGAAGAAGAAACAGCACCTGCTGCGCCTGCTTCTGCTGAGCCTGTTGCATCAACAGACAATTCTACAACAACAGAAAATAATACTTCAATTTCTTAATTGAAAAATGGAAGATAGTACAACAAAAGAAAAGGTATTAAAAAAAATTCGTGCTTCACTTTTATCGAAGTCACCGAATCCTTTTCCCAAGTTGGAAATTGAAACCAGTGTCTTTGCTGATATCACCGAAGATCCTGTTGTTGAATTCGGAAATCAGCTGACTACCGCTGGAGGGAAGTTTTTCATCGTAGAAAACGAACTTGAATTTGCTTCAGGACTTGTTGACCTCGGTATGCAACACCTTTGGAAAAATATAGTTTGCATTGAAGAAGGCCTTTCCAATCTACTTTACGAATGTGACCTCCCCCACTCTTGTTTGGTGGAAGATATTGCAGAAATGAATGTAGCCATTTCAGGTTGTGAATGTGCGATTATTCGAAGTGGCACTATTGTTTTATCGTCTCGACTACAAACAAGAACAGTTCCTGCCTATGCGCCTGTGCATATTGTTTTGGTTAAGGCCTCACAGTTAGTTCCTGATATGAAAACAATGTTCGCGCATTTCAAGAAACAAGGGAAAATGCCTTCTGCAATTAGCCTTGTAACAGGTCCGAGTAAAACAGCAGATATTGGTGGAGTAACGGTTACTGGAGCTCACGGACCAAAACAATTATACGTATTCTTAATTGACGATAGAATTCATGGATAATATTAAATGGGTAAAAATTTACTCAACTAATCAAATACAGCAACCTGAAATCATTAAATCGATTTTAGAAGATGCTGAAATCCCTTGCACAACCATAGACAAGAAAGATTCAAGTTACATATTTGGAGAAATTGAAATTTATGTACCGGAAGTAAATGTTGAAGCGGCCATTAACATTTTAAAAGAGCATGAAATTGCATGAGTAATTTTTGGCAACGAACATTATTCGGCATAGTGTTCATTTCTATTTTAATCGGAGCCATCTTATACGATGCTATTACCTTTAGAGTATTATTCTTATTAGTAGCGGTTAGTGCATTAGATGAGTTTTATAAAATTGTAAAATCAGATGTAAATCAACCGAATCAAGCAGCAGGGCGCATCGTTGGAATTATAACGTATATCTTATTATCTGCCATTGCATTTGGAACATTACCTTATAAATACATCACGTTAATTGCAGTGGCCTTTTTAACAATTCCAATTTTAGAATTGTACCGTAACAAACAACAACCTGTCATCAATATTGCATTAACGTTTTACGGGATATTTTATACGGTACTTCCTTTTGCCTTACTCAACTTTATTTCTACTTCTGAATTACATTACAATCCAGAAATAATTTTAGGCTACTTTATTTTACAATGGAGCAGTGATACGTTTGCTTACCTTGTTGGAATGACCATGGGCAAACGTAGATTGTTCGAGCGAATTTCTCCTAAGAAATCATGGGAAGGATTTATTGGCGGCGGAATCTTAACTATTGTTGCTGGATACATTACTTCCATTTATTTCCACACGTTATCATCAAGTGAATGGATGATCATCGCAGTCATCATTGTTATCACGGGTACGCTTGGCGATTTAGTAGAGAGTCTATTAAAAAGAACCTATCAAATAAAAGATTCAGGAAATATTATTCCTGGTCATGGTGGAATTTTAGATCGCTTCGATAGCTTACTATTTGCAATCCCTTTCATCTGGCTTTATTTAAATTTCTTTCATTGATTTTTTAATTAGCTTCGATAGCCTATTTTTATATCGATGTTACAAAAGAATACATTTTCATTATTCCTGAGACGGTTTGTTTATTCATTCCCCATTCAGTTAATGGTCATGTACATTAAAAAGAACAAGTCGTTTCTTTTCTTTTGGCTTTTACTCTTCGGAATTATCACAGAAAATGTTGGAACTAAATACGGATTACAATTTTTATTTTTAAATCCTGAGTACCTGGGCACTGTTGGATTCACCTCCTTCTTTATTGTTGGAATAATGACGGGAATGTTCATCGTTGCATTTAACATCGCAGGATTTTTATTGAATAGTTTTCGATTTCCTTTTCTAGCCACCATATCACGCACTTTCCTAAAATTCTTTCTGAACAACTTTATTATTCCTACTTCATTCATCTTATTATACTGCATTCGTATTTATCAATTTCAATTAGACAGTCAGTTAAAAACATTAAGTGAAATTGCAGTTGACATTATTGGATTACTATCAGGAATCGCAGTAATGTTATTTTTATCACTTCGTTATTTCCATTCTACCAATCAGGATATTTTTAAATTGTTTGGAGTTAAACATGCAGACAAAGATGATCTATTGCCAATGCGCGATTATTCAAAGCTAGATAAATGGAGGAAAGACGCCTGGAGAGTAGAAACCTATTTAACCACTTTTTATAAGGTAAAACTTGTTCGTGAAACAGGACATTACCAACCTTATATGCTTCAAAGAGTATTCAAGCAAAACCATTTGAACGCAGCCGTATTTGAAGTGGTATTAATAATTCTTTTTTTATCACTCGGATTTTTTGGTGAAAGTCCCTATTTAAAAATTCCTGCTGGAGCATCCGTAGTTTTGTTCTTCACCATCTTACTGATGTTAGCAGGAGTAATCCGTTTTTGGTTAAAGGCTTGGGGTACTTTTGCTATGATTGGATTATTGCTTCTCATCAACTTTTTATCCCAGTTTGATTATTTCTCTCCTAGAACTTTTGCTTACGGAATTGATAACTCAAAACCAGAAAGCATTATTTATTCAAATGAAAATCTGACTAACAATAATAGCGATCAACATTTAAAAAAATCACTTGACAATACACAAGCAATTCTTTTAAATTGGAAAAACTACTGGGCTTCGAAAGGAGTTGCAAAACCAAAGCTTATCATTCTTGAAGCAAGTGGAGGTGGTTTACGTTCGATGTTATTTACGTTTAAAAGTCTGCAGGTAATTGACAGTAGCTTAAACGGTGATTTGATGAAACAAACTGCCATTATCTTCGGATCATCAGGAGGAATGTTGAGTGAAAGTTATTATCGAGAATTATATTGGAAGCAGAAAGAACAA
>CAINEC010000061.1 GCA_903847585.1 uncultured Bacteroidota bacterium
ACCTAAGTCGTTTAATGTACCTGGCCTATAAGTGCCAAATCCAGCATTAGCAAATGTTAAATCATAAGCTCCCGCTTGTCCGAAGGAAAACTGCTGCAAGCCAATAAAGCTTAATAGAAATAGTAATTTTTTTATCATGGTAACTTGTATTTTTGATGGCTTCAAATATAAATATTAAATGTTAAAATAAGTTCTTAGTATTTACCACCTTTGTAGCATGTATAATTACTATCTGTTTTATAAACCCTATAATATCCTCTCTCAATTTACGGATGAAGGAAACAAGCAGGGTTATGGTTCTTTAGTTACAATTCCTAAAGACGTTTACAATGTTGGTCGTCTCGATTCTGATAGCGAAGGATTGATGATTCTTACGAATGATAAATCCTTAAATCAATTGTTGCTGCATCCAAAAAATGCACATAAAAGAACATACTATGTGCAGGTAGAGGGGACCATTACCGATAAAGCTATTCAACAGCTCAAAGAGGGTGTTAATATTACCATTGATGGTAGCTCGTATAATACGCGTCGCGCAGATGCACGCATTATCGACACTCCTGATTTGCCTGAACGAAATCCGCCAGTGCGTTTTCGTAAAACAGTTCCTGATTCGTGGATTGAATTAAAATTAACAGAAGGGAAAAACAGACAAGTACGAAAGATGACAGCTGCTGTTGGTTTTCCAACCTTACGACTTGTTCGTGTTGCGATAGGAGGCATTACGATGGATGATCCTGCGCCGGGAAAGTTAATTGAGCTAACACGAAATTTTATTATTCAAAATATGGATGTTTGATTTCTTTTCTACAATTTTGAGAATTATTATTAACCTATGAAAACTATTAAATTATTAGGCATTCTTGTCTGCTTGGCAAGCGCTACATTTGCTCAAGAATCACTTACTCCAGAAGCATTATGGAAAATTGGTCGTGTTTCTGATCCTCGCTTATCTCCCGATGGAAGTAAAGTAGTATTCGGTGTTCGTACATTCGATGTTGCAGCCAATAAAGGGCAAGGTGATTTATACATTGTTTCACCTAACGGCGGTGCAGTAACCCCTTTGTTAAATTCTGCGATTGATGAAAGCAGTGCTCGCTGGCGTCCCGATGGAAAGAAAATTGGTTTTATGATGGCCGATGCAAATGGCGATTCTCAACTATGGGAAATAAATCCTGATGGTTCTGATAAGCAGCAAATCACTACTGTTGCCGGAGGAATTAATTGCTTCGGATATTCTCCTGCAATGAATCAGCTATGGTATGCTGCAGATGTAAAGTTGGATAAAAAGCCAAGTGAAATTTATCCCGACCTTCCTAAAACAGATGGCGCTCGTATCATTGATGGATTAATGTTCCGTCATTGGAATGCATGGCACGACTATGCATACAGCCACATTTTTGTTGCAAGCTATTCCGCTGGAAAAATAAATGGTGAAGCAAAAGATATTTTATTGAACGAAAAATGGGATGCACCTACAGGCCCTTTTGGAGGAGATGAGCAAGTAGCATTTTCTCCTGATGGAAAAACATTAG
>CAINEC010000062.1 GCA_903847585.1 uncultured Bacteroidota bacterium
AGGATTTGATGTGGGGAATGAATAAGAACTTTTAATGTTCAAAACCTCTCCCAGCCTCTCCAAAGGAGAGGAGAGTTTTTATCAATGTTTATTATTAGGAGCGACAGATGATACTAGCTTAGGAAGATCAACAATTTTCAATGCCGAGTCATCAACTCGATCATCTTCAAATTAGCACATCAGCATATTTTCAAATTATCAAATTAAATAGGCTTCACCACCTCCCCCTTCATCATCGCTTTCGGCAATGCCTGTTTGATCTTCTCTTCTATTTCTTGCTTCAATAAATCGAGTACTTTATTTTTCACAAAGTGACGATGCACCACCAAGCCTATTGTACGGACAGGCACTGGCGTTATAAAGGTTCGGATATGCTTTGCTTCGCGAGCGGGTAAATTAACCGTTGCTAAGTATGGAAGCAATGTCGATGCATTATTTGCATTCACAAATCGTATTAAGCTATCAATAGAGCCTGCTTTGAAATCGATGTTTTCAATACGCGAGGGTTGTGATTTTTTTAAGTTACATATCTGCAAGGCCTGCGTCCGCATACAATGTCCTTCTTCTAATAACCATAAATTACTTGTATCAATCGTTTTTACAGAAACACTTTTTTTAGTGGTCGATTGTTTATCGTACAAGACAAATGGCTCTCGATATAATTCCTTCTCTATTAACAACGCATCATCCAACGGAGTTGAAACAATTCCAATGTCTAAGTCGCGTGATTTCAACTGACGAATGATTTCTTCTGTTGTTTGTTCTCGCACTTCTAATTTTAGTAACGGATGCTTCTTGGCAAAGTCCTGCAAAAAGAGTGGAAGCAAATATGGAGACACTGTTGGAATAACAGAAATAGAAACACGGCCTTTAATTTCCCCCTTTACTTCTTTTACTAACTCTTTTAATTGTCCAATCTGATTGGTTATCTCTCTCAGCTTTTCAATCAACAACGCACCCTCTGCAGTAACCTGAACAGGTTTTTTCTTTCTATCAAAAATCTTTAATCCGATCTCCTCTTCAAACTTTGAAATCATCGTACTCAATGTACTTTGAGAGATAAAACATTTCTCAGCAGCAATCTCAAAATGCTTGTGATCAGCAACGGCAAGGATATAATTAAACTGTTGTATGTTCATCTATTTTATGAATAATATCATCTAAAATATCATTTCTATCAAACAAAAATAAACACTAATATTGCAATTCAAACACTCAACACACTAATTTTTAGATTATGGAATCAACAGGAAAATGTCCTTTTCATCATGGTACTGGTCATGTAGGATCAGCAGGGACAACAAACAACGATTGGTGGCCTAATGGTTTAAAGCTTAACACGCTTCGCCAAAAATCATCATTATCAAATCCAATGGATAAAGACTTTAACTACGCAGAAGCGTTTAAGTCGTTGGATTTAGATGCAGTAAAAAAAGATATTACAGCTGTAATGACCGACTCACAAGAGTGGTGGCCAGCAGACTTCGGACATTATGGTCCTTTCTTTATTCGTATGGCTTGGCATAGCGCAGGAACGTATCGTACAGGTGACGGTCGCGGTGGTGCAGGTGCTGGTCAATTACGTTTTGCTCCTCTTAACAGCTGGCCTGATAACGGTAACTTAGATAAAGCTCGCCGTTTATTATGGCCTATCAAACAAAAATATGGTAACAAACTTTCTTGGGCCGATTTAATGGTACTTACCGGTAATGTTGCACTAGAATCGATGGGATTCAAAACATTTGGTTTCGCTGGCGGTAGAGAAGATGTGTGGGAGCCAGAGCAAGATGTTTATTGGGGAATCGAGCACGAATGGAAAGGAGATAAAAGATACACAGCAGATAGAAATTTAGAGAAGCCATTAGCAGCAGTTCAGATGGGATTAATTTATGTGAACCCAGAAGGCCCTAACGGTAGCCCTGATCCGGTAGCAGCGGCTATCGATATTCGTGAAACATTTGGCCGTATGGCAATGAACGATGAAGAGACTGTTGCACTTATCGCAGGTGGACATACATTCGGTAAAACACATGGTGCTGGTGATGCAGCATTGGTTGGCGTTGAGCCAGAAGCTGCAAGTATCGAGCATCAAGGATTTGGTTGGATTAGCTCTCACAAGAGTGGTAAAGGTCCTGATACAATTACTAGTGGTTTAGAAGTAACATGGACAAACCAACCTACTAAATGGACAAATAATTATTTCGAGAATTTATTCTCTTACGAATGGGAATTAACAAAGAGTCCTGCAGGAGCTCATCAGTGGGTAGCTAAAAATGCAGAGGCAATTATTCCTGATGCGTTTGATGCAAACAAAAAGCAATTGCCAACAATGTTAACTACAGACTTGTCATTGCGTTTTGATCCTGCTTACGAAAAAATCTCTCGTCGCTTTTATGAGAACCCTGATCAGTTTGCGGATGCATTCGCTCGTGCTTGGTTCAAGTTAACACATCGTGATATGGGTCCTCGTGCATTATATCTAGGTAAAGAAGTTCCAGCTGAAGAATTAATCTGGCAAGATCCAATTCCTGCTGTTAATCATCCGTTAGTTGATAGCAACGATATCAAAGAATTAAAAGCTGCAATTACCGCTTCTGGATTATCGGTTAGCGAAATGGTTTCTACTGCATGGGCTTCGGCTTCTACCTTCCGTGGTACTGACAAGCGTGGTGGTGCTAACGGTTCGCGTATCCGTTTAATGCCAATGCGTAACTGGGAAGTAAACAACCCTGTTCAATTAAACAAGGTATTAGCTGCATTAGAAACTATTCAAAATAATTTCAATGCAAAAGGTGATAAGAAAGTTTCTCTTGCTGACTTAATCGTATTAGCGGGTTCTGTTGGAATTGAAACAGCTGCAAAAGCTGCTGGTCACCATGTAGAAGTTCCTTTCACAGCTGGAAGAATGGATGCAACTCAAGAACATACAGATGTTGATTCAATGGCGGTATTAGAGCCGATGGCAGACGGATTCAGAAATTATCTGAAAACGAAGTTTACAATGTCGACAGAAGAATTATTAGTTGACAAAGCACAATTATTAAACCTTACTGCTCCTGAAATGACAGTGCTTGTTGGTGGTATGCGTGTTTTAAATACCAACTATAATAACTCTAACGTTGGTGTGTTTACGAATACTCCGGGACAATTAACAAACGATTTCTTCGTAAACTTATTAAGTATGGATTGTGCTTGGTTTGCTTCTGATGATACAAAAGAAATCTTCGATGGTCGCGATCGTAAAACGGGAGCTATTAAGTGGAAAGCAAGTCGCGCAGATTTAATTTTTGGATCTAATTCAGAGCTACGAGCATTAGCTGAAGTATATGCTTGCAACGATGCAAAAGAAAAGTTTGTAAAAGACTTTATCGCTGCATGGACAAAAATAATGAACTCAGATAGATTCGATATAGTTTAGTTAGATTAGTGTGTGTTTAAAAAGTCCGGATGATTTTCATTCGGACTTTTTGTTTTTTATTCAGTTTGCAGCCTCTCCCTCCCGATAGTTATCGGGATCCAAAGGAGAGGAGTGTTACAATTAATCTGTCCTTTGGATAGCAGACAATGAAGCTTTCCGGGTACTTTCGAGGCTCTCTGCATGCTTTACTTTTGCAAATGAAGTATTTAACAACTTCTCACTCTTCCGAGTCTTCTAAGTATCGTGAATTATTGCAAATTGAATAATAACATTTTCAAATTAGCACATCGCGAGGCTTCGCGAGCAAATTATCAAATCTTCAAATCCTATTATCCTCGTAAATTTTCACTAAAAGGCGAGGCTTCAAAATTGACATTGATAAAAACCTTCATTTTCAATCCCGAAGCATCGGGAAGCACATTATTTATGCTTCCCAATATCAATCCCCTTAATCTTCCTATACAACTCCGTAGCATATAAATCGGTCATGCCCGATACCACATCTAAAATGCGCATCACCTTTGAATATGGAGAGTCGCTTTCTTCAAATGGACCAAATTGCTCTGGTATTAATTGCATCACCTTACTTTCGGGTGCTGATCTTTCTGATTTTGTTTTTATCGCTGCTGGAATCCATGTGCTTAATAATTCTTTCATCACATTGTATCCTGCCAGTTCTATTTCAACTACTGTTGGATGATTATAAATTTTTTGAATCGAAATTTTTTCAATCTCTTTTAATGCATCACTACGCAATTGTAATTCATCAACCAATGTTGATTCATACTTTCCATTTAAAATTAAATCGAGTTTTTGCATGAAAACATCCGCAGCAGAAAACGTGAGCGTGTTAATCGCGCGACTTCTTAAATACGATAATTTCTCATTCTGATCGCCAATCATATTTAGTGTCTCTTCTACTTCGCTGATGTTATCTCTGTTTAATTCCGTTAATAGCTTTAATACTTTCTCGCGCATTAAATCAATAGAGATAATTCCTAATCGTGCAGCATCTTCAAAATCAATAATGCGATAAGCGATATCATCATCCGCTTCTAATAAATACACAAATGGATGTCGGCAGTATTGTAAAGGATTTTCACTCTCTTGAACTAAACCAAACTCCTTCACAATTTTTAAAAACAATTCTTTCTCCGTCTGAAAGAATCCGTATTTCTTCAAATGTAATTTCTTCTTATCGCTTCCTAATGCTTCACAAGGATATTTTAGGATAGTCGCAAGCGTTGTATAGGTTAAACGATATCCACCCGGCAAACGACCATTAAACTGATGCGTCAATAATCGCAATGCATTTGCATTACCTTCAAAGTTGGTGAGGTCTTTCCATTCTGCTTGAGAAAACAAATTTTTATCTACTCCTCCATTCAAGAAAAAATGAGAAATGGCTTTCTCTCCTGAATGACCGAATGCGGGATTGCCAATATCGTGTGCTAAACACGCCGCTGCAATAACTTCCGACAAATGGTAACTATAAAACTCTTTTGCTTCTTCGGTAAGCTCGCTATTAAACTGCTGCACCAACATTCTTCCTGTAATCTTTCCTAACGAACGACCTATCGACGCCACCTCTAGCGAATGCGTCAAACGGTTATGCACTAACGTAGATCCAGGTAAAGGAAACACCTGCGTTTTATTTTGCAAACGACGAAAGGGACCCGAAAAAATTAATCGATCGAAGTCGCGCTGATATTCCGTTCTGATATCAGCATTCAAACTCGGCTTTCCTGGTCGTTGGGTGGAGTATAATTGATTTAAGTTCATTGCTATTGAATTGCCCTCAAAGGTATCGTTTTATCTCGTAATTGGATGCTACCACTCATTGTGAAACCAACAGCCCGAATTGCCGTATACACGCGCTCATTACTAATGACATGAAAGTATTAAAGTTTGGTGGAAGCTCTGTTGCAACACCTCAACGCGTTAAAGAAGTTGCGAATATCATTCGTGACTTGAAAACTAAAAAAGATGCTGCCGTTGTATTCAGCGCCTTTGGCGGAGTTACCGATGATCTAATCAATAGCTCTAAACTAGCCGCACAACGTAACCAGGATTATCTTGAGCTTTTTGAAAAAGTGCGCAAAAGACATTTCGATGCCATCGCCGCTCTTGGATTAAAAAAAGATAAGTCACTAAACGAATTTATTACGGCTTGCTTCGATGAGCTTGGCGATTTACTTCACGGTGTATATCTAGTGAAAGAAATTTCTGCTCGCACAAATGATTTCATTAGTGGTCACGGAGAGGTGTTATCTGCAAAAATTATTAGTTCATATTTTAACAGTGTTGGCATTCCTTCTTCGTTTGTTGATGCTCGATTATTAATCTGCACAAACGAACATTTTGGATCTGCTCGTGTTGATTTTCCTACAACAAATAAAAATATTGTTAATCATTTCAAAAAGATAAAAGGTATCGGTGTTATTACTGGATTTATCGGTGCTACTTCCAACGGAGAAATGACAACGCTTGGTCGTGGTGGCTCTGATTATTCTGCTGCAATCTTTGGCGCAGCGCTTAGAGCAACTGAAATTCAAATATGGACGGATGTGGATGGCGTTATGACTGCCGATCCTCGTAAAGTGAAAAAAGCCTTTTGTGTTCCAACTATGACCTACACTGAAGCAATGGAGTTATCACACTTCGGAGCAAAGGTTATTCATCCTCCAACCATTCAGCCTGCATTAGATAAAGGTATTCCCCTTTGGATTAAAAACACATTTCGTCCTCATGTACCAGGAACATTAATTTCTGTTAAAGCAACAAA
>CAINEC010000063.1 GCA_903847585.1 uncultured Bacteroidota bacterium
GAAAATAGCATTGTCGGTATCAGGACCATCATTAAATGTCCCAGCTGCATAGCTTGTTTGGTTTGCATTCAACACATTATTCAAAATCATGTTTACCCCAATCTGTGAGTTCATTTCTTCCACCACCAGAATATCGGGTTGTGCTGCTTGCAAGGTAGTACGGTAAGCTGCGTTGCGAATCGTCGTATCCGACGTAAATGCGCTTGCGTTAGGATAATTCAGCAGGTTATACGCCATCAGTTTTATTGGCTGCTGCGCATAGGCTTTTGCACAAAACAAAAAGAGCAAAATGCAACTGAAAAATAATAGGTCGATAATCCTTTTCACAAGACACGCAAGTTAAGGAATTCGAGGGTGGGATGCAAGAAGTTTGATGTGATGATTTGAAAGTGAGTTAATTTGAAAATTTCAAATCATCAAAGACCTTTAGACGAACCTCATAACTAAACATACTGATCGAAGTCGAATTAAGCTTAGGAGAAACATAAGAAATATCAAGACCTCTCCCTACCTCTCCAAAGGAGAGGAGTGTTAATTATTAGTCCCTCCTATGGAGGGATTTTGGGAGGTCAATTCTATTGGAAGAACTTTAAATTATAAAAATTAAGAATACTTTTTAGTAAACTCATATAAATTAAATCCACTGTCTATACCTCTCCAAAGGAGAGGAGTTGTCATTACTAGTCCCTCCTTCGGAGGGATTTAGGGAGGTATTAACTTTTTTGAAAAGCAGTAGTTTAATAATTAAGGTTAATACATATTTATACTAGCTTATCCTAAATGGTCTGGAGAAGTCTCAATAATACCTCTTCGAAAACTCATACAAATTAAACCCTCCCTTTTGCATCGCATTATCAATCTCACTAACGAGGTCGTCTATACGAACATTTTGCATGCGGGCAGATTGAATTAATCGATAGGATTGTTCAGCTAGTAAACGAATATTCTTTTTTGGTGGATGGGCCTCTTGATGTTTAACAATGGCATCCGCCAATTCTTCAATTCCTTCGCTGTTAACAGCAGAGGTTTTTAAAACAGGTATTTGCCATCCGTCTTTTAGCGGACGTTCATGTAATGTCTTGTGAATATTCGCAACAAAAATATCGGCACCGGCGCGGTCGGCTTTGTTCACCACAAACAAATCACCGATTTCCATAATGCCTGATTTCAACGTTTGTATTTCATCGCCTGCCTCAGGCACTAAAACAACAATCGTAGTATTGGCCATCGAAACAATCTCTACTTCCGATTGTCCTACACCAACCGTTTCAATGATGATATGATCAAAACCTGCTGCTTTCATTACTTCGAGCACTTCGAGCGTACGGGCTGATAATCCACCTAAAGCCCCTCGTGTTGCAAGCGAGCGAATAAACACACGCTCATGATTGAAATGCTCAAACATGCGTAAGCGATCGCCGAGCAATGAGCCATGTGTGAACGGACTCGTTGGGTCAACAGCTAAAACAGCAATCTTATTGGGTTCACCTTTCGAGTTGTTGCGCTGTAATAGAACTTTTATCAGTGCATTAATCAAAGTACTTTTGCCTGCTCCTGGAGGACCAGTAATTCCGATAACGGGCACTTGCTCATCAAAAGTTATAGAGCGCAAAAGAGCATCATAGCCTTCTAAATGATTTTCAACCATGGTAATGGCGCGCGCTATACTGCGTTTATCGCCATCCTTAAAAAGAAGTTCACCGTTTGCGTTCATCAGCGCTAAATTAATACCTAATTACGAATAATGGTTATTCTTATGGTTGATTGTTGTATTTTTGAAGGGTTCTTGGTCGTAACAGTATAGTAGAAATTTTAGCTACTTAAAATTACACTATATGTCACGTTAAAAGGGAATCTGGTGAAAGTCCAGAACAGTTCCCGCTGCTGTAAGCAACAAAAAAGTCCTTTTTCAATTACGCCACTGTGCAAACGGGAAGGCCGAAAAAGGAGTTGTAAGTCAGAAGACCTGCCTAGAACAAAATAAATTCAGGCGCTTTCGGCGAAAAGGCGTAGGATGATAAGCAATATTCGATAGCAATCGATTTATTTGCTTTCATTGGCTTTTTACGGCTGTGCCTGACAGATAGTATCCAATGAGAAAGTATTTTATCACAATTCTGTTTTTTATTTTATCTGTGCAAATGCATGCGCAGATGCGAGATACTATTGTGCAATTGAGAGGTGTACAGATTAACGGTTATAAACCAACTGCACCCGATTCATCCGTTGTTACACAGAAATTAGACACGACTGTTCTCGCAAAATTATTTTCTTCATCGTTAGCGGAGCAATTAAGCCGTGAGGGAAATGTATTTATAAAAACGAATAGTCCTGGAGGCGTAGCAACCCTCTCCATTGGCGGAAGCAATGCTTCACAAAATTCGCTGTTGTGGAACGGAGTGCTCTTGAACAATCCGATGTTAGGTTTGTATGATTACTCTTTAATTCCTTCGTTTTTATACAGCACGGCATCGATTCAATATGGAGGCAATGGCGCAACACAAGGAAACGCTTCTGTTGGAGGAAGTGTTCATTTATCATCTGCACCAACTGCAATCGACGGCTATGCGACGGAGTTAGTAGCTGGAGTCGGGTCGTTTCATACACAGCAAGTTGGGTTGGCATCGCATTATGGTACTGAAGGACTTCAAATAAGTACGCGTGCATATTTCCAACAAGCAAAAAACGATTATCCCTTTCAAGACCTTTATGGACAAAAGCAAACGCAACAAAACGCTGCTTTGAATCAGCAGGGATTTTCGCAGGATATTTTCTTCGGAGAAGAGAAAAATAATTTTTCTCTTCATACTTGGTATTTAAAGAATGAATATCAAATTCCGGGGAGTATATTACAAAACTCTTCAGCGCAAAAACAAAGTGATGAAGCTACACGTACTGCGTTAACTTGGAATAAAAAATATCAGAAAACAAATCTCATTTGGAATCTTGGTTATACGAATGATAACATTCGATTTGTTGATTCGTTGATTGGATTAGATGAAAAGAGTAAGTCTTATTCGGTACAATCGGATTTATACTTAGCGCATAGCATCAGTAAGCATTGGAATAATAGTTATCGATTAAATTATAATTATACAGAGGCCTACACGGATGCGTATCAAGAAAAGCAAAATATTCAGGCACTGAATCTTATTTTAAAATCGAGTTTTGAAACAGCGAAAGTATATGCTGCTTTATCGAATAGAAGTAGTTTGTACATAGATGAATTGAACTTCTTACTGCCAGCTCTTGATGTGAAAGTTAAGATTTATAAAAATCTTTCTGCTATCATGGATGCATCGCGTGTATATCGTAATCCAACATTGAATGATCGCTTCTGGCAGCCAGGTGGAAATTTGAATATTAAAACAGAGAGTGGCTGGAATAATTCAGCAGGGTTAGAAATATCCAACAAAAAAGAAACATGGAATTA
>CAINEC010000064.1 GCA_903847585.1 uncultured Bacteroidota bacterium
ATTTCTTTTTCTAGTAATGACTTAATTTCTTGTTTCGCAGAAATCAAATCAGCCTTTCTATCATGCTTGATTTTACCTCCTAAAAAGTCAATTTCTTTATTAGCACTTGCATAGTATTTATCACGCTTACTAGTTTCTAATAAATCATTAAACGCTAATTCTGTTTGTGTACTATAATCGAAATTTTTAGCAAGTACAAAATTCACAAAGTCATTATAATCCATATCAGACAATTTGAAATCACCTAGTGAATCAATAGAAGCATGCGTAGTTCGGTAGTACGATGCATAATCGAAGATGACCATTTTATTGTATAGACTTTTCGCAATATTGCTTGTGTCATTTAGTTTCACATATACATCTGGATAAATAGCGCTTCCATCAAAAACTGTTCTTCCATTTTTTGTTTTAAAAGGCTTAACCAATGAATCAGCAACTTCTTCGTATGCTGATGTTTCTGATGATGTATGCGTATAAATTCTTGTTTGCACACAACGACCACTTGCAGTATAATACTTAGCTACTGTAAGCTTCATCTGACAATTATAGGTAAGTGGTCTGGTTTGCTGTACGAGTCCTTTTCCATAACTACGTTGTCCTACTACAACACCACGATCTACATCCTGAAAATTACCTGCAGTAATTTCACTGGCAGAAGCAGAAAACTTATCTACTAAAACAGCGACACGCACATTTGGCGCAATAGGATCTGATTCACCTTTATAAACATTGTTAGATCCAGAAATTCTTCCCTTTTGTGTTACGAGTAACTGTCCTTTACTAATAAACAAGTTCAAAATACGAACAGACTCTTCCAATAATCCTCCACCATTTCCACGCAGATCAAAAACAAGCTGCGTCATTTTAGGATTCTTTTGCAGATCGACTAACGCTTCGCGAGTTTCTTTATAACAATCCTGCAAAAACTTATCGAGTTTGATATAGCCTGTAGAATCGTTAATCATACCGTAGTAAGAAACATTCTTCACTTTTATCTCTTCACGAGTTATTTTCTTTTCAATTGGCTGAGACTCTCCCGTTCTAGCTAGCATCAACGTAATAGATGTCCCACTTTGCCCTTTCATTAAATCATCTATTTGCTCTCCGGTAAGCCCTTTAAGCGATTTTCCATTTGCAGATATAATCACATCACCAGCTCTTACATCGGCACGCTGCGCAGCATAACCTTCATATACATCGTACACAAATACACTATCACCAACACGCAAGGATGAAATACCTATACCGCCATAGTCGGCACTTACATGTTCAATTTTATAATCTTCAATTTCGGATTCAGTATAGTAATTTGTGTATGGATCTAGCGTACGTAACATGGCATCAACTCCAGTTTTAAAAAGTTTCCCTGGATTAATATCATCTACATAATATGTATTCACTTCTCGGTAAACGCTAGCAAATATTTCCAGCTGCTTGCTGACTTGAAAATAATCGGCTGTAAAACTCCAGAGTATAAAAGAAAAAGGTAAAATAATAAGGCTATAAACTATTTTTTTTCTCACTTGATTACGTCTTTTATAATTCAATCAAAGATAATTTTCTTTAGATAACGTAATAATTCCAACTTAATTATTAATGAACATTTTTAAAAACAAAAGCCACCTTAAAATTAAGAGTGGCTTTTAACTAAAACTAACCAATAAATTTATTCTAAAACAAAACTGTGTTTAGTACCATAGTCTTTTAATCGCTCCATCAATCGTTGGCGAGCCACGTGTATCCTAATCTTCACGGTTCCCAGTGGAACATCAAGTTGCTCTGCAATTTCTTCGTATTTATATCCTTCGAAGCTCATTAAAAAAGGAATTTTTAGGTTTTCTGCCAATTCATCGATTGCAGTATTTAACTCCTTCATTACCAAATTTCTCTCGCCTTCATTCTTAGCAGTAAAACTTGCCTGGTTAATATAAAATTGCCCTTCTGTATCATCCGTAAAAATGTTCCCCTTCACCATTCTACGATAATTATTGATGAAGATGTTTTTCATGATGGTGTAAAGCCAACCTTTCAAGTTTGTACCCTCTTCAAACTTATCTTTATTCTTGAAAGCCTTCAACATCGTTTCTTGAACCAGGTCGTTAGCATCTTCATGATCTTGCGTTAATTTTAACGCATATCCTCTTAACGGGCTGTAATGAAGATTTACTTTATGGGAAAATTCAAAGTTTGTCATTGTTTAATTATTTTGATTAAAAGTTGAACAAATATAGGGTGACAGACTTCAACACACAAGATTTTTGTTTAATATTTTTGTCATATTTTTAAACAAGATTAAACAGCTGATTTTTAAACAAATAGGTATATATCTTCCTATTTTAGAGTGATTTTTATGACAATTAACGATTATTTATGTGCAACAGATGGCTTGTTTTTGTTTAATAATGGCCTTTTTATTTTAAACAATATCAAAAATGGCTTGTTATACCTTAAAATCATTTTATGAGCGCATCACCTTTAAAAGTATCCAAGTTAAATCACGATGATTTAATGATCGATGATATAATCCATCATTTCAATGGAATTGCCAAAACTCCCTTACATGCCGGAGCCTTTGAACTTAGTCCTGAAGAAAAAATTGAAAAAATTGCTGAACATTTCAGGATAATTCTACACACACTAGGAATGGACCTCAACGACGAAAGTATCCGCGATACTCCATTACGAGTGGCTAAAATGTATGTAAATGAAACCTTCAAAGGACTTATTCCTGATAACGAGCCAGCGGTAACGCAGTTTGCCAACGATTATCGCTATTCGCAAATGCTTGTAGAAAGGAATATCACTGTCTTCTCAACTTGCGAGCACCATCTAGTTCCTATTCATGGTAAAGCACATGTTGCTTATTTTTCTTCTGGTAAAGTAATCGGTCTTTCAAAGCTAAACAGATTAGTAGATTTCTATGCTCGTCGTCCGCAAGTGCAGGAGCGATTAACGATTCAAATTGCTGAAGCTCTTAAAAAGGCATTACAAACAAACGATGTTGCTGTTGTTATTGATGCACATCATATGTGTGTCGCATCAAGAGGAATCAGAGATGTAAACAGTTCAACTGTTACTGCAGAATACTCTGGTAAATTTTTAAATCCAGAAACAAGAAAAGAATTTTTAGAATTTATTCGCGGTTAAGAATTCAATACATCCAACAAAGCTGAGAGGTCTTGCATAGAAGTTAAGACCTTCACATTAGAGGGTAATTGAATATTTGCTTGCATCATTTGAAATCCGCTTAACAAAATTTTCGTGTTCGGGAAATCATTGGATAATTTCTTCGTAATAAAAAGCGGCGTTTGCGTCGGATGAGGCGCAGTCAATACAGTTAAGATATAGTCTGCTTTGTATAGTTGCATCACAGGACCTAAATCATCAATCGGTAAGTTAGGACCGAGGTAGTTTGTATGATGTCCTTTAGAGCGAATTAAATAATTCGCAAATAACAATCCGATTTCATGGGGTTCAAATCCTGGAAGAAACAACAAGAATTTTTTACCACCAACTTTGAGATGCTTTGGTTGTGCATCGGCTGCAACAAATAATTTCTGACGAATTAAATTTGTGATGAAATGCTCATAAGCAGGATTAATACTTCCCGTTTGCCAAAGCATACCTACTCTTCCGAAGAAAGGAAAAACTAAATCAAGGAAGGTGTTTTCGAAACCGTGCTTTAAAGTATATGATGAGAGAATTTGCTCAAATACCACTTCATCGAAGTTGAACATAGCAGCAGTTAATGCTTCTATTTGCACAACATGATCACCTGACAACTGAGAAATTTCCTGAACCAAAGAAGATCTTTCGTTATCACTCATATTAGTGATTTTCGAAATCTTATATCCATGTCGGTTAAGAGCCGAAACACTCAATAATAATTTGATATCCTCATCGTCATAAAAACGAATATTGGTAGAAGTTCTTTTAGGTTGAGGAATTCCATAACGCTGTTCCCAAATACGCAGTGTATGCGATTTTATCCCCGTTAATGCCTCTACATCTTTAATTGAAAACTGGTTCATATTCTTCTTAATCAAACTATATTATCACGACTCAAAAGAAATAACAACTTATTTAGAATAAAGTTTTTTAAAAATCACTTTAATTAGTTCACGCTTCACTACCAAAGCTGTTAGCCCAGCAATATCCGAACAAGGGCCTCTTTCAGGATATAAATGCTCTGGAATATCAATTTGATACAAGAGCGAAGCCAGCCTAGAATTCTCTTCTTTACACCATTGCTTGATATATGGTTCTATACACATCTGAAGATGGAGTACACCTGTTAACTGTTGAACATCAAAATCCACTTGAAATCCGATGCGTTCACAATCTCTAATAAATTGCTCTGCAGTAAGTCGAATAAATTCGAGATCATTTCTATATTTATCAAGTTGTTGATCATCCATAATTATGCTTCGCAAAAATAATTTTATTCTTTCTAAAAGAATCGAGATTTGTTTATTATTAATGCTAACATTTATCAGTTCTGTAGTCTATTCACAAGGATATTATCGTCCTCATCCATTCTTGTCGCCGATGTGGCAAATTGATGGAGAGTACTTACCGGCTACACAAATTAAAGACTCTTCGGTTTCAAACGGATTTACAGGTGCCAACTTCGCTATGCGGGTTCCAATTTGGAAAAAGAAAGACTGGTTAGACGCAAGCGGTGGAAAACCATTTGTTGCCGTATTGACGCATTTTGGATTAAGTGCTCGTCAGACACAAATCGATTTTTTTGAACCTAATCAGAATCTGACCGTTGCTAAAATGGGCGTATCGGGTGTAATGGCTAAAGGATTAAGAAATCTTTATTTGATGCAAGGATTTTTAAGTATGCCTACTTCTGATTTTTCTATCCAACTAAATCATACCCGATATCATGCAACAGGATTATGGCGACACCTATATCATAATAATAGATGGTGGCATACGCTGGGCATTACTTATTCACCAATATTTGGTAAAGATTATATTCTCCCTATCGTTGGTGCGGGTGTTCAATTATCGAATGAAAATCAACTACAATTTACCTTTCCATTTAACATCACCTACACTCACTTATTCACCAAAAAACTGAGTGTAAGTATGAAGATCAATAATTTTGGAGGCTATAATTATTTTAAATCAGATAGTATAAATAACAGCGGTTGGAGTATCTATCGATTTAACTATAAACGAGGTAGCGTATTGCTTCGATATTATACCGATCGCTTTGTTGTTTTTACGATGGAAGGTGGAGTAACATCAACTGCTAATCTAGAGGTCAATGACGCGAAGTTTTATCAAAGTCCGAGTATTTATGTAAAAGTCGGATTTCAAATTCGCTTTGGCGCTCGTCCGCCAGCTGCTCCTATTTTAAATTTCGATCCAGGTGAATCTGGTTTCGACCCGAATTACATTGTTGAGTAAACTATTTGTGAGGGATGTTGTTTTGAGTACGATGGTATAATAATGAGTGAATAATTTAGAATTATCGAATTAAAAGTTGCCTGAAACAAATTTGATAATCATAGAAAATTGCCATAACCGAAATTTACAAATCGTATTGCACATTAAAACAGAGAATAATCAAAATAAAACAGGGGGCCACCTGGCCCCCTCCCGCTACAAATTTAATCGTTTAAAAAGTTCGACCCAAAATAAAATCTATCTTAAACATTTGTTGTCGGATATCGCCATCTAAATTTTAATAATGAGCAACTTAACTTCTTAACAAATCAGATTTACATCAATGAAAAATATACTTATAGCTGGAGGTAGTGGATTAGTAGGGAAGCAACTTTCAAAGCTCTTAACTCAAAACGAATACGAAGTTGCATGGCTTAGCAGAGCAGCTAAACCAAATTCTACTTATAAAACTTTCAAATGGAATCCTGAGACAGGTGTAATCGATCCAGAAGCAATTACGTTTGCAGATGTCATCATTGTTTTAGCTGGAGAAAATATCGCAGCTGGTCGTTGGACAAACGCTTTCAAGAAAAAAATAATTGATAGTCGTTTACAAGCTGCAAACACCATTTCAAACGCATTAAAAAATCATCCGAATAATGTAAGTCATGTTATCGCGGCATCCGCTATCGGATTTTACGGAAATCGTAAGGATGAATTAGTAGATGAAAACTCTTCAAAAGGAATTGACTTTTTATCAGAAACTACTCAACAATGGGAAGAAGTATATTCATCATTTGATATCCCTGTCACCAATATTCGAATAGGAGTTGTACTCTCTAAAAATGGCGGAGCATTATTTGAAATGTCTTTGCCTGTCAAGTGGGGTATCGCATCACCGTTAGGAAGCGGGAAGCAATACATCAGCTGGATTCATATTGATGATCTTGCTAATATATTTATGCATGTTATGCAAAATCAACTAACAGGAATTTATAATGCAACAGCTACTCATCCTGTAACAAATGAGGCATTCACATACGCTTTAAAAAAATCATTATGTAAAAATGCCATTACATTTAATACACCTGCATGGGCAATGAAATTATTATTGGGAGAAAAAAGTGCCATCGTTTTGGATTCAACTAAAGTATCCAACAAAAAAATAGTAAGCACAGGCTTTTCTTTTAAATATGAATTACTTGAAGATGCCTTAAAAAACTTTTATGGAAAATAAAAAATCAGTAGCTATTCATTGGTTCCGACGTGATTTGCGCTTACACGATAACAACGCTTTATATCATGCTTTACAAGGCGACAATCCTGTATTACCAATCTTTATTTTTGACTCTAACATTTTAGATAAACTAGAAAATAAAAAGGATGCACGCGTACAGTTTATTTATGAATCGCTATCAAATATCCAACAGCAAATTAGAAAATTCAATTCGTCAGTATTAATTAAAATTGGCAATCCTGTTGAATGCTGGAAAAATATTTTAATTGAGTATGATGTAAAAGCGGTTTATACAAATCATGATTACGAACCCTATGCATTGCAACGTGATCAAGAGATTGAATCATTATTAAACTCAAATAATATCCCTTTTATCACTTTCAAAGACCAAGTTATTTTTGAAAAATCAGAAGTGGTAAAAGACGATGGGAAACCTTACACTGTTTACACACCTTACAGCAGAAAATGGAGAAGCCGTTTGAATGCAGAAGGAATTCCTAGTTATGATTCTCAATTACTATTAAAAAATCTAGTTCCAATCTCAATCGACTTTCCCACTTTGGAAGAAATCGGATTTCAAAAAAGTGATTTACTATTTCCTTCTGATCATTGTGCTGATGATATCATTCAAAAGTATGCTGATCAACGCGACATACCTGGAATTAATGGTACCAGTCGTTTAGGGATTCATCTGCGCTTCGGAACAATTTCTATTCGTGAAATGGCGCGCAAAGGACAAAATCTTAGCGATAGCTGGCTTAACGAATTATGTTGGAGAGAATTTTATATGATGATTCTTTGGCACTTCCCACATGTCACAAAAGGCTCTTTTAAACCCCAATATGATTCTATTGAGTGGCGTAACAATGAAACTGAATTTCAAGCGTGGTGTGATGGGAAAACCGGTTACCCCATTGTTGATGCTGGTATGCGTGAGTTAAATACAACAGGGTATATGCATAACCGTGTGCGTATGGTAGTTGCAAGTTTTCTTACGAAGCATTTATTAATCGATTGGCGTTGGGGCGAAGCATATTTTGCCTCGAAACTTCTCGACTTTGATTTATCTGCTAACAATGGTGGATGGCAATGGGCAGCAGGAAGCGGATGTGATGCTGCACCCTACTTCAGGATATTTAATCCCTATGAACAGACAAAAAAGTTTGATAGCGATTTGAAATATATTCGCAAGTGGGTTCCAGAATTTCAAGACTTCAGCTATCCACAACCGATAGTAGACCACAAGATGGCAAGAGAGCGTTGTTTGGAAACTTATAAGCGCGGATTAGGCCGTGATTTATGAGCGAATCACTTCTCCATCTTTTAACTCTACAATTCGATCACTTTTACTTGCAAAATCATCGTCGTGCGTTACTGCGATAATTGTTTGTCCGTAGTTTTTTGATAGCTCCTGAAAAATATCAAAAACAATTCGCGTATTCTTACTATCTAAATTACCTGTTGGCTCATCACCCATAATAATCAACGGATCATTTATCAAAGCACGCGCAATAGCAACGCGTTGTTGTTGACCACCCGACAACTTACTAGACAATTTCATTGCTTGATCACTTAATCCAAGCATTGCCAACTTTTGATAGGCCTTCTCTTCAATTTCCTGATGAGAAAGCTTTCCGAGTTTTAATGCAGGCAACATCACATTTTGCAAACTGGTAAAATCACTAAGTAAATAATGAAACTGAAAAACAAACCCGATTTTTTCATTGCGCAATCCAGCTAACTCATCTTTCGATAACTTTCCTGTTACCTGCCCATCAATAATTAATTCTCCCGAATAATCAGTATCCATCGTAGAAAGCACATATAACAGCGTCGACTTACCGCTACCTGACTTTCCTACAAGCGTCATGAATTCTCCTTTATTCACATCAAAAGAAATATTTTTCAAAACCTGAAATTCAACAGGGTCTGTAAAATATTTTGAGATAGACTTTGACTCGAGAATTTTCATTTGCTATTTTCTAAAAATTTCTACAGGATCAATATTAGCCGCTTTTTTTGCAGGAATATATCCAGCGAAAAATGTAATTATCATTCCGACCACAACTCCTTGTATATACTTCGTTACTTCATACGTGATAGGGAAATATCCAATATCACCTCCAACATAAACATGCTGCAGTAATGTAATAATTACAGTGGCCATTATCATCCCTCCAATAACACCCATAACACCAACAGTCACTGCTTGCGTAACAAAAATCCGAATGACATCCTTTCCCTTAAAACCCATTGCTTTCAAAATGGCAATGTCGTTTATCTTTTGAGTTATTGTCATGTTCAGAATATTATAAATCCCAAATCCTGCAACCAATAAAATAGTAGTAGAAACAAAAGTGATAATAATCTTACGCATGCGTTGTGCAGCCATCAAGGTTTCATTTGCTTGCTTCCATCCTTCTGCTTTATAATTCGTACGAGCCGCTATTAGTGTGGCAATTTTTTCTGCATCATCAGGATTTGAAATATTGACATTAATATCCGTCACATACACATTCCCTTCTTTCAATAATTGCTGTGCTGAGAGTATGTTTACATACGACTTACTTTTATCAATTACACTATTACTCGTTTTAAAGATGCCAACGATTTTAAATGCTTTGTTAACTCCTTTTGATGAAGTAATATTGACGTAATCATTGACACGCAAACTCATTTTTTCTGAAACACCGCTGCCAATTAAAATCCCATTTGGATTTCCTTTTAAAGCCTCCAAATTTCCTTCAACAATCGTAGACGAAATAGAATACATTCGATTAGCCTCCTCCGGATTAATACCAGAACAAAGTCCTGTTATTTGGGATTTACCACTATTATAAAAAATATTGGCGTTAACCTGCGCTGTTACAATCTGCACATCTTTCATTGATTGAATTGATGTAATAACCTGAGCAGGATTTATAATTGTATTTTTTGATGGAACAATTTTAGGATTGCTCAATAGCATTTGCTTCCCATTACTATTTACTAAAGGCTTGCTTATTTCATCGTCCTTGTAAACACGAATATGCGGCGATGATTTAAAAATAGATTTACTCGATGATTTATCGAAGCCCATCAACATCGAATTCATAAAAATATAAATCGACATACCTAAAACAACTCCAGCAACAGCAACACCTGTCAACTTTTTATTAGTGACAATGTACGTCTTTGCTATTTGGGCATTTATATTCACCAATTAAAGTTTCACAGGTAATAAAACATCATCGGAAGTCAAACCTTCTAACACTTCAACATAATCATTCGAAACAATTCCTGTCTTAATAATCACTGGTTCGCTTTTACCTTTTACGTTAACCTTGTTGCCATAACCTACATAATTTTTAGGAATGATTAAAGCTCCTTTTTTTGCACCTACACTAATATTCGCTTCGAGTTGCGTACCATAAAAGGATTGAGGCAAACTATCTTGCAATTTTATTTTACAGATATACGATTGCGTTTGTAAATCGAAGGAAGGTAAGACTTCAGCGATAGTCCCGTTGATTACTTTTCCTTTATTCGTGTTTAACTGGACGTACACTTTTTGACCTACTACTACTTTCGCAATACTATTTTCATCGACATTAACCACAGCTTCGATACTTTCTTTGTTTGCAATGATTGCTACAACTTCTCCCCTACGAACATAGTCGCCTTTGTTTTTGAACTTCTTAATAATTGTTCCCGCTTGCAACGATTGAATTTTATTATATTCGCTTGCTACAAGACTATTTTGCAACTGACCTTTACTTAATACTTGTTGTTGTTTGGCTTGAAGAAGAATGGCGTTGTACTGGTTTTTTAACGACAACCAATTGGCCATGGATGTCTTCTCAGCGAGTTGAGCATTTTCCATCGCTACTTTGGACGTACTTTGCTGCGCATACAATATTTCATAGCGACGAGCTTGTAAAGAGTCCTGACGATATTTATTCTCTGCCGAGCGAATATTTTCTTTAATCTGCAAAAGAGCAGGAGAATTGACAGAAACATTTTCATCGGCAATCTGAAGCTGATCTTTTGCTACTGCTGAATTTACTTCGTTCGATTGATTATCAATAGTGGCTAATAACTGTCCCGCCTGTACGAAAACACCTTCTTCAATATTTGAGCTGATTAAAACACCTTCTGTTTGTGCAGTTACATTATAAGCATCTTTCCAATCAATGCTACCACTCGCAAAAACCAGTTCTTCGATATCTTTTACCTGAGGTTTTACTGTCTCGTTACTGCAAGAAATAAAAGTTGAAATAAGAAACAGAATGAATACAGCTTTACAGCTCTTTTTACTAAACATGATAAATCGCTTAAAAACGAATCAAAATTAAAGAATGTCGATATAACACAAAGTGATAAACCTCATTTTATTCAATGAATTTTAAAACTTCGTTCAATAATTCCAACGGCTTTTCTGCATGCACCCAATGTCCTGCTCCCTCAATATTCACAAATTGTGCATTAGGATACCAGCTTTTGATTTCTGAAAAACGTGCATCTTCAATATAACCTGAATTACCTCCTTTCACAAAAAGCACTGGTGTATTTACTAAAACAGAGGGCCATGTTGCTGTTCCGACTTCTTCAATTTGCTCATTTAACGTTTTCAGATTAAAGCGCCAGTCCATCTGCTCAGGCGTTTTCCAATGTAAATTCTTCAACAAAAATTGCTTTGTACCATAATCATCGATTGCCTCATTCATGATTTTCTCTGCTTCCGAGCGACGCGTAATCGTTGATAAATCGATAGAAAGCAAGGTGTCAATTATTTCACGATGATGAACAGGATACTGATAAGGAGCAATATCAATCACCACTGCTTTACTTACCAAATCAGGAAAAGAATTAATCAGCGAAAGCGTCATTTTACCTCCCATTGAATGACCGATAACGACAGGCTGATGTAAATTCAAATCAGCAATCAGCTCTGCGACATCAGAAGCCATAGAAAAGTAATCATGCACCTCCTCATGTGGCGATAATCCATGATTACGAAGATCAGCGGTAATTACCTGATACCCTTTTTCGGCTAGTTGTCGTGCAAAACTTTGCCAGTTATCGCTCATCCCAAAAAGGCCATGAAAAATCAAAACCGGCCTTCCCTCGCCATAAACTCTATAACTCAATTTCATAATGACTGCAAAGATGATAATTTTTGAGGGATTGATGGAAATTCTTACAGGAGTAAATTGTTTTAAGTCTAAATTTGCACCATGAATACAACCGTTCGTTTTGCCAAGGAAGAAGACATCCCTTTTGTACATGCTTTAATCCAAGAATTAGCAGCTTACGAAAAGGCTCCGCAAGAAGTAACCAATACGGTAGAAGATATGCTTCGTGATGGATTCAGTGCGCAGCCGGTATTTCGTTGCCAGGTTGCAGAAACAGATGGTAAAATTACTGGAATGGCTATCTATTTTGTGAAGTATTCAACGTGGAAAGGGAAAGGTGTTTACCTTGATGATATCGTAGTGACTGAATCGATGCGACGAATGGGAATTGGTAAACTACTATTTGATGCTGTGATGAAAGATGCAAAAGCAATCGGAGCAAAACAATTACACTGGCAGGTGTTAGATTGGAATTCTCCTGCTATTGAATTCTATAAAAAGTACAACGCCGATTTAGACGGTGAATGGATTAACTGCAAACTTACTGAACAACAATTAGCATGAACGTTTTTAAATTCGGAGGAGCCTCGGTAAAAGATGCAGCTGCAGTAAAAAATGCTGGAGAAATTCTTAAGTTGCATTCCAATGAGCAATTGGTTGTTGTCATTTCAGCAATGGGCAAAGTGACGAATGCACTTGAAAAAATTGTTGATGCTTATATCAATCAAACTGGAGAAGCAACTACTTTATTAGACGAATTAAAAAAATATCATCTTGAAATTTTAAGCGGACTGTTTGCGGATAGTAAACACGAAGTATATAACAAGCTCAATAATTTTTTAGTCGAGATAGAATGGGTTTTAGAAGAAACACCTCGTGAATATGATTTTGTTTACGATCAAATTGTTTCTTTTGGAGAACTGATTTCTACAACGATCGTAAGTGAATGGCTGAATGATAATGGAATTACCAATCAGTGGTTAGATGTTCGTGATTGCTTAATCACTGATAATACTTATCGCGAAGGCAAAATCGATTGGGAAGTGAGCACTAACCTTTTTCAATCGCGATTGAATGACATCTTCAAACAATCAAATATTGTCATCACGCAAGGATTTATTGGAAGCACCACCGAAAACTTTTCGATCACGTTAGGTCGTGAAGGATCTGATTATACTGCAGCCATTATTGCGCATATTATGAATGCAGAATCAGTTACTATTTGGAAAGATGTACCAGGAGTTTTAAATGCAGATCCGAAGCAATTTAAAGATGCTCAAAAATTAATTCAGTTAAGTTACCAAGACGCAATTGAATTAGCTTATTACGGAGCTTCTGTTATTCATCCGAAGACCATCAAACCACTCGAGAATAAAAATATTCCACTGTATGTAAAATCGTTTTTAGAACCGGGTAGCAAAGGAACTGTTATCGGAAAGGATCTTGAAACAAAGCCGCTTATCCCTTCCTTCATTTTTAAATCGAATCAAGTATTAATCAGTATTGCGGCAAAAGATTTTTCCTTTATTGCAGAAGAAAATTTAAGTGAGATTTTTTCTGATTTTGCAAATGCAGGAATAAAATTAAACCTGATGCAAAACTCTGCTATTAGTTTTTCTGTTTGTATTGATGACACTCCAAAAAAGGATTCCTTAATTGAAAAATTAAGAGCTAAATACAAAGTAAAATACAATTCAAGTTTGCAACTATACACCATCCGACATTATTATCCTTCAACAATTGAATCGTTAACTGTTGGAAAAGAAATATTGCTGGAGCAAAGAAGTAGAACAACCGCACAATTAGTTACAAAAGACCTACCCAAATGAAAGATCCTCTTATAGAAAACAGACCCGCTAACAAAAGCAGCTTAATTATCTGGTTGTTTGTTGGTTGCTTCATGATATTTACAATGGTTGTTGTTGGCGGCATTACTCGTTTAACAGGATCAGGATTATCGATAACCGAATGGAAAGTCGTGACAGGAGTTATTCCTCCACTAAGTCAAGCAGAATGGGAAAGTGAATTTTTCAAATACCAACAGATACCACAATTTCAATTAATCAACTCTAACTTTACATTAGACGATTTTAAATTTATTTATTTCTGGGAGTACATCCATCGGTTAATTGGCCGAACTATCGGACTCGTATTTTTATACGGTCTCATCACTTATTACATGCGGGGTGTCATTTCTAAGGAACTAATGCCTAGATTAATATTCATGTTTGTTTTAGGTGGAATACAAGGTTTTTTAGGCTGGTATATGGTGAGCAGCGGACTAACAGAAAATGTGAGAGTAAGTCATATCAGATTAGCGATTCATTTAACATTTGCATTTATCACTTTCGGATACATATTTTGGGTAGCACTTACGCAGTTGTTTCCTGTGAAGCATACTAACAACTACGCCTATACCCGATATAAAAAATACGGATGGACATTATTATTACTTGTGATTTTACAAGTAATTTATGGGGCGTTTGTTGCGGGAACAAAAGCAGGTATGGTATACACTACATGGCCATTGATGGAAGGAGAATGGGTACCTGAATCAATTACCTACATGCTTCAAAAAGATGGCATCGGCAGTTTGATTAATAACCTTGCAAGTGTTCAATTCATTCATCGTTCTCTAGCCTATTTAATTTCTGTCATTGTAGTTTTGCTGATAGTAAAAGTATGGAAAGACAAACAGCTTGAAGTAGGCCAAAAGAATAGCGCCTACGTGCTAGGTGGATTAGTAATCGTTCAAATTGTACTAGGAATTTACACTTTGCTAAACGGTGTTCCTGTTGCGTTAGGTGTGATTCATCAAGCTACTGCCTTTTTTATATTCGCAACTACTATTTATTTTATTTATCGACTTGCTTATGCATCGATGAAAGAGAAAATTGTATTTGTTAACGACGAAGAATAAATGAAAATTGCACCGAGTGAACTAACTAAATACGGCTATGAATTGCATGCTCAATTGCAGCATAGTGACATTGCTGCGTTTATTCAGCCGTATATTTTTAGAAAGAATTTTGCTTCGATATTTTACTGGACATTTAATGCACTTGTATTAGCATTATCGTTGTACAAAATATTTACGTGTGAAATAGGAATAGGAGAATCATTTGGAAAATTTGCTCTAGGATTTTGCCTGTTGCTTCCACTCATCCCTATTCATGAATTAATACATGGCTTATTCTATAAACTTGATGGAGCACCTGCCGTTCAATACAAAGCTAATTTCAAGAAATTTATTTTTTATGCGATGGCTGATCAGTATGTAACTACCTTTTACTCGTTCGTCATTTTAGCTATAGCTCCTTTTGTGATTATAAACACACTACTCTTAATTGGAATTATTACGACCGCAGGTGGATTATCTTTTTTATTTGCAGGAGCTCTTTTCATGCATACTGCAGGATGTGCGGGTGATTTTGCTCTAATCAGCTATTTTCTTGAAAACGATAGCAAACGACTCGTTACCTACGATGATATTTCATTGGGCATGTCGTATTTCTATAAAAAGGGCAATAATTCGTAAAGCATACTCGTAGTCATTCTTATTTTTTTTAATTTCGGACTTCATTCTATTTACCTATGAAGAAGATTACTGCGTTGTTATTTTTAACGATTCTTACTGCTTTCGCAAGTATGGGACAATTGGTAGACCCTGTAAAATGGAGCTACCGCGTTGAACAAAAAGGACAAGAGGCTACTTTGATATTTAAAGCTACTGTCGACAAAGGATGGCATGTGTATTCTCAATTTATTCCTGATGGAGGACCCATCCCAACTTCATTTACGTTTACTCCTGATAACAATTTTACTTTGATTGGAAAGGTTTCGGAACCAAAAGGCGAAGAAATTTTCGATTCAAACTTTGATATGAAATTAAAGTATTTCGAGAATACAGCAGAGTTTAAGCAAAAGATCAAACTAACCTCAAATAAAGCATTTAAACTGAAGGGGGTTGTTGAATCGATGGCTTGTAACGATAAAAACTGTACACCTCCGAATGCTGTTGATTTCGAATTTTCAATTACAGGTGATGCTTCAACTGAAGTAGTTAGTCCTGAAGCCCCTACTACCACTACAGAACCAGAATCGGCTAGTGTTACAACTACAACAGAAGTAACTACATCGAATTCTAAAATTCCTCTTCCTTCCAGCGACTTAAGCAAATTAGAACCAGCCTGTAATAATGGTGGCTCTATAGAAGCAGAAGACAAAAGTTATTTAGGAATATTTATAGCGGGAATGTTAGGTGGATTCTTAGCATTGTTAACACCTTGCGTTTTCCCAATGATTCCTATGACCGTTAGCTTCTTCACGAAAAGAAGTCCAACACGCGCAAAGGGTATACGCAATGCCTTTATTTACGCACTTTCAATTATTTCGATTTATGTTACCATCGGATTTTTTGTTACAATCACCCTTGGATCAGATGCTTTAAATGACTTAGCAAGCGGTGCGTTTTTTAATCTTTTATTCTTTATAATTTTCCTCTTATTTGGACTTTCTTTCCTTGGAGCATTTGAAATCACCTTACCCAATTCATGGTTGAATAAAGCGGACTCTGCCTCTGAAAAAGGGGGCTTGATAGGAATCTTCTTTATGGCCTTTACATTGAGTTTGGTCTCTTTCTCTTGTACAGGTCCTATTATCGGAACCTTATTAGTAGAAGCAGCGAAAGGTTCTAGTTACTTAGGTCCTATTATGGGCATGACAGGATTTTCATTTGCGTTGGCAATTCCTTTTGCATTTTTTGCAGCATTCCCAGGTTGGTTAAATTCATTACCTAAATCTGGAGGATGGCTCAATAGTGTAAAAGTCGTTTTTGGACTATTAGAATTAGCTTTAGCATTGAAATTTTTATCTGCTGTTGACTTAGCATATAATTGGAACATTTTACTACGAGAAAGGTACCTTGCAATTTGGATTTCAATATTCGGATTAATGTCATTGTATTTAATTGGGAAAATAAAATTCTCTCACGATAGCGATTTGCCTTACATTAGCAGCGTAAGAATATTGTTTGCCATTATATCATTTTCATTTACATTTTATATGATACCAGGCTTATGGGGAGCTCCCTTAAATATTATTACGGGATATTTACCGCCACAAACAAAACAAGAATGGAACCCAGAACCAGAGCATTTTAATAATTATGACGAAGGTATGGCTTATGCAAAATCGATTGGCAAACCTGTTATGATTGACTTTACTGGATGGAGCTGTGTGAATTGCAGAAAGATGGAAAACACTGTTTGGAAAGATCCGAAAGTTAAGACGCATCTTTCAGAAGATTATGTCGTCATTTCATTATTTGTTGATGATAAAGCAGAATTACCTTCCAATGAACAATACGTAAGTAAGTTCAGCGGTAAGAAAATCAAGACGACTGGAAATAAATGGAGCGATTTGGAAGCTTCTGTTTTTAATAGAAATGTTCAACCTTACTATGTTTTATTAGACAACGAAGGGAAAATGTTGGCAGAGCCAAGAAGTTATACTCCTAACGTTGAGGAATACACGAAGTTCTTAGAAGAAGGTTTGTGTAGGTTTAAAATCAGAAACAACAAGTAATAAAAAAACCCCTATAGTACGCACTATAGGGGTTTTTATTTTGAATTTGTTAACTATTTAATTTGTATCGACTGATTGGTATAACCATCAGGAGTTAAAACTTTCACTTGATAAACACCTGCTGTTAGCCCTCCAAGATCAATGGAAGTACTTTTAAGTGGCATGTCCATTTCAACATGATGAACACGTTGACCAGTGATAGAATAAACTTCAATTTCATTCATATAATTACCTTCAGGCAATTCAATATTTACTTGACCTGTTGTTGGATTTGGATAAAGCAAAAAGTTAATTGGGGCTTTTACCTCTTGGAATCCTGTTGTAAATCCATTCAAACGACCAAGGTAAGTACCTACATTAGTAGGTAAGGAATTAACAGGAGTTAATGTACCTAAGGTCATCGCGCCAAAGAAATTACCCATAACGTAGCAATAGCCATTGTTATCACTTATTATCGCCTTTGGACGATCATCACTTGAGTTAGATGCTCTTATTCCCCATAAAATTTTTCCATTAGGGTTATATTTCGCAGCAAAGCCATCAGCACCACCTGTATTAGCTAAGTTGACAGGAGAACCACTTGTAGTAGATAATGACACAGTTGAATTATTATAATATCCACACAAATAAATGTAACCATTATTAACTACCTCCATAGATGTTGTAACATCATCTGAATTACTTCCTTGCTTACAAGCCCAAAGTCCCCAACCAGCAGAGTTCAATTTCGCAACGAATCCATCACTATAAGTAGTGGAACCATTCGATGTAATACTTGTTGTTCCTCCAAAATTAACTGTTCCTAAAAAGCTTCCAGAAATATAAATATTTCCATAATTATCGTATCCAATACATGTAGCCTGATCCGTAGAAGTGGAACCAAATCTTTTTGCAAGGTCAAAACTTCCTGATGTAGTTAAACGCGTAACCAACATATCATCTGCTGAACCAGATCCTGTTAAATTAGTAGAACCAAAGGCTGCAGAAGAGCCTCTCACTGTACCACAAGCATAAATATTTGTTGCAGATGCAGAAACACCATAAAAATAATCTTCATCAGCGCCACCGCCAGTTGTACTCCATAAGGCTGTTCCTGCAGTATCAAAAGCAATTACCATTGCATCAGTACTTGCTGAATTACTTGCAGGCAAGGTTAATGAACCAACATTGAATGTTCCAGAGTAGGAACCAACTACATAAATTTTATTTCCATTAATTGCGATTCCGTTAAACGACTGAGGAGTTGAAGAACCAAACGCTTTTACCCAAATCACATTCCCATTTGGATCCAACTTAATTAGGTATCCATCTTTATCACCTGCAGAATAATAATTATTACCATTAATGGTCATTCCGAAAGAAAAAGAACCAGCTAAATAAATATTGCCTGCGCCATCCATGACAATTCCTCCGGGGAACATTATGTTTGATATTCCAGAAAAACTTTTTGCCCATACTGGAGTACCTGATTGATCGTACTTTGCAGCATATAAGTCTATCGTACCAACCACTGGTAAATTTGCTGCACCAAAGGGAGCATTCGCATCAAACTGACCAGAGACGATAATTCCACCAGCTGCATCTTTCACAGCGGTAACTTTTGCTTCATTATCTAATCGTGCACTCAACGACTTAGACCACACCCATGCAGGTGCCTGAGCATTCATAACATTGGTAGCAAGGATTACCAATGCAATAACAAGTAAATTTTTTCTCATAATAACGTGAAGTTTGTAACGGGTTTGTTTTTCTGTGTTATTCCGTATTTCAAAAATAAAAAAATATTGAATAAAAAAGGCCTTATTTTTCAATAAGACATTTGCTTTTTTAGATATGAATTGCCCGGTTATCCGTTGCCGCTAAACAGGCTTCTTTAAATGCTTCTGTAAACGTTGGATGCGCATGGCTCATTCTGGCTATATCCTCTGCCGAAGCTCTGTATTCCATAGCCACAACAGCCTCTGCAATTAAATCAGCACAACGTGGTCCGATCATATGTACTCCCAAAATCTCGTCTGTTTCTTTATCTGCTAATACTTTGATAAACCCATCTAAGTCCATACTCGCACGCGCTCTACCACTTGCTTTAAATGGAAACATTCCCGACTTATATGCTTTCCCCTGTGCTTTTAACTCTTCTTCTGTATGGCCTACCGCAGCTACTTCTGGCCATGTGTAAACAACCCCCGGAATTAATAGGTAATTGATATGTGGTTTTTGTCCTGCGATTAACTCAGCAACATAGGTTCCTTCTTCTTCTGCCTTATGCGCTAACATTGCCCCTTTTACAACATCACCTATTGCATAAACACCTTTTGCAGCGGTTTGTAAATGCTCATCAACGATGATTCTTCCTCGCTCATCTTTCGCGATGCCTGCATTCTCTAATCCTAAATTCTCTGTGTATGGCGAACGACCTACACATACTAGACAATAATCTCCTGTAAGTTCTAATTCTTTGCCGTCTTTATTCGCAGTAGCTTTTAGTTTTACATTCTTACCTTTTACTTCTACACCACTTACTGCATGCGATAAATAAAATTCAACTCCTGTTTTTGCTAATACTTTTTGTAGTTCTTTTCCTAATGATTTATCCATTGTAGGAATGATGGAATCAGCATATTCAACTACACTAACCTTTGCGCCTAGCCGCGCATATACACTTCCTAGTTCTAATCCGATTACACCGCCACCAATAATTAATAAATGCTTAGGAATTTCTTTAAGTTTTAAAGCTTCCGTAGAGGTAATAATACGTTGCTTATCGATAGTAACACCTTTCAGATTAGAAGGCTTTGAACCCGTTGCAATAATGGTATTTTCAGAAGTGATGGTTTCAACGCTTCCATCTTCTTTTTTAATATTGATTGTTTTCGCATCAACAAAAGAGGCAAATCCGTGAATCACATCAACCTTGTTTTTCTTCATTAAAAAACGAATACCTTGTACCGTTTGCGTGATTACGTCTTCTTTACGCTGAATCATCTGCGGAAAGTTGATCGATAATCCTTTAACATCAATACCATGCTCCTTGAACTGATGCGCAGCTTGATGATAATGCTCTGATGAATCCAACAATGCTTTTGAAGGAATACATCCAACATTTAAACAAGTTCCACCAAGGGAATTATATTTTTCAATTAACGCTGTTTTCTTTCCTAATTGAGCTAAACGAATTGCTGCTACATAGCCACCTGGGCCTGCACCAATTACCACTGCATCATATGAAGCCATTTCTGATTGATTTTATTGATTGCCCGCAAATTTACAAGTAATTCGCATGTAAAAGCAAAGAAAAAGTGATTTAATCCCTAGCCCTTTTGTTGCTTGAAAATCCCAATTGGGAAGTATGAAAGGACATTGATTAGCAGTAATAATCCTACGATCAAACAGGCAATACGTCCTAAATAATCGCCATAGCGTGTATAAAATGTCTGCCCATCATGAATGTATACATCCTTGCGAATAACATTATCTGTCCACCACTTGGTAATATCTGATAACTCCCCTCGAGAATTAATAAAGCATGATATTCCAGTATTTGCAGAACGAACAATATTCTTTCGCGTTTCAATAGCACGCAGACGTGCATACTGGCAATGTTGTTTATGGCCTGGTGTATTTTCCCACCAGCCGTCATTGGTCATGATGCAAATTAAATTTGCCCCCTGACGAATATAATCACCAACGTATTCTCCATAAATCGACTCATAACAGATGACAGGAGCTGTGATTACCCCATCGCCAACAGGCAAAATAGTAGGCTGTTTTTTACTACCTAAACTTCCAGCAGTCCCTCCTAAATCAATCGCATACTCTTCAAAAAATCCAAAGAAAGCAGGGAAAGGCATTTTTTCTACTCCAGGCACTAACTTCGATTTATAATGCATCGGGAAATTTGTCCCGTTATAAAAATCAGTTGCTGCATTATAGGCATCGTAATAAGCATTGTCGTTGGATAATTGTCTAGCGGTTGCTGACTTCTTCGACGGATCCATATACAACTGCAATGTTGTTAAGCCAGATAGAAAATGAATGTTCGGATGTTTTTTAGTAAAATCCAAGAAAGGCAAAACACTTGGGTGAACGGGCATATCATTCATCCAGATAGCGTCAGGAATTGCTGTTTCTGGAGCTACTACCAACTTTGTTTTGGTAGTAATTTTACTTTCTGCTAATCGCAGGATTTTATTAATCTGCTCGTTACTCGACATCCCAGAAAACTTTTCGTTGTACGGATCGATGTTAGGTTGTACAACAACTACTTCAATCGATTTACCTGTATCATCAACATTCTTTTTAATGATGAAGGAAATAAGAATCGGGAGAATAATAATACAAGATGTTAGCGCGATATTTTTCTTCGTTCTGAATGCTGTTTTGCTGATTAGCTGAAATAAAAGAATATTCACGAGTAAAATCCATAAGGTGCCACCTTGCGTACCTGTGTATTCATACCACTGCACCATATCAGCCCAAGCTGCGAATCCGTTACCCATATTTAACCATGGCCACGATAAATCCCAATCCATGTGTAAATGTTCAAAGGCAACCCAGCCAACTAACAGCATGGCATATCCGAAGAAATCACCTAAACGCTTATGCACCCAATGAAAGAGCCCGAATGCACCCGCCATCAATAACGAATTGGCTAATATAGCTCCTACCATTCCGCCTCCACTAGCGAAGTAAATCCACCATGTAGTTGCAAGGTTAAACAAGATAAAAGCTAAGTACGTCCAACCGAACAAACGGACTTTTACGCCGGCACGTTTTTGCTCCAACACATTTTTTTCGAGCCATAGCAATGGCAACCATGCAATAAATAAAATAGGAGCAAATCCACCAGCAGGCCAGGCCATCCACATCAATAATGCGAATAGCAATATGCTTATGATTTTATGTTTGATAGTAAAGTTGGAAACTTGCATTGTACTGCAAATTTAATTTATTCTGAATATGTAGCTGCTGCTTTTCGCTTGATTACATATTCATTGGCAACAATACAAAATGTAGCCATCAAAACAGGAAAGACAGGCAAACGAAATCGTGTGCTTGCAGAAGGTCCAGTGACGATCGCGAAGTAGATGATGATACTCGCCACACATCCACGAAGTGAATAAGAAATATGACGAGAGAAAATAAATTTTACGAAAGCAATAAGAACAATTAATCCCATTATGCTACACGCAATCAAATATGCATAATAAGAAAACATCGCTAATCGAGATTCAGATTGATAGGGTTTCCCCACATTCACCTCACCGAGATAAAACTTTTCTACATCCCAACGTGGATGTCCCGCAAAGAAATTAAATATTCCTGTTAACTCTTGCTTTATAGCACTCTTCGGATGATTGAATAATACTTCTCGGTTAAATGCATCAATCTGCTTACACTTTTCGGGATAAGGCAAATTGGCTACACTCGATTGAAACTCGCTAATTGTTTTAGTTGCTTCTTCTTCATTAAACGCATCTTTCAAAATAGCATACGAATTATAATTAATCATCAGCTTTCGTTGGATGCTGGAAAACTCCCAGATACCCGTATGCGCATGACTGTAATTGAAGAAAAATGCAATGGTGCTAAACGGAATAACAAAGGTGATCAATGCAATCAGTTTAACTTTTTTATTGAAGAAGTGAATCAGAAAACTTACAACTGCCACCATCGGGAATAACCACATTACCGGCTTAATAGCCATTGCAATTGCTACACTCCACTGCGACCACCACAGGTCTTTCATCTGACTGTATTTGATTAATCGCGCAATAAAATAAATTGCTAATAGCACAAATAATTGTAATAGTATTTCCGACATCACCATGTTGCAGTAAACAAACTGTGATGGGAAAAACAACAACGGAATTAACAACCACATACGATTCCATTCTTCGCCTAAAAACAATTTAACAAATTGAACGGCTATGAAGGTCGTTAGTAAGCTAATCCCTATTTGCAATAATAGCAACACGAACACATTTCCTAAGCCTGCATCTATATGCAACAACGATAAAAATGCTCCATATACTGGCGGACGTTGATTGTATAAAGCAGGATTAATTTCCTGCGACAAATCGCCACAATACCAAGAACCATTAGCACTTAAATTTTGTGCTTGCCAGATATATTCTGATGAATCTTTGGTAGTGAAATTTTTCTGATGCAACGCCACTCCAAAAAATGCAAGATGCATCAATATCAAAATTGACCAAAACCAAAACTTGCTCGACTTAATCATCTTCATTGTGGGTGTGAAATTAATAAAACACTTATTGTCCCAAAATGTTATTGATAATTTCAGATATTTAACGCGTGGAAATAAAACTGACTCCTTTTACCTACCGATTAACCTTTAAAAGAGCCTTCGGGATTGCGCATGGTACGCGTAATGGCACCGACTCACTTTTTATTCGTGCTACCACTGACGACAAAGAAGGGTATGGTGAAGCCGCATTGCCTCCTTATCTTGGCTATGATGTTCATCAACTGATCAGCGATTTTAATTCGTATTTCCCGACAACTATTTATAGCATGGAGGAATTGATTGCTTTATTGCAAAAAGTATCCTCTCCTATTTCGGACATTCCTTCGCCGTTGCGTTGTGCAATGGATATTGCCTTGCATGATCTCTGCGGACAATTAGCCAATATGCCTGCACGAAAAATTTTAGAAGTGCCTGCTGCCAATAATGTGCGTTGTAGTGTAACGCTCGGCATTAGCAGTGTGGAAGAGATGATTGAAAAAATAAAAGAAGTTACGACCGATTCGAATTTAGGATTTACGCTTTTCAAGCACAAGTTAGGAGGAGAAAATGATTTAGAACGCATCAAAGCTTTTAACGATTTTACGAATGCGGATTTTTGTATCGATGCAAATCAAGCTTGGAAATCGGTGGAAGAAGCCACAAAACAAATTCATTTTTTACAAGACCTCGGATGTTTGTTTGTAGAACAACCCATGCCTGTTTCGATGAACGCTCATTTGTGTGAATTGAAAAAAAATATTCAGTTGCCAATTATTTTGGATGAGTCGATACAGAATGCCAGCGACTTTGACTTACTGAAAAACAGTTGCGATGGAATTAATGTGAAGCTGATGAAATGTGGTGGAATGGCGGCAGGGAAAAACTTAATTCAACTTGCAAAACGTCACGGTAAAAAAATTCTGATTGGCTGTATGTCGGAGAGCACCTGTGGCGCTGCTGCTGCTGCTGAATTAGCAGGGCTTGCCGATTGGGTTGATTTAGATGGACCGTTGTTAATCAGTAATGATCCATTTGAAGGAATCATTTATCAGCAAGGATGTATTTTACCAAACACCTCTAACGGGGTGGGTATCCGAAGAGTTAAGGATTTAACATTTTCTGCATAATCATTACATCGAGGTAACGATTAAATTTTTGCCCCGCTTCGTGAAGTACTCCCGTTTTTACAAATCCTTCTTTTTCATTTAAGTATATGCTATGCAAATTATCTGTAGTAATTCGCGCTAGTATAGAATGTAATCCTACTCTTTTTCCTTCTTCGATAATTTCCTTCAGTAAAATACTTCCTAATCCCTGAAATTGATAATCAGGGTGAATGTACACCGACCCTTCAGCCATAATATCATAGCCTTTTTTGGGACTCCAAGGACTTAAAGATGCCCAACCAGCAATTTGTTGATTGATTACTCCAACAATAACCGGATGAATCGGCATACGATTAATTAGCCATTGCATTCGGTCTTCTTCCGACTGAATTTCGGTATCGAAGGTAGCTGTTGTGTTTAGCACAGCATGATTATAAATTTCGGTAATCGCTTTAACATCGTTGGGAATAGCAGCTCTGATTTCAAACATAATTGTAGAATAGCATCCGAAGATACAAAAACAATTTTTCAACAAATACCTGAAACACTTAATCATAACCAAGAATATTTTTTTACTTTGTTGCATGGCAAAAACAAAAACAACTTTTTATTGTCAATCGTGTGGGGCAAATGCATCCAAATGGATTGGAAAATGTCCTTCGTGCAATGAATGGAATACCTATGTTGAGGAAGTAATACCTACGGGCACCGACCATAACAAATGGAAATCATCTGCCACCAAAGAAAGTAAAGCTGCAAAGCCACGCTTAATTACCGAGATAGAACTTGAATCAAGTCCGAGAATCATTTTACCCGACGAAGAATTAAATCGTGTGTTAGGAGGAGGATTAGTTCCAGGATCATTAACGCTATTGGGTGGTGAGCCAGGCATTGGTAAATCGACCTTGCTATTACAGTTAGCCGTACGATTAAAAAACAAAAAGATACTTTACATTTCGGGAGAAGAGAGCGAGCAACAAGTGCGCATGCGTGCGGAGCGAATTGGTAAATTGGAAAGCAACTGTTACATCTTAACAGAAACATCTACTCAAAATATTTTTCGTCAGATAGAAGAATTAAAACCAGAGTTTGTGATTGTTGATTCTATTCAAACGTTGTATTCATCCGTGTATGAATCGGCTCCAGGAACAGTTTCCCAAATTCGCGGCTGTGCGGGAGAGTTATTGCGCTACGCGAAAGAAACAGCAACGCCTGTTTTAATGATCGGACATATAACTAAAGACGGAAGCATTGCTGGTCCGAAGGTATTAGAGCATATGGTTGATACGGTTTTACAATTTGAAGGCGACCGTCATCATATTTACCGCATTGTGCGAGCAGTAAAAAATCGTTTTGGTTCTACGGCGGAGCTGGGTATTTACGAGATGCAGGGAGCTGGACTTACCGAAGTATCAAATCCTTCGCAGATATTATTAAGTCAGCGTGACAACCAACTCAGCGGAACTGCGATTGCCTGCACGTTAGAAGGAGCGCGGCCGATGCTCATTGAGACGCAAGCATTAGTAAGCACAGCGGTGTATGGCACTCCTCAACGCACTACAACAGGATTTGATATGCGACGATTACATATATTACTCGCAGTATTAGAAAAACGTTGTGGCTTCCGATTAGGAGCGAAAGATGTATTCCTAAATATAGCTGGTGGTATACGCGTAGAAGATCCGGCCATAGACCTCGCCGTTATATGTGCTATTTTATCTTCTTCGGAAGATTTAGTGATTGACCCGATGATTTGCTTTGCTGGCGAAGTAGGATTAACAGGAGAAATCCGACCAGTGAACCGCATTGAAACACGCATTAAAGAAGCCGCACGATTAGGCTTTAAGAAAATATTTGTATCGCGATATAACTTACAAGGCTTAGATTTAAAATCCGAAAAATCAATTGAAGTGATTGGTGTTGGGAGAGTAGAAGAGGTTTTGCAGATGTTGTTTGCGTGATAATATATCAAACGAATTAAATTGTCTTTTCACAACAAATGAGTGTACGCACCTAATTATATATGATATTAACATTTTTTTTAATCCTTGTTAAAAAATCATGTCAAAACATTTTTATTTTTTTGTATTTTTAGTATTCGCTTATAATCACTGACTTGAACAGTTAATTTAAGGGCGTAACCGAAAAGCCATACGAGTAGGAAAACTAAAACCAAAAACTAAAAAAATGGAAGGACTAGTTGCATTATTAGGAGCGTTTGCCATTATATGGCTCGCAATTGCAGTGTTATTAATTGCTGCTATGTGGAAAATTTTCACAAAAGCTGGGAAGCCAGGATGGGCTTCCATAATTCCGATTTATAATTTAGTAGTACTATTAGAAATTACAGGAAAGCCTACATGGTGGATAATTTTATTTATTATCCCAATAGTTAATATTGTGTTTTTAATAATGATGTATCACAGCTTATCTCTTTCATTCGGTAAAGACACCGGATTCACAGTTGGTCTTGTTTTATTAGGAGTAGTATTTCTACCAATATTAGCTTTTGGAGATGCTACCTATATAGGGCCAGGTGGTCAATCCACAACTTAATTTTTGAAACTTTTAAAAGCAAAGCGAGGAAAATTCCTCGCTTTTTTTGTTCGTGATAATACCCCTTTTCACATTAACAAAATCTCAAATGATATTAGTTAGTTAATAATTCCTTCTGTTGTTGGTTGAGATGCTTCTTGACTCGAATCTTTGACCTCTCCTAGCCTCTCCTAGCGAAGCCTCGCTAGGAGAGGTACTTGTTTGAAAGTCCCTCCTTCGGAGGGATTTAGGGAGGTCATTTACCAATAAATCTAAATAGCATCCCCTATTCATGATAATAAACCCTTTTCACACGCTCCGAAATACCAGTGAGTACTTCGTAAGGAATAGTGCCTAATTGCTGTGCAATTTCGAGGATGGAATTTTCTTGTCCGAAAACAATTACTTCCATGCCTTCGCGGACATCCATACCCGTTACATCCAACATGGTCATGTCCATACAAATGCTACCTACAATAGGAGCCAGTTGTCCATTCACTAACATCTTCCCTACTCCATTGCCTAATTGTCGGCTTAATCCATCGGCATAGCCTATTCCTACAGTAGCAATGAGCATATCGCGTTGCGCAACTCCCCTGCGACTATATCCGATCGTATCGCCGGCCGCAACGGTTTTTAATTGTGAAATAGTAGTCTTTAACGTAGCAACCATTTGTAATTGTCGCTGTTCATTCGCAGTGGCCGCAATGCCATGCAATCCTATTCCTAATCGCACCATTTCAAATTGCGCTTCTGGGAAACGAAGTATTCCTGATGAATTTAAAATATGTCGTAAAATAGGATAGTTAAAATGCGATTGCAAGGTCATCGAAATTTTATTGAAGCGTGCAATCTGATCGCGCGTAAACTGATCGTGCTCTAATTCATCACTCGCAACTAAATGAGAAAACACCGTTGCTACTTTAATGAACTTGTTATTCTTAATTCGAATAATCATTTCATTAATATCATTTTCATCAAACCCTAAACGATGCATGCCGGTATCTAACTCAATATGCACTGGAAAACGAGTTATGTTCTCTTCTCCTCTGCGCTTTAGCGCTTCGGTAAAATGATTTAATATTCGGAAGCTATAAATATCTGGTTCCAGCTGATAGTTAATCATAGCATCGAAACTTTGCTCCTCGGGATTCATCACCATAATTGGTAACGTAATTCCTGATTTGCGAAGTTCTATACCTTCATCGGCGTAAGCAACAGCTAAGTAATCGGCGCGATGAAACTGCATCACATTCGCAATTTCAAAACTACCACTGCCATAGGAAAACGCTTTTACCATGACCATTAATTTTGTTTCTGGTCGTAGGCGCGAGCGATATAAATTTAAATTATGTACTACAGCATTGAGATTAATTTCAAGTACCGTTTCATGCGCTTTTTGTTGCAACGATTTACTGATGCGTTCAAAGCCAAAAGAGCGAGCGCCTTTAATTAAAATCGTTTCATCATTAAACGAAGCGTAATTTAAGTCGCGAAGAAATTCATCCGTAGAATTATAAAACGATTTTTCAATTTTAAAAATATTGCTTTGTCGAGAAATGGCTTCACCAATACCAATCAAACGATTGATTTTTTTCTGTGATAACAAATCGGCTACCTGCTGATAAAGCACTTCTTCACTTTTTCCACTCTGTAAAATATCACTTAGAATTAATGTTCTACGCTCGTGTTGTTTTTGCTGCAACATAAAATCAAGTGCAATCGTCAACGAGCCGAAATCAGAATTGTAAGAATCATTGATCACCGAGCAATTATTAATTCCCTCTTTCATTTCGAGGCGCATCGCCACCGGACTTAATAACTCAAAGCGTTTTGATATTTGTTCATTCGGAATTTCAAGAAACAACATCAACGCCCAACAATGAATTGCATTCTCAATGCTGGCTTCATCAGTAAACGGAATTTTAATTCCGATAAATTGATTCTTGTAAATCCCTTGTATTTCTGTATCGTGATCGTGCTTGGCAATACGGCCAATTTGTAAATCAGCCTTCGACTTTCGCGACCAGGTAAATGTATTGCAATGCGAAGAAAGTAATCCCGCCGAATTCACCAGCTCATGAATGGCGGTATAATCTTTACAATAAACTAACTGATGCGCATGTACGAAAAGTTTAAGTTTCTCAACAACCTTAGCATTGAGGTCGTTAAAGTTCTCATCATGTGCTGAACCTATATTTGTAAATACACCAATAGTCGGGCGAATCATCTCCCCCAACTTCAACATCTCATCAGGCTGTGAAATTCCTGCTTCAAAAATTCCGAGTGTATGACTCTCCTCCATTTGCCAGAGCGAAAGAGGCACTCCAATTTGTGAATTATAACTCTTCGGACTTCTTACAATCGAATAATCTTCGCGAAGCAATTGATAAAGCCATTCCTTCACAATCGTTTTACCGTTTGAGCCAGTGACACCAATAACAGGAACAGAGAACTTCCTTCGATGCCATGCTGCTAATTGCTGCATTGCATTCAAAGGACTCATCACTAAAATAAAATTTGCTTGTGGCAGCTGTTCAGCAACAGCCTCCTCACTCACAATAAAATTGCGTACTCCTTGGGCGTATAAATCTGCAATGTATAAATGTCCATCGTGACGTTCACCCTTAATTGCAAAAAAGAGCGAATGTTCCGGATCAACGACCTTACGACTATCCGTTATTAAAAATGAAATATGTGCGGCTGCTTCATTTCCGATTCTGCAATCAACGCCCAACACTTCGGCTATTTGTTGCAACGAATACGATAGATGCGCCATATTACTTCGAGTTTTCTTTTGATTTTAATTCTACATTTTGCGTAGCATGCACGAAGCACATACGACAAAGCGGAATATAACTTTCTTTTTCACCAAGCATCACTAATGCATCGTCTTGCACTGTGCGGTGAGAGTGAGAAGCCAGATCACCACAATGCATACAGATGGCATGCACCTTCGTGATATAATCAGCAATGGCTAATAAATTCGGCATTGGCCCGAAAGGCTTACCCAAATAATCCATATCGAGACCTGCAATAATCACACGCGTACCTTGTCCTGCTAACTGTTCTACTACTGCTGGCAGATTATCATCAAAAAATTGTGCTTCATCAATTCCAATTACATCTACTGTATGACTTAGTAATAAAAGATTTGAAGAAGAAGGAATAGGTGTACTCTTAATAAAATTAGAATCGTGGGAAACGATATTCTCTTCATCATATCGAACATCCACACCCGGTTTAAAAATCTCGACATCGAGCTTTGCGATTTGCGCTCTTTTCAAACGACGAATTAACTCTTCTGTTTTACCAGAAAACATACTTCCGGTGATGACTTCTATACAACCTTTGCGTGGTAAGTGCTTGCGCGTGTGTTCTAAAAACATGATGATTGGAATGAGGCTCTAAAATACAAAATTTTGGTGTAGCATTTTAGGCGTCGGACAACAAAAAAGGGTTGCCTATGACAACCCTTTAACATTCAGTATTTTTTAAACTAATTATTGAACAACGATGCGTGTAATTTGACGCTCGTTACCCATTGTGATTAATACCTGATAGATTCCAGGAGTTAATGATGTTAATGATAAATCGATAGACTGTAATCCGTTGTTTAATTGAATAACCTCAGACGACATCAACATACCGTTCATAGATATAACTTGCATTTGAGCTTCACCTGCTTTCTCAGAAGATAAAATCAAACGAGTTGAACTATGCGCAGGATTTGGAGCGGCATCAAAAGTTTTGATTGCAGAATTTTCAATTTGTCCGATACCAGTTGTTGTTCCTTTTGAGAAATAGAAATTACCATTAGCAGACCCGCCGAAGCCCGTAAAAATCATTTTCCAAATTGTTCCCTGATGATCTTGAACAAAATAAACTGTTGAGTCTGAAATATCAAAAGTATTAGTTGCCATGTTGAATGTTTTCCAATCGTAACCAATAATATTTATTGCTTTATCAAATGTTAATCCTACAGAAGAAGCAGTATTTACATCAACTGGATATGCCTTTACAGCAGTAATAGAATCATTCAAAAGCACCCCTGTTACTTTGTAAGTAATCGGTGTAGTTGTTAAGTATTGTGCAAATGATAAATCCCAAGAATAAAAAGAAGGCTCACGATCGATGATTTGATTGTTTAACAAAGAAAAATAAACGAAGCTTTTACCTGCATACGTAGTTTTGTTAATCGCACCTAATGTTTCATTACTTCCATCTAAATCAGCCCATTTAAAATCATAGATGCTGTTAGCAAGAGAAACGATACATAACTTCTTATAAACACCGCTTGATAGTTTAATAAAGTAAACAGAGTCGCCAGTGATTGCATGCGTCATGAAATCGTAGTTCCCCCAACCTAAGTCGAACATATCCGCAGGATTATTTGTTCTGTTGAATGCACCAAAGTTCCATGATGTATCAGAATTAAATAACTCATTTGTTGGCGTACTTAAAATTCCTGTTGTATCAGCTGCTGTCATTGTTGACCAATCTGCTACTGATTTATTCGCTTTGTATAAACGAACATTGTTTTTTGAATTAATTAAGATGGAAGCTAAATAGCCACGAAGTTGGAATCCTAAATCCCAATCTAAGTTTGAAACGGAGCTCACAGTTCCAGTTGAGAAGCTATAAAATGTTTGGTTCGTGTACCCCGGATTAACGGTAACCGTATCCGTTGTTTGAGCAGTTGCAGCGAAACTAACGCCTGCTGCCATAACTACAAGTACTAATTTTTGTAAAATTGATTTCATGGTATATATGGTTTTTTATTTTTTTAAATTCTTTGAGTTTGAAATGTGACCGTCCCTTTATTTCCTGATGTATCGTAAAAATCGACCATTTTTAAAGTATAGTAATAGCCATCACTTGACTTTACTACGTAATACAAGTTGGGATATACCTGGTACAAGGCATTATTGAAATCATAATATTTCCAATTATACCCAATCGTATTGGCATTACTTGAAAATACAAAATTTGGAATTTGCGAATAGTTAAATTGTTCAATTGGCAAATAAGGTACATTAGCTGGCATTGAATCTTTTTGAAAACGCAATACCTCCGTATTATTCCAGATATTCTGAATAACTCCTGTTACAAAATAGTAACGGAATGGAGAGGTTACATCATACTCAAAAAACACATGCGTATATTTTGTGAAAACAAAATCCCATTGCTCTTTAGGTGGCGCTTGTTGCACTAATTGATTCGGTGTATCAAACGAAAAATACATCAATGAGTAATTATCATCTTTTATTATATCAACTGTATCTAACGATGTGTTATCATAATTGCTAAAGCAAATGGTGTATTTAGCGCTATCTGCATTTAACACTTTAAACTTGCGCCAGCGTGCAGCACCTGTGTGTTCTAACTTTCCACGATCAATGGCAAACACATTACTTCCTTGAGTAGAAAAATTAGCATCCAGCCAATACTTTGTTAAAGCTAATGTATCATCTAACAATTGTTCACAATCTAACGCCCATGGCTGTCCGACAGTATCTGCTGTAGCCATATCATGCGATTGTGTTTTGCAAGCGAACATAAATTTTGCGCTATTCAAGTAAATGCGTAATCCGCTTTTAGAAGCTTCGAAAGCCAGGTCATAGGTTTTATAAGGACGAACAATTGAATTTCCTGTTTCTAAATCGAAGTAAATCTGATTTTCATAATTCACACCCATATTGGCAACACCTTGCTTTACAGGTCCTGGAGGAGCAAGCGTGATTGCCTCATCTTCTTTCATGCAAGAAGAAAGTACAACTATTACAAATAAAAACAACGCTATCCTCTTCATTAGAATTTGTAATTTAATTTAATGAATCCAGAGCGGCCAGTACCAACCATCATCGTTCCGTTATTATTTCCACTGTGAATACTGTTATTCATTGCAGCATTAACATTCTGTACATCCAATATGTTTTTTAATCCGACAGAAATATTCAACTTCTTCTTGAAGAAGAATTTCGACGTTGTAAAATCCATCAAACTAAAAGCAGCGTTCTCCTGACGAGAAACTGAATTATCAGCAGCAAGAACAAAAACTGGCTTTACACCTGTATATTTATAGAACAAGGCGAATGATGTCTCCCACTTCTCGATAGTATATGAAGCAGAAGATGTATTTTCAAAATACCAAGCGTATTCCTCCTGCTTTATATTTCCGTTGTAAGTTGCTGTTGTACCTGTGTAACAAACTCCTGATTTGATTTCAAAATTATTAAACAGATAACGCATTTGCATTTCACCTCCTAGAGCTGTAAAATCATCGAGATTGATGTAAGTAAACAAATTGCTATACAAATCCGCCTGTGCTAAAGAAATCTGATTGGTAATATGATTATAAAAGAAAGCAGGTTCAAATTCAAACACCGACTTTGACTTCACATATTTTGCATTGAATGAAAAATTATAGTTATCAGAATTTTCTGCTTTTAAATTCGGATTGCCACGTACATTATGACTCGCATCTACAAAATACAAATATTGCTCTTTGATAGAAGGAGCTCTGAAACCTTTACTCCAGCTTAATCGCAAAGAATATTTTTCAGATAATTTGTACAATGCATTTAATGAAGGAACTATCGGTGCATCATACTGCGAATTGTAAATTCCTCGTAATGCAGGACGAATAGTTAATTTTTCAAACGGGTTGTAATCGAAACATACAAAAACAGCAGCATCCGTTATTGAATGATTAGAATTATCAATCTTCTTTCCTTGAGCTGTTTCCTGATTAAGTTCAAGTCCCGACAACAACGAAACTTTTTTTGATAATGAATGATTAAAAACTGTTCTTGAAAAATAGGACTGAAACACGGTTGTGTCATCATCCATCGGGTCTTCCGTAAGAACAGACACTAAATCAACTAAATCCTTTCTATAAGAATTTCTTAAATAACGGTAATGATTATACGCAGCAGTAAATTGCCAAGATGTTTGATCATTCAACTTTTTATCCGTTGTAAACAACACCTGATTACGCGTTGTATGGAAATCCTGATCGAACGCATAGGCTTGGTAAGGAGTTAATGTAATGTCGCCTTGGTTAAAAACAGTTTCATTATTCAGGTTGTACTGCAACGACATTTTATATCCGTTCACCGTTTTATTGTACTTTACATTTGCAAAGTATTGCTCTTTTGGGTTCCACTGCTGACTTCTCAATGAATCATTAGGGCTCCATCCATCGAAAAAATTACGACCTGCATTAAAATACAAATTTGAATTTTTAAATCCTTTGCCAACACTAAAATCAGCATTGTAATTTCCAACTGTTTCATAATAGGCAGTAGCATTACCATTCCAGTTTTCTTCTTTGTTTGATTTAGTAATAAGGTTTATCACACCGCCCAATGCATCGCTGCCATACAAAACCGACATAGGTCCTTTCACAATTTCTGCGTGATCGATATTGGCCAAATTAAGTTGACTAACATCAACGTTTCCGTTCTGGCGACCAATTACAGGAACACCATCAATTAAGAACTTAACATGCTGTCCACCTACCCCCTGCAAAGAGACACTACTTCCGAGAACACCATCATTGGATAGCTGTACATTTAACTGCTGCGACATTAAATCACGAACGTTGTACACCGCACGTTGTTCGATTTCTTTGCTTGATATTACATCGATATTGTAAATTGAATTCGATTTAAAACCAGGTGTGTAATTACCGGTAACAGTTACTTCGTCAAAACTTTTAGGACTAGCCTTTAAGGCAACAACGGTATTTGAGTTTGTCGAGTTTAGCGTATCCGTAAAAGTGACGAATCCCAAGGAAGACACCTTTACCAAAATTGGCAATCTGAATTTCGGAATGGTAACAAATCCCTGATTATTGGTAAATCTAGCTTCCTGCTTACCGTCGGAAAGGGAATGAAAAACCACAACAGCCCCTTCCATACTTTCATTTTCGAAAGTCTTCACCTGCACTTGTTGCCCATGAACGCCGAGGAACATGAAGCACCATACAATTTGAAGGAAGAATATGCGTTTTTTCATTGTGCTGCGAAAATACCTTCCTCAAACGGATTGCGTCTAGTATGAAAAACTGAGAAATGTCAAATTGAACCGATTCTGACAATGGACTGACAAAGGATAGATTCGCTATCGTTCAAAGTGTAAATTCAAGATTTTAGAAAGGAAATACGACACCCTATTAATTAACTTTCGGTTGTTGAAATACTATTGATGGCGCCTGAAAATTTGAAAAGAAATTCAGAGATATTTGAAAAACTAAATTACCATCCGTCAAATGACAAAGTATCAAAGAGAACAAATCACGTTAGCTATCAGCGATCAGCTTGAAATAATTACTGAACAATTCATCATGGCAAGTCAAAATAAAGGCGCCATCCCTCTGATTGAAATTGATTTATTAAAAGAAAGCGTTCGTACTTTGTATCAGCAAATAAACGATTGGCAAAGCACTAATGAAGTCATTGCTGTCCCTGCTAAAGCTGTGGAAGAAAATACAATCATTGTAACTAAGTCGATTGAAGAGCCGGTAATGACTACACAACCAACGGAAGCATTATTCAATGATGCAACGGTATCTGTTGAAGTATCAGAGCCTGTTTTAGAGATAGTAGCAGAAGAACCAATTGTTGAAGAGACAATTGTTGAAGAGCCAACTATTGAAGAGTTTGTTGCTGAAGAGCCAATTCAGGTTGTGGCGGAAGTACCGAGCACTACAAGCGAAGGCTTTTTATCACGCATTCTAAAGGCTAAACCAGCTGAGAAAACGTCAGAAGTAAAACAAGAGGTTACACCAAAGCAAGAAGTAAAAACAGTAACAGCACAAGTTTCAGAACAGCCTGTGGCAAAGCCAGCGTTACAAGTTTCAAGAACAGTATATCCTGATGCTGACACAACTACTGGTAATCGTTTTAAAGGTCAAGAAACTATATACGACCGCCTTCGTCAGCAGAGCAACCCAACAGTTGCCGATCGTTTATCTGCAAAGCCCGTTGGTGATTTGAAAAAGTCGATTGGTATTAACGAACGATTTACTTTAATCAATGAATTGTTTGGTGGTAACCAGCAGTTATTCATGGAGAGCATTGATAAAATCAACAATGTGAATGCCTATGAAGAAGCGCGCAAAGTACTTTATGAGGAATTAGCAGGTAACCTAAAATGGAATACAGAAGGCAACACCTTTCATGTATTAGATGAATTAGTGAAACGCCGTTTTAATGGTTAATGAGAAAAAAAATTAGTTTTTCGGTATTATTTATTTTTTCATTTTTCGTTGCTCAAACACAGAATTTAGAATATGCAAGAAAATGTGTTAACGAGTTAACTTCAAAAAAATACCACGGTAGAGGATATGTAAAAGATGGCAGCAATAAAGCTGCCTCTTTTTTATATGATGAATTTTTAAAGTACTCCACCAACAAGCCATATTTGCAATCGTTCTCATTTCCGGTGAACACTTTCCCAGGAAAGATGAAAGTTGTCATCAATGGAAAAAAATTAATTCCTGGAAAAGATTATATCATAGGCACTGCATGCCCGACAGTAAATGGAGAATTTACCATTTACAAAATCGATAAATCAAATTACGAAAGCATTGCAACAGATTTTAGAAATCAATTTGTTTTGTTTGATTCTACAGGTAGTAATGGGGCCATCGACAAGGAATTCATCAAGCGGTTTCAGTTAACATATAAACCAGCAGGGTATATTCAAATAGAAGAGAAAAAATTAACCTGGTCGGTTAATAGCATACAAAAATTTCCAGTGGTTTATATTTTAAGAAGCGCTCTGCCTTCCAATCCAAATAAAATAAAACTGCAAGTAGATGCGCAGTTAATCAACTATACTGCGAAAAATGTGATTGGTGTTATTGAAGGACAGCAACCCGATTCATTCATTTTTATTACGGCTCATTACGATCATTTAGGTCGTATGGGAAAGAGAATCTACTTCCCCGGAGGAAATGATAATGCGTCTGGCACATCGATGATATTAAATTTAATGCAGTACTTTTCATTGCCGCATAATAAACCAACTTATACATTAGTTTTTATTTCATTTGCTGCTGAAGAAGCAGGACTGCTAGGCTCTGAATATTATACTAATCATCCAACAAAGGACTTAAAGAAAATAAAGTTTCTACTCAATCTTGACTTAATGGGAACAGGCGATGATGGAATTATGGTAGTCAATGGAAGTATTTTTGAAAAAGAATTTTTATTGATGGAAAAAATAAATTCAGATTTTAAATTACTTACAACCGTGGGTAAGCGTGGCAAAGCACAGAATAGTGATCACCACCATTTCACTGAAAAAGGAGTTCCGTCATTTTTCTTATACACTATAGGAGGCAGGACAGCTTATCATGATATCTATGATGATGGAAAAGGATTGCCACTTACAAAGTTTAAAGAAGTGTTTACGCTGATCAGTACGTTTATTAAAAAAGTAGAATGATTACTCTACAATCACTTTTACAATTTCTGATTTTTCTTCAGACAATAAACGAATAGAATATAGTCCCGCACTCATCTGCAACTGACTTTTCTCAAGATGAATTTTATTTAATCCTCGCTTATAAAATGCTGAATTATCAATCATAATTGCCTTACCAAGCTGATCAAAAATTTCAACTGTTACTTTTGAATCATTCTCCAACTCAAAAACAACATCCATATTTTCATGAACAGGATTTGGGAACACCGCTAATTTAAATTCACTGTTGTTACTATTAATTATTGCTGACTGCACATCAGAATAAATTTTTTGTCCCATATCATCAACATAGGCCAGCTGGTAGTAATAGCGTTTATTCAACTCAATAGAATTATCGATATAATCGTAGCGAATTCCAGCATTAAAATTAAGTCCTTGCGACTGATCAATCCAAGCGATTTGTTCGAAGTTGCTGGCATCTGATGAACGATACAATTCAAACCCTTGAAGATCACCTACCATATAATTAGTCATCCATTTTAACGCTATTTCAGTAGACTTAGCATTTGCATTAAAATTAATTAGCTGCATAGCTAATGGTGATGGGCCTTGTGCTGTACTAAAAGGTGTGATTCCTGAAACTGCCAATCGTTGCACAGCAGTTACAGGTGATACGACACATGTTCCTGGTGCTAACACCCACGCAGCCCCGCTATTTGACTGTATTGTCCAACGGCCGGCAGCATTCGTATAGTTTAAATTGTATAATGTTAAATCAAATTGTCCTGATGTAGGATTTGCATTTGCAACAAAATTCCAGAATCCGTTATTTAATGAAGGACTGCTATACGTTGTACCACACTCGGTGACACCCAAAGCTACTGGCAATACCGTATGCACTGCAAAGTTTCCTAGAATGTTATCTATTGCTGTTGGAAACGCATTATTATTAAAATTCAGATTTGCACGTTGGTAGCCTTTAGTAGTTTCTCCAACGGGAAAATCGTATGCACCAAGCGTGTTTAAATATCTTCTTAATTTTCCTTGAACAAAACTGGAAGTGTTTCCAGTTGTAACAGAAGTTGCCGTTCTGTTTTTAGTACTTACTTCAAAAGCGTTGGTAATAATTTTTCCGAGTGTTAAATTAAGGTTCCCGCTCGTATTTAAAACCATATTATTAAGAAGAGTTAATCCTGTAGACGTATGATTCATTTTTACATTACCAACCTCAGCACCATTAAGTCCGGTATTAGAATAGGTTTGAGCTGCGGTACCATTGAACTCTAACACACCAGTTGAAGGAATAAAATTTCCTACGTTATTAAAGTTGCCTCCCACTTTTAAATTCTTACCATTCATGGTAAATACAGAAGTGTTATTAGTCACCGAAAAATTCCCTCGTGCTTCTGCATTTTGCAGAATAGAAACTTGTCCTCCTGTTTTGGTAACTGTTAAATTACCAAAGGCATTTGGAGCTAAAAGATTCCCATCAATATTTTGATTTACTGCAGCATTTGAAAAGAGAACGATAGATGTCGGTGCGGCTGTAAATGATCCATAGTTTGTAAAGTTCTCACAAACAGCGAGTGTTGCTCCTGGGTTTAATGTGAGCGTAGCGCCCGGATTAATCACAATAGATTTACAACTCGCCACAAGTGACACAACTGAAGGCTGATTAACAATTCCACCTGGTATAATTGCATCCTTAGTACAATTAGGCACTGGGCATCCACCCCAATTATCCGACTTGAACCAATCGGTATCAATCCCCCCAGACCAATTAGATCGCGTACCTGTAGCTGCATAATTTATTGGTGATGCACTTCCAAAGATGATATCAAATCCGCTTGTACTATTGGTAAAATTACTCACCACTAAAACATATTTTTCACCTGTCACAACAGGAATTCCCGCATTAAACGCTGTTCCAAATCCGGGATAAGCGGCCGGCGAAACACCAGCTGCAGCACTGAAGCATCCGGTAACACCCAAATAATTGTAATTACAACTTATAGGTGCAGAACCAGCAGCAATTTGAGCACATGTCACAGCGCCTGTTCCTGCAATTTTCCAAACTGCAAAATCATAATCAGTACACACTGTACTTGGAGCACCTGCCCAATCTTTTGGAACAATCGAGAAAGTTAAGCTACCATTTGCTAAAATTGGAATTTCAAACCAAACAGTACTTCTTTCTCCTGATAACAAACAATTAGTTCCTCCACCAGGAAAATCACAGATGTTTCCAAAACTTTGAAAACCGGGATCGCCAAAACTCATTGTTGTATCACATACTGGTAAATAAACCCCACAATCTTGTCCGTTGTTTAAAGGAGTTAAAGGAATGGATGCATCAAGAGCCATTACTGAATAAGTTCCTACTTCAGAATTATAACCATCAACAACGATATAGTAAGTAGCACCAGCTGTCAACCCTGCCATTGTCAAATCTGAACTATAATTGGTCGTTGTTCCACAAGGAGTTCCATCATCATTACATCCTACTAACGTCATTGCCGTACCGCAAACTCCTGAATACACTGCAACCTGAGGATTAGTTAATGAATTAGGTATTACGCGTACACGCATCTGTCCACTTGCTGGTGCAACGGCAGAATACCAAACTGTATTTAAATTATTTGGCGTGAGCCAGCATGCAGGAGCAGGCGGCTCTGATGCGCCACCAGAACAATTGTTTGCACCATTCAATGGAATACCTAATACTAACGGCGTTGCATTACATGGCAAATCATTACTAGCGCCAGAACCAAATGAATTGATAGTTATGTTATACTGAGCGTTTGTTGGACTAGCCCAAGTATCAACTACGATGTAATATGTCCCAGCACCAGGTAAAGTTATACTACCTGTAAGTGCTCCTGAATTTGCACCTCCAGCACTGCCTATACAAGTTGTACCAACAACTCCTGGACAACCTTTATAAACCTGAAATCCGATAGAGTTTGTGCTCGCCCCAGTTAAAGTAATGCTTAAACATTCGGGACCAGTTGCCACATAAGAGTACACTTTGTCTTCCCCTGACTCATAAAATGTTCCGCACGATCCGGTCGATGCGTTGGTGTATTCGTTTCCTAAGCAAGCTGTAGATTCTCCAGCACGCGTGAAAGGCAAAGTGCCAACGGCTACAGACGATGCACATGTTGCTCCTGGTAATATTCCTGATGGAGCCGTGATTGAAATTGAATATGGATTACAAGCAGGCGAAGCCCAAGAATCCACAATTAAATAATATGTTTTTCCAGCTGTTACGTTTGCGCAAAGTGATTTACTACCTGTTGAACTTTGTTCAAATGCAATACATGTTCCTCCAACTCCTGAGCAACTTGAGGTGAGCGGACAACCATCATACAGTGTTATACCCGTGTAAGATCCAGATGACGTTAACGAAATGGAAATATTACCACTGGCAGCCGGGGTGAATGTAAAAACCTCATCTTCTCCTGTATAATACAAAGAACTACCGCAGGCAATTGTATTGGATGAAGTAATGTCATCAACTTTACCACAGGTTGTTCGTCCCGCACTTGTGTAAGGCAAAACAATTGCATTAACGCCTGTTCCCAATGAGCATCCATTTCCTGTAACTGGCGCCGATATCGTTAAGTTCGTATAGGCGTTACAGGTAGGATTTGGCCATGAATCTAAAATTAAATAATAAGTTTTGTTTGCTGTTAAACATGCCGTTATTGTCTTATTCCCTGACGACGACTGAGTAACCTGTAAACAGACACCTCCTTGTCCAACAAGCGGACAACCATCATATAGTGCCAACCCTGTATAAGTACCTGTAGAAGTTAAATTAATTGTTACTGTGCCTGTTGCCGTAGGAGTAAAAATCCAAACGCGATCTTCGCCATCAAAATAATACCCTGTACCACAAGATATAATATTGGAACTGGTCAAATCATTACCAGTTCCACATGTAGTACCAGCACCAGCACTATAGGGTAAAGACGGTACCGTTACAACACCACCGCCCATATTATTCGGACAAGTAAGAGGCGCACTCGATTTATAAACAAAGGTCCCTAATCCCGCTTGAGCTGCACAACTAAATTTGGTCACTAACACACGATATGTTCCAGGCGTGACACATGTCCACGCAAGGTAAGATTGAATCCCACAAAAATCATCGTTATATCCTCCTGCAACAGCAACACCAAGATTATCAAGAATTGTTATCTGAGTGTCGTATACTGACGACCCTCCATCAGCTGCACAAAATGAAAAATAGTAAGTAAATCCAGCAGCCGCAGTAAATGTCCAATATCTCTTTCCATCAATATTGGTAGTGTTTGTCGATTGCCAAGCCGCATTAGGTGTTATGGCAGTCGCTAATGATCCAGCGGTACATTGTGCCCACGAATTATAATTCGCAGTGAACAGGACAACCAATAAGCATAAGCGTAAAAAATACTTCATAAGCTCCTACTGATGCGATCGTTTGTTTAAATATTTCATTTCTCCGTGGCAATTCGCTTCTACCTGTGCTCCTGTTGCCCCGACCTTTATTACCCCCTGCAAATTAGCATTTCTTAAAATCGTTTCAGGATCTGTTGAAGTTGGAATGATAGCATCGTCTACCGATAATACCAACCAACCTTGAGCAGCACAATATTTCTGAAGTGTAACTCCATCAATATTAGCTAAAGCATCCTTCCAGACCTGAATTGTTTTCCCTTCTGAAAAAGATGGCACTTCTATAACAAGCGTATAAAACTGATTAGTACTTTGTGCACTCACAATGTTAAAACTCACTATAAAAAACACAACTAAAATTCCGCTTTTAAGATACATAGCCAAAATGATCTTTTTGAGATTAGTGAATGAAGATATAAATATTATTTTTAAGTATTAATTTTTGTGAATAACTATTTTCTTTCGTTTTTTTATTTTCGTTACTTTACCCAATCAAAGTTTAAGAATTTTATGCATAGAAAACATATTCTATTTATCATATTTATTTTCTTCATTTCACCTTCCAAAGCCCAAAACTTTAAAGCCAAATTATTCCTTGGTGCAGCAGGAAGTCAAGTCTCGGGCGATGAACTTTCAGGATTCAATAAAGGAAGTGCGCTATTAGGACTTGGAGTAACTTATCCAGTAAAATCGACTTCTGCATTAAGCCTTCAACTCTATTATTTACAAAAAGGTAGTCGCAAACCCAGCAAATTAGACCAAGGAGATCCTTCAACATACCTCATGCGACTTAATTATGTTGAATCAACCATTACGTACGACTTTTCATTAAGTAGAAAATTGTACTTGCGAATCGGCCCTTCTATCGGATATTTGGCGTCGTTTAAAGAAGAAGATCAAGACGGGCCATTGGGTAACAGAAGTAAATTTTCTCCCATAGACATTAGCCTTGCCGGCGCCCTTGGTTTTCCATTTTCAAATTCCTGGAATTTTGAATTTGGTTACTTGCAATCAATACTACCCATTCGCGAACATGGATCAGGAGAAACGTATTATTTAAACAAAGGGCAGTATAATTCTGTTATTACTTTTACATTAGTCAAATCGTTCGGAAATAAAACAGAAAAAAGTGAATAAGAGAAAAATAATTGTAGCCATTACTGGTGCTAGCGGGTCCGTTTACGCAAAAGTGCTTTTAAATAAACTTGTTAGCTTACAAGATCAAATTGAAGCTGTGGGAATCGTTATGAGTGACAATGCAAAAGATGTATGGAAATATGAATTAGGCGATACTTCCTACGAAAATTTGCCGTTTAAAGTATATGATAAAAATGACTTTTTCGCTCCCTTTGCATCTGGCTCTGCTAAATATGATTCAATGGTTATTTGTCCTTGCTCTATGGGGACAATGGCACGCATTGCAACAGGTATCAGCAACGATTTAACCACACGTGCAGCCGATGTCGTCTTAAAAGAACGCAGAAAATTAATACTCGTTACCAGAGATACGCCACTGAGTTTAATTCACATTGAAAACATGCGTACTATTACACTTGCGGGTGGCATCATCTTACCAGCATCGCCATCCTTTTACAGCAGACCAGCCTCATTCGAAGATTTAGCAGCTACAGTGGTCGACAGAATTATTGATCAAATAGGGTTAAATCAAGATGCTTACCGTTGGAGTGAATAACTATTGTAAAATTGATGCAAGAATTTTTGAAATTATTCGTTTTTTACATTCTTGATTACTTAAATTTGATATGCACTTAAAACACGCTTCTATGTTTGAATATTCAAAAGAGATTTTAACGAAAGTTAGTTTTGACCGAGAACTATTCCGCAAGGAACTTGTGAAAGCAATTAAATGGCTCACCGCCGATGAGCGTAAACTATTGATGATTTGGTGTCTCGCTACTTTTCAGGACAGATACAGCACAATCATTACTCAAGCCTTCAAACAGGTTATTCGATAAGCACTTATAAGGGCTTGAAATTATCTTTTACCTTTTGATAGCCCGCTCTACCCAAAGGTGATTCTTGAAATACTTTTTTGAAAACTTCTTCAGTAATTTCTTCCCACTCTTCACGGCTCCATGATAATCTGTTGTCATGCGGAATAAAATCTTTTTCGTTCGTTGGTTTTGAAAAACGGTTCCACGGACAAACATCCTGACAGGTATCGCAACCAAAAGCCCAGTTATCTAATTTACCTTTGTAAGAGGAAGGAATTTGCTCTTTCAACTCAATGGTGAAATAAGAAATACACTTGCTGCCATCCACTATTTTAGGAGCTATAATGGCCTCTGTCGGACAAGCATCAATGCATCGAGTGCACGTACCACAATAATCGCGGATAGGCGCATCCGTTGGTAAATCTAAATCAATAATTAATTCAGCAATAAAATAAAACGAACCAGATTTTGTATTGATTAAGTTTCCATTCTTGCCAATCCAACCTAAGCCACTTTTCTTCGCCCATGCTCTATCTAATACCGGAGCAGAATCCACAAAAGCACGTCCGTTAACATCACCCACATTTTCCTGAATAAAATGCAACAACTCTTTTAACTTTTCCTTTATCACAAAATGATAATCGCGACCATATGCATATTTAGAAATTTGGGGTGCCTCCATATTTTGCATTTGGGGCGGATAATAATTCAATAATAAACTAATGACAGTTTTTGCATCATCAACCAGCAATCGAGGATCTAATCGTTTATCAAACCAATTCTCCATGTAGGCCATTTTACCATGGTAATTGTTCGTTAGCCACTGCTCTAATCGTGGTGCTTCTTCCTCTAAAAAATTGGCTTTCGAAAATCCCACATGCTCAAATCCTAAGCGATACGCCTCCTCTTTTATTTGCTGAGCAATGTTGGTCATTTTTTAATAGTAGTAAGTACTAGATGTTTTATAATTTTTATTTGGGCGCCCCCCAGTAGTAGAGCTAGCTTCGCTTCGCACACTACTTGGCCGGGCTATCCGTTTGTTTCTGCTGACGCAGGAAACCACTTCTATCCCTGGCGCAAATTTATCAATGCAAAAACACTTATTCGCTTTTATGCTAAATCGTCAAACAGACTTCCTTTGTCTTTAAAGAACTTCTTTCCTAAATGACGGTAAGCCTTCTCCGTTACTTCTCTGCCGCGAGGCGTTCTTACTAAAAAGCCTTCCATAATCAAAAATGGTTCATACACTTCTTCTATTGTACCACCTTCTTCTCCAACTGCTGTTGCTAAAGTGTTTAATCCAACAGGACCACCTTTGAATTTATCAATGATAGATGAAAGAATACGATTATCCATTTCATCTAATCCAAACATATCTACGTTTAATTTTTCCAACGAAAATTGCGCAATAGATAAGTCAATATTACCATCACCTTTTATCTGCGCAAAGTCACGCACGCGGCGTAACAACGCATTTGCAATACGAGGTGTTCCTCTACTTCTACGAGCAATTTCATAAGCTGCATCTTCTGAAATTTCAATCTTTAAAATTTCACTTGCACGCTGTACAATTAACGTCAAACGCTTTGCATCATAGTACTCTAAACGTGACGTAATACCGAAACGTGCACGTAAAGGAGCCGTTAATAATCCAGAGCGAGTAGTAGCGCCCACTAATGTAAAAGGATTCAATTGAATTTGCACGGAACGAGCATTCGGTCCGCTTTCAATCATAATATCAATACGGAAATCTTCCATCGCCGAGTATAAATACTCTTCAACAACTGGACTTAACCGATGAATCTCATCAATGAATAAAACATCATTAGGTTCAAGATTAGTTAGCAATCCTGCCAGGTCTCCCGGCTTATCTAAAACAGGCCCTGAAGTAGTTTTAATATTTGATCCTAGCTCGTTTGAAATAATGTAGGCCAACGTAGTTTTTCCTAATCCTGGAGGGCCATGCAATAGCACATGATCCAACGATTCACCGCGTTGTGCTGCTGCCTTCACAAATATTTTCAAATTCTCGACTACCTGATCTTGTCCTGTAAAATCTCCAAAATCACCGGGACGCAATGCCTTCTCAATATCTCTTTCTGTGGTGTTCATCTTTTCTTTTTCAGGATCTAAATGCTGATTTCTCATTCAACAAATTTAAGAAACATCCACCACAATAATTAATTATTAAAGTTCAATATCGGTGCTAATACTCAATTATCATTCAACACTTGAGTCAGCTTAGTGTTTTTCGTATATTTACACTTAGAATTTAAAAAAAATCACGATGTACGGATTAGTAAATCAAGCTATACAAGGCTTAGTAATTGATAATTTTGGTGAAGACAACTGGAAAGCAATTAAGCAAAAGGCAAACGTAACAGAAGATTCTTTCCTAAGCAATGAAATCTATGATGATAGTATTACATTCAATTTAGCAGTTTCTGCCTCTGAAGTATTAAATATTCCTTTAGCAGATGTTCTTAAAACATTTGGTAAATATTGGATTATCAAAGTAGGCAACGAAAAATATGGTCCGTTGATGAAATCAGGTGGTGATAACTTCATCGACTTTATCGTAAACCTTCCTAATTTCCATAGTCGTGTAATGCTTATTTACTCCGACATCAAACCACCCGAATTTATTGTAGAAAAAGTAACAGACAAACAGTTGAAATTGCATTACTATTCTACTCGTCAAGGGTTAACAGATTTTATGTTTGGGTTAATACAAGGACTAGGTGAACTATATCAAACGCCAATAGATATTAAATTAATTGCTGATCGCAGAAATGGTGATGAGCACGATATTTTTGAAATAGTTATTCTATAATGATTAGTACCACAGAGAGCAATTTACTTATCAGCAGATTGTTCCCATTCTACTTTTCACTTGATCAAGATTTAATAATTAAAGATGCGGGAATCAGTTTAAAAAAAATAATCGGCGACGATTGTATTGAGAGTGCATTCTCCGATTTTTTTACTTTTCTACGACCAGGCCTAGGAATCAAATACCATATCGATTCTATCAAGCAATACGAAAACCAGATTTTTATTTTGCAGGGCAAATCGCAATCATCCAACTTCAGAATGAAGGGACAGTTTATCGTTCATCAAGAAAACCGAACGTTACTATTTTGTGGTTCACCCTGGATTGTTTCTGAAAAAGATTTTGAAAGCTTAGGATTAAAAATTAAAGACTTTGCTTTGCATGATTCAACTATCGATATGATTCAGAATTTGCGTGTTCAACAAATGGCCGTTGAAGACTCCAATCATGTAAACAAAATGTTATTGGAAAAGAATGAGGAACTAAAAAAGACGAATGCTGAATTAGATCGTTTTGTCTATAGCGTTTCTCATGATTTACGTTCGCCATTATTATCAATCCACGGAGTAATCGATATTTTAAAACAGAAAGAATCCATTAGTGAAACAGGCAATCAATTGCTACAGATGATTGTTAATTCCATCGATCGACTAGACAATTCGATCGTTGAAATTTTAGATTATAGTCGTAATGCACGCTTCGACGTAGAACATGTTGAGCTCGACTTAAACACCATTTTACAACAAATCACCACGGACTTACAACATCTCGCTCCAGTTAGATTTGACATACAATTTGAAACTTCTGCTATTGTTACTAGTGATAAATTCCGATTGATAACTATTTTAAAAAACACGATAAGCAACGCTGTAAAATATCGCAAACAAAATGATACAGATTGCTTCGTAAATATCAAAGTAAGTAAAGAAGATAACTATACAATTATTCGAATAGAAGATAATGGTATTGGAATCAGCGAAAAAAGTTTACCGAAAATTTTCGATATGTTTTTTAGAGCTACTAGTAGTGTAGCAGGTACTGGTCTCGGACTTTATATCTGCAAAGAAATGATCACTAAGCTGGGCGGCGCAATCAACCTCGATTCAAAATTAGGGGAAGGAACTAAGGTTACAATTAAAATTCCTTCTAACTAATCTTTCTTCCAGATATTAATTGAGCGATCATCGCCTGCACTAATCAAAGTGTTATCGTCTATCCACAATAATGTATTGACAGAATTTAAATGTCCATCATTTGAATGTTCAATACGCTGAATAACCTGATTCGTATTTGCATCCCAAATTTTTAATGTCTTATCACGACTAGCAGTAGCAAATAATTTTCTATCAAGCGAAAATCCGATTTTATAAATCGCATAATTGTGAGCAGGAATTGCATTCACAACCGTATAATCTTTTTTGTCAACCCATCTTAAATGCGCATCTCTTCCACCGCAAAGTAAAATATCATCAGTGTAATGAATAATCGCATTAACAGAAAAACCTTGCTTCGATAGTTGATTACTATAGGTCACTTCCATCGTATCGTCATCAAAAACATAAAACATCCCTTCACCACAACCAACAAATGTTTTGTTTAGCTTTTCGTCAAAAAAAACAGAACGCAATTTCATAGTAGAAATTTTTTGTTTGAAGATCAATGAATAATCTGCTGATGATAATACGGACAATACTCCGTCACCGCCTAATACATACACCTTCGATTTACTTTTATTCTCAACGATAGAAAACACCCCTTTCTCATTTACTTTCAACAATCTCTTCTCCTGGTTGTTCGATAAATCGATGACATGAATTTCTCCTTTCGCCTGACCGATTAATAATTCATTTTTACCTTCCAGATAACATATTGAATAAATACTATCAGACGCTCTCGCAATTAAATTACCTTGTTCAGGTTGATCAATGTTCCATGATACCACTAAACGATCGCCAGATGCCGACAAAAATGATTTATCGCTTAATTTAATTAAATCATACACGCCACTTGTATGACCTAAACAACGATTATGTAATTTGAATTGCATATTGCAAAGATACGGCAGCCAATGATAACTATCGTGTTAATTTAAATTAATCGTTTGTAAATGGATATAAACGTTTAATAACCGAATAAAAAAACAATCATCCTTAATCTTGCAACATGATTGTTCAACCCTGTAGCGCAATGCTACAGGGTTGGCAATTACCAATGAATGAATCGATTAATTAATGTTAAATGGAAAACAATAATCTACCAATGTTCAACCCCGCAATGCTGCGGGGTTGGCGAAATAAAAACCACGAAGTGGTTTAACAAACATAAATAATCACGAACTATAAAACTCATCAAACCGCAACGCGGTTCAACAACCATCACCTATCACATACTATTAACCCCAGAACCGCAACGCGGTTCAACAAAATCAAACTTATGACGACCTACACCCAAATCATTTACCAGATAGTTTTCGCGACGAAAAGACGACAGAAAACACTAAGCGCCGAAAATCGGCAACGGCTTTTCGCGTACATGGCAACTGTAATCAGAAACAAAAAATGCCTGCCTTATTGTATCAACGGTGTTGAAGACCACCTCCACATTGTATGCGACCTCCATCCTTCAGTTGCGTTAGCTTCATTGGTAAAAGACATTAAACTTTCAAGCACAATTTTTATAAAGGAAAACAAACTCTTTAAAAAATTTAATGGATGGCAATCGGGTTATGGAGCATTTACCTATACTATAGAGGAAAAGCCAAGGCTTATTCGCTACGTCGAGAATCAGGAAAATCATCATAAGAAAAAGAAATCCATAGAAGAACAAAGAGACTTTTTAATGGCTCATGAAGTGGAGTTTTATGAAAAATATTTTACCTAGTTGCTAAAACTATTTATATGATAAACCATGAATAATAACCTTTCAATTGAATTTAATTTTTTCCGACAATACAGGTCAATCATAAAAATAAATTTGGTTATCATAAAAAATCGTTTTTACTTTGCATCGCATTCAGACATCATATGTAATGTATGATACCAACCGAGCGGACGATGCAACGGTGGTAAAACGATGCGGACCAGGAGTCAAAAAAGCGCTTTGCACAATAAACCCTCCCTCCTCTCGTTAATGTTACAGATTGCAGAGTACAATTTGTTCTTTATTTTTTAATACATCAAGAATTATAGTTCCGACTATAATACCAACCGAGCGTATCCGCGCCACGGTGGTAAAGCGATGTGGACGTTCAGTCAAAATAAAACAGGATATCCACTTCGCTTCTTTTTGATGTATGTATTGAGTTAGAAATTAAACTTTAATTCCATCATACTATGAAACAATTCGATTATTCGTTTACGAGCGAATCGGTGTCGGCAGGACACCCAGACAAAGTGGCTGATCAAATTTCAGACGCTATTCTTGATGCTTACTTAGCACAAGACCCGCATGCTAAAGTAGCCTGCGAATGTTTAATTACAACCAATCATTTAACGATTGCTGGTGAGGTGACTTCTACCGCTATTGTAGATCCTATTGCGATTGCAAAAGAAGTATTGGAGCGCATCGGTTATAATGATTCAGCATCAGGTTTTAATTGGAAAACTGCATTCTATCAAAATTTATTACATCAACAAAGTCGTGAAATTAACGATAGCGTTGCCGATGGAGGTGCAGGTGATCAAGGATTAATGTTTGGCTATGCAACATCCGAAGGCCCGAACTTTATGCCTTTACCTATCTGGCTTGCTCATCAGCTAATGCGCAAACATCAGGAACTTCGCGATAGTGGTAAATATCCATTCTTACTTCCTGATGCTAAATCGCAAGTCACAGTTGATTACAATATCAATACACCAGTAGGTATTAGCAAAGTTGTTTTATCCGCACAACATACTCCTGATATCAAGCAAGAAGACTTACGCAAGTTTATCATCGCTGAAATCATTGAACCTGTAATTGCAAATTATAAAGGTGAATCCGAGACTGAATATTTAATCAATCCTTCTGGAAGTTTTACTATTGGTGGCCCGCATGGTGATACTGGTTTAACAGGAAGAAAAATTATTGTGGATACTTATGGAGGTAAATGTCCACATGGAGGTGGTGCCTTCTCTGGTAAAGACCCAAGCAAAGTAGATCGTTCTGCTGCATATATGGCACGCTACATAGCAAAAACGTTAGTAGCCAACGGATATGCGAAAGAATGTACAATTCAACTAGCCTATGCTATTGGACATGACCAACCGCTTTCGGTTCACGTTAATACACATGGAACAGGTAACCAACATCCAGATACGCGGTTAGCCCTTGCCGTTAGAGCAGTATTTGATTTGAATCCGAACGGAATTATCAAAGAACTCGGACTAAAACAACCTATCTATAGTCAAACTGCTATCAATGGACATTTCGGAAATTTAGATTTCCCATGGGAGAAAGTATCGTCTGAAAAAGCAAATCGCCTACGTGAATATTTTGAAACTGGCTACGGAACAGAGTTGCGAAATAAGGAATGGAAAAAACTTTTGGCCGCATCTAGCTTAGATAAACTAATTGAAAATTTTAATCGCGAAGTAAGAGTTCCTGCATCCAGCAGCGCACGATTTGAATATATCATTTTACTGGTTGATGAAATCAAAAACAGAGACATTGATATTTCATGTATTACAGGCGAAAACAATTCGATTCGTTTAAGTAAGAAAGTAAAAATTGTAAATAACACCTTAGTATATTCAGAAGAAAATAATTTGTAATTAATGTCAATCCTTAAAAATAAAAATTAAAAATGAGAACGGATAAAATCATAAAAGAAGCAAGTGACAAAAAGCTTCTTGACTTGCTAAATTGCCTCTTAACTCGTGACAACGATTTCAAAAATCCTCGATTAATTCTCACAAAAGTCGTCTACGAACTTGCTCTAAGAAAATACAATCTCAAAAATTTATTTACTGATGATCAGGAAGTAAAACGAGGTAAATTCTTTAAAGCAAAGCAAAACACTTTAATAGAAGATCCTAAAAGAGTAATTACCACACAGGATATTGGAAGAAGTTTTTTGATGGCGCTCGAGTTAAAAGGTCCAACTAATGACAGACTGGGGAAATCATTTAGTCGTAATTAATACTATTTCTATAAAACATTCTTCACCCTAAAAAAATCTTAGAACATGAAAAAATCAATCATTCTGTTGCTAACCATTCTGGGAATAGTTACAACAAGCAAAGCACAGTATTACGAACTATCAACTCATGCTGTGGGCGATACAGTGGAGATAGTGGATTCAACAACAGTGCAAGTGCTGAATATGACTATTGGAGACATGAATATTGAAAGCGCTAAGTCGTGCAAGGTAATTAATGTGTTTCGACTACAAGAATATGCCGATGACGACACTAAACTAATTCCATCATTCATTGGAACCAAGATTCATTTTCAAGCTACAGATGATCAATGGAATTATTTAGACCTGAATATTTATGTCGACTTACAAGCCAACTTCCATGCAAGAGGAATTTTTAATGGGAGGACCTTTACGAGATATCTAGATAATGGAAATTTATATTATGACGATAATGATGAAATGGTTCCAAATTTTGATTGGGAAATTTACTGATTGCCTGGCATTTTTAGGAGGAGGAGTGGTGGTGCCGCTCCTCCTTTTGATTGAGTATAAGGTTGTATATAATCTTAGTAGGAAATAATCGTTTATTTATTTTTAAGATGTACTTAAATAATAAATTCTTGTTAGCTATTCCCTATTCAACAATTACAGAAGTATTAATTTAATACCTTAGCACCATGTTAAAAAAGGTCTTACGAATAGTTGGAATATTTGCAGCTGCATTTTTTTTGTTGAGCATTGGGACAACTATCATCTATCGTTGGATAAACCCTCCAGTTACCTTACTCATGATTTCGCGATACTTCGATCCAGAGATTGGTAAATTAGAAAAAGAATGGAAATCGCTGGATGAAATTTCCCCGAAGCTTCCACTTGCTGTTGTTACTTCCGAAGATCAAAAGTTTGAAGATCATTTTGGATTCGATTTAGAGGCCATCGAAAAAGCGGCCGACTATAACGCTACGCATAAGGGTAAACCTGTTAAGGGCGCATCTACTATTAGTCAGCAGACCGCCAAAAATGTTTTCTTGTGGCAATCGCGAAGCTGGTTTAGAAAAGGATTGGAAGTGTACTTTACTTTTCTAATTGAAATTTTTTGGAGTAAAGAACGAATCATGGAAGTGTACTTAAACGTGATTGAAATGGGTCCTGGTATTTATGGAGCAGAAGCAGCATCTCAATATTATTTTCACAAGCCTGCGATTAAATTATCGAAAGGAGAAGCAGCACTCATCGCAGCAATACTTCCGAATCCACTTAAATGGTCAGCATCGAAACCGACTCCATACATCCGAAGAAAAAAAGTATGGATCATGACGCACATGAAGTACATCGAGCTAAAAGAAATCAATAATTAAAATCCGAGATTTACTCCTGCTCGGATAATAGGATTTTCATAGTAAGAATACTGACTAGGAGAGAAATTCCACAACCCCATAATAACAAAACTAGATCGGTCGCTGATAGGAGTAACATAGCCGCCGCCTAATAATAATGATTCAATATTTGTACGAATCAGTTTTGTTTGAAGTAAGTTGGGCACTTCCGCATTAATCACTTCATATTCTCCATACAATATAGCCTTGGGATGGACTCTGTATTGCGCGAATATTCTTCCGCCATACGTATTCGTCTCATAATAATAACCAGGGTAGCGCTTATCATTTAAGTAACTATACGAAGGTCCAAAGCCAGCACCAAACTCCTCTGTAATTTTGTAACCTATCGTTGGTGCTAAATAAATATACGTCACCGTTCCGAAGTTTAACCCCACATTTCCGCCGTAAAACAATCGATCTTTAAACGGTGGTTTGGCCGCTTCTTGCTGTGCATAAGAAGCCATCGAAAACAAACATATCGCAAGTAATATTCTGAATTTCATAAAATAATTGTTCAATCAAAGATATCGAATTAAATAGATTGTTTACTTTGCATCATCATGGAAATTAAAACCATTCTTATTACAGGGGCTTCATCAGGTGTAGGCTATCAAACAGCCTTGCAACTTTCGCAACAAGGCCATCAGGTAATTGCACTTGCCAGAAACACCGATTTACTCGAAAAATTAAAGGCAGCATCAGCAGGAAAAATCATTGTTTGCTCGCATGATTTAGCCACTTTAATTTTTGATGCAGTACTCAACACTTTAAAGAATAACAACATCGATCATATTGATGTTTTAATCAATAATGCAGGACAGTTAGTGAATAATAATTTTGAAAAAATCACTTCATCAGAATTAATTGGGGCTTATAACACAAACGTATTTGCGCCTTATTTACTCATACAGGCATTATTACCCGCACTGAAAAAATCAACGTATCCGCATATCATCAATATCAGTTCGGTTGGCGGAATTCAAGGCAGTGTAAAGTTTGCAGGACTATCTGCTTACTCTTCTTCCAAAGGAGCATTAACCATTCTAACGGAATGCCTAGCCGAAGAATTTAAAGATCAAAATATAAAAGTCAATTGCTTAGCATTAGGCGCTGTAAATACTGAAATGTTATCGAAAGCATTTCCCGGCTATAACGCACCACTAAGCGCAGCCGAAATGGGCAACTATGTAACGTGGTTTGCTGAAAACGGACATCAATACTTTAACGGAAAAATAATTCCAGTAGCATTAAGCACCCCTTAAAATGATTAAACTTCTAAAAGCACTCTACGCTGTATATTGCTTACTAGCATTTGCAGCTTCCTTTATCATTGTTATTCCTTGCTACTTTATTGTTTTTAATTTATTCTCGAAAAAGAAAGCGCCATTCATTGCCCATAAGGTTTCTAAGTTCTGGGCGCATTTATTATTCGTTTTGTTTTTAGTAAGATGTAAAATTGAAAACAAAGAATACATTGATCCTGATAAGCAATATGTTTTTGTCGCGAATCATTTATCAATGTTAGACATCCCTGCATACGCTGCTGCGTGTAGTAATAGTTTTCGTTTTTTATCGAAGGCAGAGTTGGCAAAAATTCCATTGTTAGGTTACGTTATCAAAAATTTATACATCACAGTTAACCGTACCGATCGTTCCGATAGAAGTAAAAGTATCGAACGCATGAAAGAAACAATTGATGAGGGCTTGTCTGTTTTCTTAGCTCCCGAAGGAACAAGAAATAAAACAGAAGCTCCGCTACTTGAATTCAAAGATGGCGCTTTCCGATTAGCTATTTATGCGCAAGTACCAATTGCTGTTTTAACGCTTAAAAATCCGCATCACCTACACTCACCTAAACGTATGTTAAGTATGCGCCCTGGTGTATTGCATGGAACGTGGAGTAAACCCATCGAGACAAAAGGAATGACAGAAGCCGATGTTCCTCGTTTAAAAGAGATGGTGCGACAACAAATGTTGGAGTATCTGCAATCGTAAATAGCAAAGGCCTTGCACTAACGAGATTATTAATGCAAAGCCTTTGGAAGTAAATCATTTTTCATTGTTAACTTTTGTTAGCCTCCTTTATTCTTTATTGGTTTAACATCAGCTTTCGCTTTTATTAGATCGGGATTTACATATTTATCATCGACAATGTCGTAAATAGTATATCCGTTTAGCACCTCTGATTTCATTTTCTGATTGAGGTAAGAGATGACCACCTTTATTATGGCGGGATCGAGAATTTTGTCTGTATCATATTTAATTAATAAGCAACTTGACGATTGATGATAACCACTAAGATGAACTCCATCTAAGCAACGCATCCAACGATTTATTTTATAGACCGTCCATTCATTTAAAACAGGCGTCTTAATAACTAACTCTTTCCATCCGCTCACATTCTGAGCTGATGAATACAAACTCATCGCAACAAAGAAGGAAAGAAGTATCGTTCGTTTAATCATAGAAGCAAGTTAAGCCGTAAAAAAGGACAGCGTAAAAAATTTGTTTGAAAACCTTACAAGCATCTTACAAACAAAAATCAGCTTGGTATTAACTCAAAGCGATTATATTTGACATAGATTATACTTTTATGAATACAAGAATCGATTCGATGGAAGCCTATCATGAGGCTTATGAAAAAAGCGTTCGTCAACCTGAGAAATTCTGGGCAGATATTGCCAATGAATTTACCTGGAAAACTCGCTGGAATAATGTACTTAACTGGGACTTTAAATCGTTTGATGTAAAATGGTTTGAAGGAGCAACTTTAAATATTACAGAAAACTGCCTCGACCGTCACCTAGAAAAAAATGGAGATACACCAGCCATTATCTGGGAGCCCAACGACCCTAACGGTAAAGGATGTACGCTCACGTATAAAGAACTTCATCAAGAGGTTTGTAAAGCCTCTAATATGTTAAAACGCTTAGGGGTAAAAAAAGGTGATCGTGTTTGTATTTACATGCCTATGGTGCCAGAAGCAGCTGTTGCGATGTTGGCCTGTGCAAGATTGGGCGCGATTCATTCCATTGTATTCGCAGGATTCTCTGCGCAAAGTTTAGCCGATCGTATTAATGATGCAACTTGTAAATTAGTCATTACAGCTGATGGCGTTTACAGAGGAGCGAAAGCCTTGAACTTAAAAGAAATAGTTGATGAGGCGTTAACGTCTACGACATCCGTAGAAAAAGTAATTGTATTAAAACATTTATCCTCTTCTATTTTTATGCATTCAGAAAGAGATATTTATTGGCAAGATGCTATTTCAGGCTGCAGCGATGTTTGTGAAGCAGAACCGATGGATGCAGAGGATATGTTATTCATTTTATACACCTCAGGCTCTACGGGTAAACCAAAGGGTGTTGTTCATACCACAGCAGGTTATATGGTATGGGCTGGCTATACATTCAACAATGTATTTCAGTATAACGCAGGAGATATTTACTGGTGTACTGCCGACATTGGTTGGGTAACTGGACATTCGTATATTGTATATGGTCCGTTATTGAATGGGGCTACTACATTAATGTTTGAAGGAATACCTACCTACCCTGATGCAGGTCGTTTTTGGAATGTGATTGATAAACACCAAGTGAATATTTTTTATACTGCTCCGACTGCAATCCGTTCGTTAATGGCACAAGGCGATGAATTCGTTAAGCCCTATGCGTTAGATAGCTTAAAAACATTAGGCTCCGTTGGAGAACCTATCAACGAGGAAGCATGGAACTGGTATCATGAAAAAATTGGTAAAGGTCGTTGCGGAATTGTTGATACCTGGTGGCAAACAGAAACAGGCGGTGTAATGATTTCTCCGCTGGCGAATATTACTCCTACTAAACCGACCTATGCTACCTTACCACTTCCGGGAGTTCAACCTGTGCTGGTAGATGCCGAAGGAAAAATAATTGAAGGAAATAATGTGGAAGGGAACTTATGCATCCAATTTCCATGGCCAGGTATGTTAAGAACCACTTATGGAGATCATGAACGATGCAGAACAACTTATTTTAGCACTTACGATAATTTATACTTTACTGGTGATGGTTGTAAACGCGACCACGATGGTTATTACCGAATAATTGGAAGAGTTGATGATGTAATCAATGTAAGTGGCCACCGATTAGGAACAGCAGAAGTTGAGAATGCCATTAACGAACATATTCACGTGATTGAATCGGCTGTGATTGGTTACCCACATGAAATTAAAGGACAGGGTATATACGCATACGTTATATGCGATCAATTACCAGCTGATGAACACAAGACCCGCAAAGAAATATTAGACGTAGTAAGCAAAGTAATTGGTCCAATTGCTAAGCCCGACAAAATTCAATTTGTAACGGGATTACCTAAAACACGCTCAGGTAAAATCATGCGAAGAATTTTAAGAAAAGTAGCAGAGAACGATATAAGCAATTTAGGCGACACGAGTACTTTGTTAGACCCAAGTGTGGTAGATGCGATTATTGAGGGAGCGAAAAATATTTAGTTTACTAAATGATTTGTTGCAAAGACCTCAATTGACTTTTTTCGTTGTCTGCCAAGCAGCTAATTGCCATTGTCGTTTACGTTTAATGTACACAGCGGTAAATCTTCCATCTAACTTGTAGGGAGTATCATAATAGCGTCCTTGCATATGCACTAATCCAGCTGCAATGACTGTTTTTTTATTCAGAAAAACGTATTGCGTACTATCCGTAACAAAAGATTCAAACTTATACTTTCCACTTTTCAGCGCAAGTAAATAGGCCTGCTTATCTTCAAAGTTTAAATTCGAATGTGTGTATAAAAGATTGTTAGATATTAATTGAGTCGTTTTTGAAATATCACCGTCAACTAATGCTTGATACCTTCCACTTTCAAAAGCTTTTATTGCAGTGAGATCTGATTGGGCAAAGGCATTATTTGCGGCGAGTAATAATGTAAACAACACAATTATTTTTGATTTCATAGAAAGGAAATAAAATTTTATTGAATTTAAATTTAGAAAGTGAATTAACCCACTGCGGATAATCTCCAAAATTACAATACTTTCTACAAAGAGGAACGAAAAAATCAAACTCCATTTTATGGGGCTAAAGCCCCTCCCCCCCCCATTTCAAATTTATTCCTTAAATTTATTGCTGCCAAATAATAAGCATTTACAAACGTTTAATTACTAACACATCGACTCCTTTGAAAAAGAACTACTCCCTACTCATCTTGATAGTTTTTACGACCACGTTTGCATTTGGGCAAAAAAAAGAAAAGAAAAACCCCGACACCTACATCTTCAAAGAAACATTACTTCAATCGTTGGTGGAAAATGATGAAGCTATTTTTCTAACGCTGGCGCCTGCACGAAATGATATAGATACAGCCATCAAATATTTTGATGAACCAAAACAAATTTCTTCCAAAGGTGCGGACTCGCTATTTTCAGTGCTCCAAGAAAAAGCAGGCGATAATTTTAAAACGCTACAAAAGTTTGGAACGGTTAACAATATCGACTGGACCATGATTTCAGAAGATAGTTTAGTAGCAGAACCCAAAAAGAAATTGGAAAATGAATTCCCTTCTTTACGTTTTAAATATTACTTCACCCATTTAGGTGAACACTATTATTTTTCAGCAACTCGTCTATTGCTTATCAATAATCACTGGGTATTAACTAACGGTGTGCGCTTAAAGAAAGTGATTACTACTTCCGAAGAACAAAAAAAGGACTGATTACTCAGTCCTTAAATTTTACTGTGTTTTTGCCATTGAGCGTTTTACTTCTTCAGTACCCCAATGCGGTTTTAAAAACTCTTCCGATTTATTTGCTTTTAATCCATCGCTTGCTAACTTATAAATTTTAGCGGCTTCTTTTTTATTGCCTGCCTTCAAAAACTCATCCCCTTCTACTAAATATAATCGAGGATTGGTAGCATCCATCTTTTTTGCTTCCGCAATTAGCTTTTTAATCTTCGATTTGTGATCGGTTTCTAATGAATCATTATGATTAGCCATCAAACGTAAAATATGCGCCTTCAAAATTAATGGCTCTGCATCCTTCGGACTTAACTTAATTGCTTTTTCAGCAAAACCTAACGCTCGCGTATATACTTCCGGCTTTCTTAATGAATCGAAATATAAAAAACCTGCTTCCGCATCAATATAAGCAGCATAGTATTGTCCGTAAAAGTTGGTTGAGTCAGCATGTGCTAATCGATCAAAACTTTCATAAATCTTTGCTCTGAAATTATCATTCGTACAAGTATCCCAAACCATTACATAACGATCGAGAGCTCGTTTAACATTGTTCTGAGATATTGGTGGTCGCTTAGGCTCTTGCTTTGGTGCTTGTGCATTTACACTCATTTGCAAACATAACAGCACTAACACTGCACTTATTACTTTCTTCATTACGATTAGTTTTTAAATAAATCTTCTACCCAGGCTTTTCCCCAATTTTCTAATTCTTCTTGCGACCAAAGTTCGTGATAAAAAATTCTTTTCTGAAAACGAGGAGGTAAATATTTTTGCCAGTTCGTGCCACCCGTCGCCGCAATATCAACTGGATCTTTTTGTAAGTATCGTACAGCCGATTTATAATGCGACAATGGCCAGTTAATATTTACATTCACATCTAACTGCTTTAATAATTTGATCAGCTTTTCATTCTGCTGATCTTCCGCCGATAGCTTTTTATATTGCGACAATACATTCACTCCTTCCATCGATTTAGCAAGAGTGATTAACTGCGTAGAGTATTTTTCTTCAAACTGATTTAACGTTAGCGTCTTTTTTCCCGTTGCTAATTCTGTTGCACCCGCCTTCCAGTAAATATGTTCAAACATTTCTTCTACGCTTGAACTCTTACTATTAATTTTTTCTCTAACATCTTTTGAAACCAGTCTTTCAAATTCAGTTGAGTAAATTTCAATGCTACGGTATTGCGCCGACTGAAATCCAGATGCAGGCAATAAGCTCATGCGAAACTTTTGAAACTGCTCTGGCTCCATACCATCCACCATAATCGAAAATGAGTCAGTTAATGCTACGAAATAACGATTGATGCGCTGTAACTTTTGAATCATCAAATCAACAGTAACATTTTTCGAATTACTTATTTGCTTGAATTCATGAATGGCTAACTTAAAATACAATTCCGTAATCTGATGATACATGATGAATACTTCTTCATCAGGAAACTTCGTTTTAGGCGATTGTAAACTTAACAAGGTATCGAGATGAATATAGTCCCAGTAAGTCAAATAATCAGCATATAACAACCCATCAAGGTAAGATGTTAAATCCTGCCCCATGGCATTAAACTTCTCTTCCAGAAGCTTAATTCTACTTTCAATGTTTTCAGGTAAACTCATGGTTCAAAAATACTATTTCCGCTCGAATATTTGCCCACGACTGATAAAGATTAGTCCATAAAAAAAGCCGACTCTAAAGCCGGCTTCCTATTTTTATCGGTTGAAATTAATTTCTTCTACCACCCATGTAAATCATGATGTAGTAAAGCAATGTTGCAATCGACGCAATAGCAGCTACTACATAGGTCATTGCTGCCCACCATAAAGCATCTTTTGCATTTTCATGCTCTTGTCTTGTAGAAACTCCTGACGATTCTAACCATGCTAATGCACGGTTACTTGCATCAAATTCTACAGGCAATGTTACTAAACTAAATAAGGTAGTTGCAGCAAATAAACAGATTCCAATTAATAATAAACTTGGGAAAGTATTAATTGTTAAAATTCCTGCTAATAAAATCCAATGCATCCAACCTGAAGCGACACTTACAATAGGAACCAACGTTGAGCGAAGCTGTAACATGCTATATGCGGTTGCATGCTGAACAGCGTGACCACATTCGTGAGCAGAAACTGCTGCTGCCGCTGCGTTTTTTCCATAATATACACCCTGACTTAAATTTACTGTTTTGTCTGCAGGATTGTAGTGATCTGTTAATTGACCTTCAACACAAATTACTTTTACATCATAAATAGCATTGTCGCGAAGCATCTTTTTCGCAATTTCTTCTCCTGATAAATCAGAACTGATTGGTGTTTGAGAGTATTTTTCAAACTTGCTCTTTAAACGAGCACTAACCATCCAACCAATGGCCATAAAAACTAAGGAAAGGATAAACATCATAATCTTATTATTTTTTTCTGTTATACGTTGATTGTGTCTTTTTATTGTAGTTGACTAAAGATTAAACAAATTTAATAGATAAAAGTTAAATATTTACTCCCAACGAAAGACTTTTACCGCAGCAAAATAGATGATTACTCCCCAAAGCAGAATAACTCCTAATTGAGAGGTAATATCCATCAAACCAGCACCTTCAAATGCTACTTTACGCATGGCATCGTTCAGATAGGTAAGCGGAAGGATTTTACAAACGGGCTGTAACCAAGAAGGGAAATTATCAATTCCGAAGAAAGTTCCAGAGAGTAAAAACTGCGGCAGCGTGACAATATTTGCCAATGGAGGAATCGTTCCTTCATTCTTTGCAATTCCTGAAACCACAAATCCAAATCCCATAAATACAATTAATCCGATAGCCGACAAAATAATCATATCAACAAAAGTGGTGAGTCCGTTAACGAGCGTAAATCCGAAAGCATAATGCCCTAATAAAATTAAGAACATAGCACCCAACAACGCAAAAACCATTCTTGCTAACGCTTCCCCTAAAACGATAAAAGGACGTTTAATAGGAGTTGCAAAAAATCGTTTAATAACTAATGTCTGACGTAAATTAAAAAATACGAATGCTGTTCCGAATACTCCCGTACTTAGCAATGAAAAACCTAATTGTCCTGGCAAAATAAAATCAATTGTTTCGTAAGTTCTTCCTTGCAATTGCTGTTGTTGGATAGTTGCCATTGGCTGAGAAATATTCGCTGCCTTTAAATTCAACTTATCAATCAAATGCTCTAACATCGATTTTACGATTACACCCTTTTCACCAGATGCCATTGTTGTATAAAGCTGGACGTTGTAAGTAGAATCGCTGTTTGATTTTTGAATATTGATGATAGCATCCAAATCGCCTTTAAATATTTTTACACGTTGCGTTGCCGTATCCATATGATGCTGAACCGAAAAAGCAGGATTAGAAATCATTCCAATATAAATCGGATTATTCGTATCGCAATCAGGTGATAATGCTACATCTAACGAAACACTTCCTCCTTTTAAAAATCCGAATACGGTAATAAATATTAGAGGAAATACCAACGTAAATATCACCGCCGAAGGACTTCTTGTAATAGAACGAAAGCTTGCTTTTGAAATGGCAAGCATGGCTTTCAATTGACTATAATTTTGGTTGTTATTCATCTCTCCATTCATGGCCTGTCAGTGATAAAAATACGTCTTCTAAATTTGCTTTTTTTACTTCTTTCTTTCGCTCGAAGCCGGAAGCTACTAATTGATCAATTAACGCATCAGGCGTATCTAACGCAATAATTTTTCCTGCTTCCATCACTGCAACGCGATCACATAATTGCTCAGCTTCATCCATGTAGTGTGTGGTAATCACAACCGTTGCTCCTTCATTGCGCACATTCCTGATTAAGTCCCAAAGATTTCTACGCGCCTGCGGATCAAGTCCGGTAGTAGGCTCATCTAAGAAAATAATTTTCGGTTGATTGATTAACGTTGTTGCAATTGAAAATCGTTGTTTTTGTCCGCCGGATAACTCTTTGAATTTTGCTTTTGCTTTATCTTCTAGTCCAACTTCCGCCAACATTTGCATCGGATTAATTTCACGGTTATACAATCCAGCAAACAACACTAACAATTCAACTAACGTTAAACTTGGATAATATCCAGCAGCCTGCAATTGCACACCAATTAATTGTTTGATATCATTTGCCTGTGTCTCGATATTTAATCCGCAAACCGTTACTTGCCCGCTTGATTTTTCTCTTAACGTTTCGATGATTTCGAGCGTGGTTGTTTTACCTGCGCCATTCGGACCAAGAATACCGAAGATTTCGCCTTCTTGCACCTCGAAAGAAATTCCTTTCACCGCATGAAAGGATTCATATTTCTTTTCAAGATTACTGACTTGAATAATACTTTTTATTTGCACGTGGCAAAGTTAGAATTTAAAAAATGACCGCAGTTAAATTTCCGTAAAATATTCCGAATTAAAATTTAACCATCGCCTGAATATTAAACGATCTTGGCGCCTGCAAATCGGCTGGTCGTCCTACATACAAGTTATTCAAGATGTTTTTAGTAACAAAACTTAATTGCACCGACTCATTTACTTTATAGGCGAATCGAGCATCAAATACCCATTCGCCTTCGGGGTTTTTATCGCGATAATCTTTTACTCCTGGAATAACCCCTTCAAATATCTTATCAATATTTTCCATATAGCTATAATATCTGGCGCTCCATCCAAACGAGTACTTTTTATAGGTTGTTTCTGAATCAAACTTAAACATGGTCCTGTTGCGGTATTTAAGTACGTTTTTATTCGAAGAGTTTATCAAAGTATCTTCTGCAGCATTGAAATCAGTTTGAATTGGATCAATAATCGTAACACCGCCCATCACCGTTTCCTGAACATTGCCAATCTTACCATCACCACCAATTGAAATTTCAAATCCGTCGATGCGCGTGTTGCCAATATTCTTCGACTTAAATCCTAATCCGAATAATGGATCTACAAACGGATTACCCCATTGACCAAATGTAAACTCCATCATATCATTATATTCTTGGCGGAAAACGGAGGCATCAATAAATCCTAGCCACGATTTAATTTTAAATCCTTGACGCAAACCAAACTCATACGAAGTACCTCTTTCTGTCGTGAGTGAATCATTTGGATAAATTACTATGCTACCCACTTGCGTACGAATATATTTTTCAGCAATGGTTGGAAAACGAAATCCTTGTCCGTATGCAGCTCTCAAAAATGTTGCTTCCGCTGCCTTGAAGTTTACACCTGCACGCATTAATTGTTGTGGATCAAATTTGATGTTTGAAATTTCACCACCTTCATATCTATAACCACCCGATAAATTCCAACGGTTGTATTTAAAATCCGCTTGCAAATAGGCGGCATAGTTAGTACTGTTTTGATTGCTGTATAAATCGCCCGAAACTTTTGTTTTTGATGCTGATAACCCTCCCGAAATTGTTAAACGGTCCTTCCACTTATACTGACCTAAGTATTCCCCATAAGTTAACAATGATAAAGCTTCTTGATTCGTATTGTTTTTATTGTTGGTAGAATAAATACGTCCTCTTAACTTATGACTAAAATTTTTTCCAACATAAGAGATGGATGGATCAACATAGGTACGGGTTGTAGTGTATAAGCTTAAGGTACTTGATGAACCCGAAGTTCCACCATAGGGCTTAAGTGCTCCACTTGAATCATCTTGCCAGAATAAAAAGTTACCTCCTTTCGACAATTGTGAGTTTACGGCTATTCCTGCCGTTAGTCCTGCAATATTTTTAAAATGATATCGCAAATTAAAATTACCACGTACACGTTCTTCGCGTTCTCCTTCGCGATATCCTTGATCGTTTAGATAATGTCCACCAGCTACTAAATCCAACTGACCAATTTTTCTTCTATGTGAAAATTGTCCACCTGAAATCATTTCTGGTCCGCTGCCCCACCATTTCATACTTCTATCAAGCGGAGTATCATAAACGCCTGAATAAATTGTAACACTCGATTCTGCAGTGTCAGTTGGCACAACAGTACGCATATTAATTACGCCATTCAAGGCAGAAGAACCAAACAAAGCAGACGATGCCCCTTTTATCACTTCTACTTGCCCGATATTTTCTATTGGTAAAAAACTCCATTTTACATCGCCAGCATCACCTGCTAAAAGTGGTAAATCATCTACCAAAACTAGCACACGACTACCCGCCCCGTAACTAAATCCACTACCTCCACGAATATTTGCTTGTCCGTCGATAACCGTTACACCAGGAATTTGCTCAACAGCTGTTTCCATCGTTGTTTGATTACTATTCTCGATATATTTCGGTTTTAATACTTCCATCGAAACAGGAACCTCTTCCATTCGCTGTGCGTGCTTTCCTGCGGAGATGACTACAGTTTTCAGATCGAATTTCGAGGGAACCATCAAAACTTTCAAGTTAACGGTTGCGTCTTTTTTAATTTCTACCATTGTCTTGTAGGCTTCATAACCGATATATCCAACGGTTATTTCTTGCATACCAACAGGTAACTTAAATTCTGCGAATCCATTAAAGTCAACCTGAGCTCCCGCTTTATTAGGCTTGCTTTCAACTACACCACCCAATAAATGTTCTCCTGTTTTAGCATCTACAATTTCAACCCGAATTGTTCCCGTTTGTGCAAACGAATTATTACCAATTAGAAATAACAGAATAACAACAATTATAAATTTAAACTTCATTGTCAATTTTATTGATTTGTTAGTAAGAATCCATAAAAATGCAACCTATTTTCGATTAATAAAAATAATTTTGCGGCATTCGCTCATTAATTTTTCACAACCCAAGCGATATTATTTCATAGATGATGAACAACGATTTATTCTACAAAATCGCCCTTACATTTATTCCCAATGTCGGTGCGGTGCTCGCAAAAAATTTAGTCGCTTATTGTGGCAGCGCACAAGCTGTTTTTGAACAAACGGAAAAAGAACTATTGAGCATTCCTGATATTGGTCCTGTTACCGCCCGATCTATTTTGGAACAAACAGTATTTCGCAGAGCGGAACAAGAAGTAGAAAGAGTCTTAAAAAATGAAATAGAAGTATTATTCTTTACAGATGAAGCCTTTCCTTTCCGATTAAAACAATGCTACGACTCTCCGATTTTACTCTATAAAAAAGGGAATATCGATTTAAACAAACATCGTTACCTCGCAGTAGTAGGCACACGCAATGCGAGCAACTATGGAAAGGAGCTTACTAGAGATTTGATTGATGCTTGCATTGAAAAAAATATTGTCATTGTTAGCGGAATGGCTTACGGAATTGATATCATTGCTCACCGTCAAGCAGTAAAAAATAATATGCCTACGATTGCTGTACTCGGCCACGGTCTCGATATTTTTTATCCAGCGCAACATAAAGAAACGGCAATGGCTATGCTCAACAATGGAGGCTGGTTAAGTGAATATCCGTTTGAAACAATGCCCGACAGAGAAAATTTCCCGTCGAGAAACAGAATTGTAGCGGGAATGTGCGATGCTGTTGTGGTAGTAGAAGCAGCAAAAAAAGGAGGTGCATTAATTACTGCTGATATTGCACATAGTTATGCGCGTGATGTATTTGCTTTCCCTGGACGGATAGGCGATACGTTTAGTGAAGGATGTAATAATTTGATTCGATTTAATCAGGGTTCGTTAATTACAAATGCTTCTGATATTTTCCGTTTGATGAACTGGGATGATCAAGAAAAGAAGAAAAAACCAATTCAGAAGACGCTATTTGTTGAGCTTAATCAAGAAGAAGAACAAATTATCAATGCCTGCAAACTGGTAAAATCGATTGATGAAATAGCTATTACCGCACAACTTCCTATCAGCAAAGTATCTGCTGCTTTATTCGCGCTTGAAATGAAAGGAGTTATCAGGGCACTTCCGGGAAAAGAATTTGAAGTTATCTAAGGAGAATTAATTATTTTTGGACTTCAAAAATTCAGCATATGTATAAAACATTAGAACCCGTATTAAACGCGGAGTTAAACGAGATTAAAGAAGCGGGCTTATTTAAAACAGAACGAATTATCACCACTCCTCAGGCAGCTGATATAAAAGCAAATGGTAAAGAGGTAATTAATTTTTGCGCAAACAACTATTTAGGACTTTCATCACATCCCAAAGTAATTCAGGCAGCTGTTGATGCCATTCATACACACGGATTCGGAATGTCGAGTGTGCGCTTTATCTGCGGAACACAGGATATACATAAAGAATTAGAGTCGAAGCTTGCTCAATTTTTAGGCACAGAAGATACGATCCTTTACGCAGCGGCATTCGATGCAAACGGTGGTGTTTTCGAACCTTTGTTGAATGAGCAAGATGCAATTATATCAGACGAATTAAACCATGCTTCTATCATTGATGGAATTCGTTTGTGTAAGGCGCAACGTCATCGTTACAAGCACAACGACATGAATGATCTGGAAGAGCAGTTAAAGGCCACTCAGCATTTACGTCATAGAATGATTGTTACCGATGGTGTTTTCTCGATGGACGGAACAATTGCGCAGTTAGATAAAATTTGTGATTTAGCTGATAAATACAATGCATTAGTGATGATTGACGAATGCCATGCAAGTGGATTTATGGGAAAAACAGGTCGTGGAACGCATGAATACAGAAATGTAATGGGTCGTGTGGACATTATCACAGGTACATTAGGAAAAGCATTAGGTGGTGCGATGGGCGGATTCACTTCCGGTAAAAAAGAAATCATCGATATGCTTCGTCAGCGTTCTCGTCCGTATTTATTCTCGAATTCATTAGCTCCATCAATTGTTGGTGCATCGATAGCAGTAATTGATATGCTAAGCGAAACAACAGCTTTACGCGATAAGTTATGGGAAAACACTGCTTATTTCAGAAGTGAGATTACAAAAGCGGGATTTGATATAAAACCAGGAGAACATCCGATTGTGCCAATCATGTTATACGAGGCGAAATTGGCTCAGGAATTCGCAGCCAAATTACTTGATGAGGGTATTTATGTCATTGGATTCTTCTATCCTGTTGTTGCCAAAGGTAATGCGCGTATCCGAGTGCAAATATCTGCGGGCCACGACAGACACCATATTGATCAGGCAATTGCAGCCTTTACCAAGGTTGGGAAAGAGCTTGGTGTGATTAAATAACCGAGGGTTAAAATTGTTTGGGAACAAAATCAGAAATCATTACTTTTGCCTTCCCAATAAACAGGGCCTATAGCTCATTCGGTTAGAGCAACAGACTCATAATCTGTGGGTGCCTGGTTCGAATCCAGGTGGGCCCACCAATTAAAAAAACCATGTAGCAGAGTAAACTTGCTACATGGTTTTTTATTTAATAGCATTTAGAATGTTATCATTTAAATTTTGATTTTAAATTACTGTGGGGGTCTTCCCGAAAAAATATCGGGACGATGACTTCGGGACAGGTGGTTATGAATTAAATATATTTCATAAAAATTGATAATTTTGCTTCTGTTCAATTATCTATTTTATGAATATTAAACCTTTATTTTCGACTTTATTATTTGCTGCAATGTTTTTAATTTTTGGTTGTAAGCAAGGCGATAATAAATCTTCTGCTACGGATGAATCTGCTAGCCTTACTAAACTTGTTAACGACTGGAACAATGCTCATAATTCGAAAGATGTTGCTGTGCTTGCTTCACTTTATAATGAATCGGTTGACTACTACGGCAGAGCAAAAGATAAAAATGATTGCATCGACAGTAAATTATCTGAGTTCAAAAAACACAAGGATTATTACCAGCAAATAGATGGTGATATTAAATGTGAAAAAATAACGGATACCGAATACAAATGCTTGTTTTTAAAGCGCGTTACCTACAATAACAAAACAAAAAATTACCCTTCCTACTTAGTTTTTGCAAAGCAAGGTGACAAATGGTTTATCACCGCAGAAAGCGATAGAGTTACAGATAAGAACATCAGTAAATCAAACGATAAAAACACATCTGCCGAAACAGAATATACTTCTGATGTTGATGCTTCCTCTGATAGTCGTGTTCAATCATCTGGAGATGGTTATTCAAGAATCGGATCTCAATATTGGATGACCACTAATTTAAATGTTAACAGGTTTAGAAATGGAGATATTATTCCACAAGCCTATAGTATTGAAGAATGGTTGAATGCAGGGCATGAGGAGCGCCCAGTATGGTGTTATTATGAATTCAAAAACGAAAATGGCTATAAATACGGCAAGCTTTATAATTGGTATGCTGTAAATGATATTCGCGGATTAGCTCCTAACGGGTGGCATGTACCAAGCGATGCGGAATGGAACAGCTTATCTAATAATCTAGGTGGCGATAATCAATCTGGTTATTCCTTAAAAGATAATTACGGCTGGTATAATGATGGAAATGGCAATAACGAAAGCGGGTTTGCTGGTTTACCTGGAGGGTGTATTCATGATGATGGTCGTTTTAGCAGCATCGGAAAAGGAAGCAGTTGGTGGACAAGTTCTACTAGGAACGGAGCAGAGGCATTTTCAAGACATCTACATTATAAAGATGATGAAATGCATAAAGCAAATTATAATATGTCAAGTGGCTTTTCTGTACGCTGCGTGAGAAATTAATTTAATGCCGTTCCTGACATAATTCTATCAAAACACCATTCGTTCCTTTCGGATGTAAAAAACAAACGAGTTTATTATCAGCACCGTTCTTAGGTTCTTGATTTAATAAAACAAATCCTTCGCTTTCTAAGCGTTTCATTTCTGCTCTGATGTCTGCTACATCAAAAGCAATATGATGAATCCCTTCTCCTTTCTTCTCAATAAACTTTGCAATGGGTGAATCTGGATTTGTTGCTTCAAGTAATTCGATTTTATTTTCTCCAATCTGAAAAAAAGAAGTGCTTACTCCTTCTGATTGTACTTTTTCGGTTTTATAATGCGCCTGATTAAAAATCTTTTTAAATAATTCGTTCGACGTATTTAAATCTTTAACAGCAATTCCGATATGTTCAATTTTTAACATCATTATGATCTGAATTAGGTTTGTAAATATAATTAACAGTAGTGGAAGAATTATCGTCTGACGTTTTAGATTGTTCATCCGCTTTTACTTCTGCAATATCTTCCTTCCAATATTCGACTTCGTGTTCTTCCTCTTCTAACTCCCAATCATAAACTGGGCGTTGTACTCCTGTTTTGCGATAATACCAAGCCATCAGTAATCCTGCAGCACCACCAAATAAATGTCCTTCCCAACTGATGCCTTGCAAGAAAGGCATCAAGCCCCAAACCATACTACCATATAAAAACACTACCAGTAATGAAATGGTCATGGTTGATTTTTCTTTCTTAAAAACTCCAGTAAAAAATAAAAAAGCCGCTAGACCATAGATGATTCCGCTTGCTCCAATATGATAAGTCGTTCGGCCGCCTAACCATAACCATATTGCATGCAGCAACCAAATTTGTAATATGACGCGATAGGCGATATCTCGATGGAAGGTAAACAATAGAAAGCCTAACACTAACAATCCTGCACTGTTAGAAATCAAATGCTCCCAATCGCCATGCACTAAAGGGAAAGTAATAATTCCCGTTAACGCATCAATGTTACGAGGCAATAAACCGTATTTCGAGAATTGTAAATGAAAATTGATTTCTAATCCTTTTATGATCCATAAAAGCATTACAAAAAGTAATGGAGGAATAAAATTTTGAAGTAAAAGTTTCTCTTCTTTACGCATTTATTCTATCAAGGCTTTACCAACTTGCGCGATGCTTGCACATTTCCGTTTTGATCTTCAATACGCAACAAATAAAATCCTGTAGCATAATTATTCGTATTCAACTGAAGTTTATTTCTAAACATCGTATTTAATACTTGCTGACCAGTTGCTGTATACACTTTCAAAATATAATTTTCTTGCTTTTCGACTTCGATATTTAACACATCATTCAATGGATTTGGATACACGTTTAATTCGATAGCATCATTCTCTTGCAAAGATGAAATGCTGGTACAAATAAAACTTCCATTGTTAGTTGCTGCATTGAAAACATTATTTACCTGCGTTAAAACATTAGTTGTTCCCGAATTTAATGAATGAGGCGTTGCTGAAATTTGTGTAACTGTTGTATTAGTTAAAGCAATAGTACTCATGTTGCATGACATCCCCGCTGAATCTGTCTTAACAACAAAAATATTTGTTGATGATGCACTACCTTCTGAGCCAGTTAATAAGTAACCACCATCGGATGTTTTTATAAATGAATTAAACTTCGATTGTGCTGAGCCTGTAGGTAAGTACTTGTTTACCCAATAAACTAATCCCGACTGGTCAATTTTAAAGAATAACGCTGATGTATATCCGCTTGATAATGATTCTGCATTTGCCGCAATTACATAATTTCCATATCCCACCTGATAATCGGTTGTGATTTTAATTCCATTTAAATTATTACCAGACAATTTATATTTTTTATTCATCAAAACCGTACTCAATGTTGAATCAAAACGCGTAACAACTAATGAACCTCCTGTTGGTCCGCCAAAATCTCCAGCCGACATAATAACGGTATTTCCATCAAAATCTTTGTAACTATCAATCGAAAATATTCCCATTCCTGTTGATGGATTAGTTAGAATAGTATTATTCGTATCAACAATACATGTTAGGTTCGCTAAACGATTAAAAGAAAAACGTCCATCTCCTAAATACGAAGCCTTATAATAAGGACTAGCAAACTGATTGGTATTTAAATGGAATTCGCTAAGAATAGTTCCTGCTGTATCTAAATAAGTAATTGATGGCTTTGCTGCACCACTAATAGCTGTTGTTCCCGTTAACACATACTTATCGTTATTTAATTGGAAGATACTATTGCCATAATCATTTCCACCTGTAACTCCATATCTCTTAAACCATATTAAATTAAGATCGGGCGTAAACTTGGCAATAAAAATATCATTATCGGTTGTAGATGCCCTATAATATCCAGTTACTAAAATTTCGTCAGTATTGGTAATATTCATTGCTAATGGGACAGCAGTAACATTAGAACCTAATATACTTTGAATCGTATTTCCGTTCTGATCTAACTCTGTTAATGAAAAATTAAAATTGTTTCCTCCATTATAAACTGAACCTAAAACAATATAATGTCCGGAACTCGTTTCTACCGCTGCAACACCTTCGTTATATCCAGTTGTGCCTAAAACAATTTTTTCTTCAAACTGACTTTGTGAATATGCCGTTAATGAGATAAATAAACTAATAAGAGTTAGTGCTTTTTTCATTTTAATCGATTTTGTATTTTTTAAGATATTTTTGATAGAGTTGCTTTTGGATATCATCCAGATTAATTTCTTTACCGCGTATATACGCATGCGTTACCACACTTGATTTCATATCTAATATATCACCTTCTGAAATAATCAGTGTAGCGTCTTTACCATCTTCAAGTGTTCCCACTGTTTTATCGATACCTAAAATTCGAGCAGGAATTAAAGTTATCGTTTGCAAAGCTTCTTCTTTAGTTAATCCATAAGCAACAGCTTGTCCAGCCTGGAATGGAAGATTTCTATCTTTCCAAAATCCTTCATCAGTAATTGCAACTTCAACTCCTTTTTTCATCAATATATTTGGAAGTTTATAAGGCAAATTTACATCTTCATCATCACGACGTGGAAGATTCTGTGTCCTTTCAATAATAACAGGAATATGTTTCGATTTTAATTCTTCAGTAACCATCCACGAATCCGCACCACCGCATAAAACCATGCGTACATTATACAACTCGCAGAACTTTATTGCAGCTAAAATATCTTTCGCAAAATTACATCGCACATAAAGTGTTTTTGTTTGATTAAATAATCCGCGCATGGCTTCTAAATTCTGATTGACAACCTCTGGTTTATTATTTTTAGAATAGACTTTTGCTTGTTCAAACAATGTTGTCAAATCTTGCATTTGTTTAGCAGACCTTTTCATTTGCTCTTCCTCGGTATCTGCCCATGAAGCCTTGATAATTTGTGTTGACGGAAAATTCATCCAGATGCCTTCATCCATTTTATAAACTGCATCTTCATAATTCCAGGCATCTAATTCTACTACCGATGATTGTCCAGAAATCAAGCCTCCCACAGGAGCTATTTGCGCCATCATAACTCCATTAGAACGAACCGTTGGAGTAACTTTAGAATCGGTATTATAAGCAATGATAGCTCGTGATGATGGATTAACATTTCCTACTTCATCATAATCGTGTGTTGCACGCACAGCTTCAATTTCATTTATACCTAATACGGTATTCATTGCTATTAATCCCGGATAAACATGTTTACCATAAATATCAATGATGGTATCAAACGCGTTGCGAGCTGGCTTAAATCCTTTACCATCCATAATAAAAGTAATCTTGCCTTGCGCAATACCAATTGCACTTTGCTCTATGACAGTTCCATTTCCAACATGTGCAATTCCACCTAACAATAAAATTCTTTTTGTAGCAGTATCAGCTGGTGCAGGATTTTGTGCAAAAGCAATTGCAGAAACAAACAATAAGTAAGTTGTACAAATATTCTTAATCATATTAATGCGGTAATTGTTCTTTATTGTTACAGTGATTTAACTCTTCCATTTTATAAGATGGCTTGCCCATATTCGCCCCCTTCCCTTTTTCGTCTAATGATTTATTCATCAAACGAGTTTTCTCCTTATAAATATTTTCTACCATTTGTTCTTCTTCAGTCGCATCATAATAGCAAACACCATCAACAAATGTCTTTTGGACTTTTGCATATATGCTTAATGGATTATTATCCCATATTACCACATCCGCATCTTTTCCTTCTTTAATACTTCCTACACGATTATCGATATGTAATAAAATAGCAGGGTTAAGGGTTACAAATTTCAATGCCTCTTCTTCACTTACATTTCCATACTTTATTGCCTTAGCGGCCTCCTGATTTAATCGTCGTGCCATCTCTGCATCATCACTATTATACGCGGTCACAACACCCATATCATGTAATATTCTTCCATTATAAGGAATCGCTTCCATCACTTCAAACTTATAAGCCCACCAATCACTAAAGGTAGAAGCACCAACTCCATGTCGTTTCATTTTATCAGCGACTTTATACCCCTCAAGGATATGTGTAAAGGTGTTCACTCTAAAATTAAAGCTATCTGCCACATGCATCAACATATTAATTTCTCCTTGCTGGTAACTATGACAAGTAATAAATCTTTTTTTGTTGAGTATCTCTGATAATGCTTCCAACTCTAAATCTTTTCGAGGTAATTGTAATTTACCACCAGACTTATTATAAGCGGTCCATCTGTTTTGATATTCACGTGCACGAGTAAATCCATCGATATAAACTTGCTCTACTCCCATTCGCGTTTGCGGATAACGAATAGTATTCATGTCACCCCAATTACTTTGCTTTACATTTTCACCTAACGCAAACTTGATAAATCCATCAGCACCTTCAAATTTCATTTGCTCTGCGTTCTTACCCCAGCGTAATTTAATCAAAGCTGTTTGTCCTCCTATCGCATTTGCACTACCATGCAATAAGTGTGATGTAGTTACTCCACCCGCTAATTGTCGGTAGATATTAATATCATCCGGATTAATCACATCACCTATTCTTACCTCAGCTGTGATCGACTCTGTACCTTCATTCACATCACCTTCTACAGCGATATGCGAATGCTCATCAATCATTCCAGCCGTTAAGTGTTTATTAGTTCCATCAATAACTTCAAGTCCTAGCAACTTCAACATCTTCTCATCAATACTTCCAACCTTGGTAATCTTGCCTTTAAAAATTAGCACATCTGCATTTTTCAGAATTCCTTCCCTTTCGTTAGTCCATACCGTTATATTCTTAATCAATACAGGATGTTCATCAGGAATTTTCGTACGACCAAATCCTGATAATGGATAAGTAAGTCCAGAAAAGGATGGTGCTAATACATTTAAATTATTAGAGCTGCTGTCTTTCGGTTCAACATAAGAAGATGTCTGCTTAGCAGACCATGTACTCCAATCGCCATTACTCATTTGCAGTTGCCCTGTGAATTCACGAGTAGAATTATTAAACTGCCCGTTTAAACGCGCATATCCTTTTCCTTTGATAGGCTCTAAACGAAATGTATATTGAAGAATATCTTTAGTGAATTCAACCTTTACTTTTACAGTATCTATTTTCAAACTTACATCTGGCTGTGATTTGCTGCCTGTAATTTCCATTTGAAAAATTTTTCCTTCAGGCGCTTTTAAATCGTAGGTTCCTCTGATATCGATCGAATCATCTTCATTAACGATATAACGTTCACCACCTACCCAATTTTCTAAAATCAATCCGTCTTTCTTAAATACATCACCCTTGCAAATTAAAAAATTAGCCAACATATCCTTTTTAACCGCTCCCGTTTGATTATCTATTTTTAGAAGTTTAGCAGGCGTAACAGTTAGCGCTTTCAATAATTTTTGAGAACTTAAGCCTGTGCTTGTTAATCGTTGTAAATTCTTAGAAAATGTTTTAGCATCCTTACATCCCGACATTGTTAAGCAATAGTTCACATTAGCACTATCTAACCAATACGCATTATAAGGTGCATACTCCCAGTTTCTTAAATCGGCTAGTGAAACATTTGCTGCATCAATCGGATTAGATACATCATATCCTTCAGGGAAGTTAATTGGTAATATGATACTAGCACCAGTAGATTTAACATCATTCAATCGCAAGTATTCATCACCTGCTCCTTTTAATATATACTGCACTCCAAATTCATCACCTAATCTATCTGCTCTTAAAAGTGTACGATAATTATTCACTTCAAAAATCTGTGGCAGTAGTTGCAAATCGTTCCAGGATGCTAACGACAAATTATTATCTCGCTCCTTAACTGTTTTATACCAAGTGGCGTCTAAGTAAGTCTGACGTAACAATGCGATTGTACCCATTAATGAAGAAGGATACTCTTGCGTTGAGCTGCCCTTATTAAAAGAATACATCGCAGCAGCTTTATCTTTAATCAGTTGAGCCCCTTCATCTTTTTTACCTAATAATACAAATGCTCCTGATCCACGTGCGATACCATCGTTTTGAAATGAAAGCACTGATCCGAATCCAATATTTCTAATCTCACTAGCCTTCTTTTCGTCGATTACAAAATTGGCTGATGAATTATACTCTGCTTTGATTGCCTGATTCCAGCTATAAGCACCTTTAGTTTGTGTGGTGTACTGTGGACCTCTAACTCGATCATTTCTTTTTACCTCTGGCTGTCCGTAGTTGGAATAAATATCGATGAATGAAGGGATAATTCGCTTGCCTTTTAAATCATAAATGATGGCATCTGAAGGAACAGGAATATTATTCCCGACCGCAATTATTTTGTTTGCTTTGATGATTAAAGTGGCATCTGTTAGAATCGTTTTATCATCCTGCCATATTTCAGCATGTGTAAAAGCATAGGTAAAAACCCTGGTGTCGGATAATGGCTGTAGAGGCTGAGTAGACTGCGCAAGTAGTTGCGATACAGGCCAAATAATAGTGAATAAGAATGTTAGTATTTTCTTCATTGTTGGGTAGAAGTTGCTTTACGAAGGTAATAGTTTTACCTAATCAAAAACCTGCTGGTTAAAAATCTATTAACCATCGCTTGTCAGATATTATGGCCTCGTTGAAAAAAAGTGCTGAACCTCTTTTAAACTTAAACCGCATTCCTAAAACGAAGGAGGCCATTGAACATGTTCGATTAAAGCTATCTGAAAATAAAAGTGAAGAAGCCAAATCAATCATTAATAAAATCCTGGAGCTTTATTTAACGAGTCCGGGATTTAATGCTTTACAACTTTCGAAGGTTCGTATCAAAAGAATGAAAGCTGCTCATTACCGTGAGATGTTGCTTTCACTCGACGAAGAACTTAAATCGATATTAAATGAAGAGGAATCTGAGCCTTCTACCAGTATTGAAAAAGGCTTGACAGATGAATTACAAAGCCAGACTATTAAGTTAACAGAAGATCTTGCAACACATCCTACTTACTCGATGCAAGATGAAGCGAAGGAATTTGAAGAGTTGCTACTTAGTAAAAATGAACCCGAACTATTATTATATCTTTTCAAATCTAGTCGTGAGTTTTATAAAAAATCACTTCCGAAAGAAAAGATTAACGACTTTTTAAATAAATACGAAAAGATTTTTCATCAGTCAAAGAATAATTATTTAAGAGTTTATTACGGATTTATTTTAGACTCATTAGAGCAAGATCAAAATACAGGTATATTAAAATTAAAAGAATCGGAAGAGCTATTTAAAAACCTTGAGCAGCTTTTAATCGAGGAATCATCCGAAGAAAATAAGAGAGAAATTTTATTAAATATCTTAAGATGTGGTGCATTATTCCCAAATGCCACCGAGTTATTAAAAACATATATCAAAGGCGCTGAAGATCTGCTACAGAATGAAGAATTATTCAGCAAGAATGAAAAGATAGAATTCAATTGTTTGATTGCCCTTTATTCAGCGAATGCTTCTCGTCCGTATCGATTAAAACTATTGAATGAAGCGGAAAGTCTGTTAGAAGAAAGTGATACTGCACAAAAGTCAACGATAAAAATCAGCAAAGGAATAGTTCATTTACATTTTGGCGAGTTTGATGAAGCGAAGAAATGTTTTAATGCTGCCGAACATTTAATTTTTAAAACATCTTGGAAAAGTGTTGAGCGAAAAAATTCTTGGAAAAATTTATGCTATTGGAGAAAATTCATTTTCACTGAAATGATTTTAAATAAAGATGGCATGTATAATCCTATGATGTTTGGCGATCTCGAAAAAATCATACATGATACCATGCAGGATTTCCAAGGACAATTTCAATTGAAATCAGAAATCGAAGCAATGCGCTATTTTTTAAGTCATAGATGGAAAGATGCTAATGATAAATACAAGATGACTAATCAATATTATGATGGTCCGAATTATCCATTGGATTATTATTTTAATCAGGCTATGCTTGCAATATTGAATGATAAAAATGAATCAAAGTTTACGAATAAACTTAAATCATCTGAAAGCTTGTTCTTTTCTACAACAGCGCTATCAATTTTATCAAAAGCAAAAATATTCTTTAAAGAAAATAAATCGTCTGATGTATACCAAGTAGACAATTTGGATCAAAAAAATATACATCTATAACATTGTTCTTACATTATTTCATTTGAAAAAAATGAATTAGAATGTTTGAATACTAAAAAACTATCCCATGAATTTATCTAACAGAAAAGATATAATATTTGTAATTCTAGCAGGATTCTTTATAACCAACGCCATAGTAGCTGAATTAATTGGAGGTAAACTAGTAGAGTTCTTCGGATTATTCACGCAGAGTATAGGTATTATCTTATGGCCAGTTGTGTTTGTGATGACCGATTTAATTAATGAATACTATGGTAAAAGTGGCGTAAGAAAACTAACATTCATCACGATAGGATTAATTATCTATACTTATTTCATTATCACAATTGGAATTAATTTACCCGCTACTTCTTTCAGTCCTGTAAACGATGCTGCTTTCAAAACGGTATTCGGACAAAGTCAGTGGATAATTGTTGGTAGCATCATCGCCTTTTTATGCTCGCAATTAGTTGACGTTTACTTCTTTTGGGTATTCAGAAAAATGACGAACGGAAAAATGATTTGGTTCAGAGCAACAGCAAGTACTGTCATCAGTCAGCTATTCGACACCTTCATTGTGCAGTTTATCGCATTCGTTTTACCTGGGTATTGGTCGTTCAACGAATTTCTACACAACGCTGCAATAGGTTATGTGTTTAAATTAATTATTGCAGTTGCATTAATTCCGATGATATACATCTTGCACAATGTAATTAGCAGATACATGCATCCTGAAAATGAGGAAGCCGTAGTAACTAATTCAAATTAAAAATAAAGATTTATTAATCAATCGTTGCAATAACTTTCAACTCAATTGCAATTGGTGTAGGCAAGCAATTAATCTCGCACGTAGTTCTGCAAGGCAAATTATCTTTGAAATACTCTGCGTAAATACGATTGTACGTTTTGAAATCATCTTTCATGTTCGTTAGAAAAACAGTTACATCCACAATCTTATCCCAGCTAGATCCAGCATCTTCCAAGATATAACGAATATTACGAAATACTGAATGGCATTGCGCTTCGATATCGTAAGAGGTAATATTTCCATTCTCGTCTAATTCAACACCTGGTATTTTCTTTTCTCCTCTTTCACGAGGACCAACACCAGATAAAAACAATAAGTTGCCTACGCGACGTGCATGCGGATATAAACCTACAGGCTCAGGCGCCTTCGATGAATTAATTCGGTTCGTTGAGTTGTCTGTCATTTTCTTTAATAAGTTTTAATTGAACATCTAAATCCCAATTAGCACGTACAGTAAACAGTTCTGTTAGCCATACTACTTCGGGTTGTCTTTTATTTAATATTCCTTGCGATAATTGTTGATTGTTATCGGCATCATCTACAACTCTAATAAAGTATTTACCAGGTGTTGTAAATTCGAATTGAACTTCTTTCGTGTTTACGCCTTTCAAAATTCGCTGTTGACTAACCACATTATATTCACTGTTCAACAACTGAATTAAAAAAGGGTTTTGATTTGTTGTATATTCTAAATGCGCAATAATATTTCCTGAATGTTCTCTGTCGGGTAATGCAATATAGCACTGCATACTATCAGCAATATTCCCATAAATATCTTGAACATTCCCTTTAGGAATTATCAGCTGATATCTAACTCCTCGAGCAAACTGATAATTATTCAACCGATATTGATTTACTTTTTCCTGAACAAAATAAATCGAATCAAGAAGTATTGTATCGCGATATAAATAGGCAGGCTTTTGTATCTCGTTTAATGGGTGATTACTTAGTAATCTTAAAGTATCAGAAATACTTTGGATGGTTTTTAATTCCATACTCAATACATTCAACTTTTTCTCATCAAATGAAAACTGAATCGTATCATTAACACCACCTTCACTCGTGATGTTAAACTGTGCTTCTTTAATTGACGTATCTCTTAAGCTTATGGTTAATGAATCCCCGTTAGTACTTGAAATAAAATAAAAATCTTTATCTGAATACTTATTGCCAATATCACTGCAATTTAATTTTGATGGAAGATTATAAACAACAAGACCTGAAGTTCGATCAAGCAAGGTATTCTTCACTAATTTCAAATTTTTAGGCGCTTGCTTAAATGAATAAATAGTCAGATTATCATTAATCGGCAAATCAATTACTCCACTAATAAATCCTGTCGACTCATCTTCATCAACTACATAATTATTGTTTTTATCATCGACAGCTATTAAATAATAACTACCTTTTTTTAGATTGTTGATTTTAAAAAAACCAATTTCATCCGTTCGTCCAAAATAAGTTGGCTTTTCTTTTATAACCTCATCTAAATTGCTACGATCAACTATAGCATATAATAACAAACTATATTTTGCACTTGGCTTTAAGGTTTGTGCGTCTTTTATAGTTCCTTGAATAAACAGTGAATCGATATTATCCCCAGTAGAAAATACATATCTGATAGTATCATTTACATTGCCTTCATGCACATCGGCAATTGCTTTCCCAAAATTGATTGCATACGTTGTATTCGATTGCAACAAACTATCAAACGTAATAACAACAGATTTTTTATACGCTTTAATTACGGGTGCTTTACCAGGAATTGGTGAAATTAAAATTTGATTGGAAGCATCATTTAACTGAACATACTCATCGAAGTTCAATGTGATTTCTGATGAATTAAAATTAACGGAATTGTTTTCAGGAATAGCATTTACAAGCTGAGGAGGGACAACATCTTTAGCGCCACCCGTGGGTGATACCTTATTCGCACACGACGAGATAAAAAACAAAATTATTATCCAACAGAAATGATTTCTCATGCAAACGATTCTTTATACAATGTTTGAATTATTGAAATCACCTTCGATAAATAAACTGCATCAATTTCATCAAATGAGTTTAATTCATCACTATCGATATCTAAAACCATTCTTACTCGATCATCCACAATAACTGGCAATACGATTTCTGATTTTGATAAGGAGCTACATGCAATATGTCCTGGGAATTCATCTACATTCGGCACTATTATCACGCGTCCTTCCATCCAAGCTTTGCCGCAAACACCCTTACCATAAAATATACGCGTACAAGCAACAGGTCCTTGAAAAGGCCCAAGTACCAACTCTTCCGCCTTCACGAAGTAAACACCTACCCACAAATGATTAAAAGTACTTTTAATGATGGCAACAATATTTGAAATGTTCGCAATAAAATCGGTTTCACCTTTTACTAATGCTTCCACCTGAGGCAACATCACTTTATATTGTTCCTCTTTACCAAGTTCTTTAGATGCTATAATCAGTTCTTCCGCCATTGATGCAAAGATATTAATCTTTACTATTCTGCATAAGCGATTGTAGCTATTGTCACCTTGCATCCTTCAATCTTATTAAATAGTTGAACGCAGGCGGCCAATGTACTACCTGTAGTCATGACATCATCTACCAATAAAATATGCTTGTTTTTAAATTCGTCCTGCTTAATAACTTTAAAAACAGTAGCCACATTTTTAAATCGCTCAAATCGTGATTTTTTCGTCTGCGTTGAATTGTTTTTAACTCTGCGTAAATGATTTTTCAAAACAGGTTTATTTAATTGTTGAGCTATACCCTCTGCAAAACAGAGCGACTGATTATAGCCTCTTATTTTCATTTTTTTCTTATGAAGAGGAATGGCAATGATAAAATCAATATTCGATAATTTATTTTCGGATTGTAACTCTGCGGCATACAAAGAACCTAACTTAACACCTACCTCCGGATTTTTTCTGTATTTAAGCGAATGAAGTAAGCGTTGCACTTTTCCTCTTTTTTGAAAATAAAAAAACGCAAATGCATGCTCTACCATTACCTTTCCCCAGAATTGTTTTTCCATTTTATTATTCTGAAAACGATGAAAATTTGTTCGAGGTAAACCGACAATACAGTTGGTACAAATGATATTTTCTCCTTTGAATAAAAGCTCTCCGCAAGCAAAGCAAATAGAAGGATAAAAGATGGCAAAGGCATCTAATAAATACGTCTTGATTATTCGAAACATTCCGCAAAATTAATCGCGACAATGCTGAATAAACGACAACAAATATTTACAATCGTTTAATTGATATCGCCGTAATCTTCCATCTGAAAATTCAGATTGTTTGGATAACGCTTGTAGTGCATTTGTTTAACCAATCCAGAAAGTATTGCGCGAAACTCTTGAATATTATTTTTATTAAGCGCAGAGATAAAAACAGAAGTTAAATTTTCTTTTGCAACCCATAACGACTTAAACTCATCGAGCGAAATATTTTCTTTTGTAAGCGGCGTTAAATCATCTTCTTCTTTGGGAACAAAACGATAAGCATCAATCTTATTAAACACCATTAATATTGGTTTATCAATTGCGCCAATATCACCAAGCGTTTCATTCACTACTCGAATATGTTCTTCGAAATTATTATGAGAAATATCTACAACGTGAATAAGTATATCTGCCTCTCGTACTTCATCCAACGTCGACTTAAATGATTCCACCAAATCATGTGGTAACTTACGTATGAATCCAACAGTATCTGACAATAAAAATGGAACAGTGTCTAAAACTACTTTTCGAACGGTTGTATCAAGCGTTGCGAATAATTTATTTTCAGCAAAAACATCACTCTTGCTTAGCACATTCATGATAGTACTCTTCCCAACATTGGTATAACCTACTAAGGCAACACGGACAATTTCACCCCTTCTTTTTCGCTGTGTAGAATTCTGTTTATCAATATCGGCTAGGCGTTCCCGTAGTTTACTTAACTTATCTCTAATTACCCTTCGATCCGTTTCAATTTCTGTTTCTCCAGGACCACGCATCCCAATACCTCCACGTTGCTTCTCGAGATGGGTCCACATACGAGTTAATCGAGGAAGCAAATACTTATACTGTGCTAATTCTACTTGTGTTTTTGCCTGGGCTGTTCGTGCCCGCTTCGCAAATATGTCGAGGATTAATGTTGTTCTGTCTAATACTCTACAGCCAATAACTCTTTCAATATTCTTGAGCTGTGATGGAGTGAGCTCATCATCAAAAATGGCTATTTGAATATCATTCGCTTTGATAAAAGCAATGATCTCTTCTAGTTTTCCCTTCCCAACAAAAGTTCTCGTATCGGGAGAATCTAATCTTTGAATAAAACGTTTTACCGTAGTAGCGCCAGCCGTTTCAGAAAGAAAAGCGAGCTCATCAAGGTATTCATTTACCTTTTCGGCATCTTGAAAGCGGGTTATTAATCCAACGAGTATTACACGTTCGGTAATCGGTGCTGTAGATATCAATTCTTATTTTCTCCTCAAATATTAAAACCAGCCACGTCCTATTTCAGCGCGGAATGGCCAAGGCATTGCTGCAATTATTACCAATAAAGCCAAACCAAACCAAATTAAAATCTGCTTGTACTTACCCGCATCTGTATCCATCTTCTTAGAACGAATATTTCCTATTGTGATAAAAACGATTGCAATAATCATCATTGAAAGGTGCTCTACTGTCCAATAACGGATAAAAGTATTTTTCATTGCAACAGCCATGTTACTAAATTGCGATGACCATCCTTTTGATACATACAAAACAACTCCAATCACCAATTGTAAATGAGCTGCAATCATTGTAAATAGGGTACGCTTTCTATCATTAGGCGTATACGGATTTTTTCCCGACAAACTCATTGCCGCCTTTACAATTGATACGACCATTAAAAGCAATAATGCCCAACGTAAGAATGAATGAAGTTTAATAATGAAGTCCATAGTTTTTGTGGTTTAGTTTTCAAAAATACGAAAACATTAAAATGCTTTCCAAAATAATGAAAGATAGTTATGACATATTTATGACTATGAACGCTTCACTTAAAGAATAATCGTAAATGAGGTAGCGTTTTATTGAAAACCAACAACTATTAGTTATGAATCTTTTTAAAAACAATTGGGAGAGTCCGAGTTCAGATGCTAGGATTTCAACGGTATTTGCTAATCGTAATCAAAATTTTGGTGCTTATGTACTTCGTCGAGATTATGATCAAACAATGATTCGAGCATTCATATTAACGATGCTTGGTGTGTTAGCATTATCCTTTGCTCCGCTAATTAAAAACTATTTTTTTTCTGAACCCGTAAATCATTTATTAGCCAATAAAGAAATAGTTGTAGAAATGGTTACACCTGATACTCCTGTACAACCTGAAGAACCCAAACAACCAGAAAACAATCAGCAGCAACCCGATGCCAGCACTGTGCGAGATATTATTCCTATTGTTGTTAATCATACTACCACAGATACTACTCGTACGCAAAATGAATTACTAAACGTAAATACAGGTTTAACAACTACCCATGTTGACACAACGAGTAAAGGTCCTGGTAATAATGGAGAAATAGGAAATAATAATAACACGAACACGAACAACAATTTTGTTTTTCATGGATGGGTTGAAGTAATGCCTGCATTTCCAGGAGGAGAAAGTGAAATGATGAAGTTTCTTGGTAACAATCTTAAATACCCAGAGCGAGCAAAAGACGCTGAGGCTCAAGGCACGGTATTAATTTCCTTTGTTGTAGATAAAGAAGGAAACATCTCCAATCCTACAATAAAAAGAGGTATTGGCTTTGGTTGTGAAGAAGAAGCTATCAGGGTAATTCAAAAAATGCCCACATGGTCGCCAGGTAAAATGAATGGGCAAACGGTTAATGTGGAATATGTCTTGCCAATTCGGTTCACATTACGATAAAGGTTTGATGTGCTTTTAAGTTTAACGGATGTAACAATCCGTTTTTTTATGCTGACCATTTTCACATCTCATAATTATCTATTTTTGAAAAAAACAATTTATGAAAAAGTTAGCCATAATTTCCCTTTTATTTATCATCGCTTGTAAGTCGCAAAAGCCAGCTGCTGAAACTATAATTACAAATGAATTAGATGAGGTAACCGTTACTGTTCCTCCAAGTGATTATCGCGCTAGTGTTACTAAGTCGTTTGACTTAATACATACCAAACTAGATGTAAGCTTTGATTGGGATAAGCATTATTTGATGGGAGAAGCGACTATAACCATGAAGCCTCACTTTTATCCTGCGGCGAAAATTTACTTAGATGCAAGAGGCATGGAAATTAAGCGTGTTGCGAGCATCAATAATAAGGATACATTAAATTTAAACTATAGTTATGGCAATGATACTATCACAATAAACCTTGGAAAGGAACTAACACGAGAGGAGAAAATAACAGTCTATATCAATTACATTGCAAAGCCTGATGAGTTATCAAAGGTAGGTGGTAGTGATGCAATCAGCAGTGACAAAGGTTTATATTTTATAAATGCTGATGGAAAAGAAAAAGATAAGCCAAAACAAATTTGGACACAAGGAGAAACGCAGAGTAATTCAGTATGGTTTCCAACATTTGATGTTCCCAATCAAAAAACAACGCAAGAATTAAATATCACGGTAGCAAATAATTTCAAAACACTTTCAAATGGTTTATTAGTTAAAAGCATCCCACTTGCTAATAATATGCGTACTGATTGTTGGAAAATGGATTTGCCACATGCGCCTTATTTGTTCATGATGGCAATCGGTGAATTTGCTATTGTAAAAGATAAATGGCGAGATCGTGAAGTAAATTATTATGTTGAACCAAAGTACGAAATTGATGCTAGAGCAATCTTTGGAAATACTCCTGAAATGATGGAATTCTTTTCGAAAAAAATGGGAGTAGATTATGCATGGCCAAAATACAGTCAGGTAGTTGTGCGCGATTATGTGAGTGGGGCAATGGAAAATACATCTGCTACTATTCATGGGGAATTTGTTCAACAAACAGCGAGAGAGATGATTGATAGAAATAATGAAGACATTGTTTCACATGAATTATTTCATCATTGGTTTGGCGACTTAGCAACGTGTGAGTCGTGGTCGAATTTACCATTAAACGAATCGTTTGCAACTTATGGAGAATACTTATGGAATGAATACAAGTATGGTCGCGATATCGCCGACATAGGCTTAGAAAGCGATTTGAAAAGTTACCTTGACGAATCAAAAATGAAACAGGAACATCTAATTCGTTTTTATTATGAAAACAGAGAAGATATGTTCGACAGACATTCGTATGCAAAGGGAGGAACTATTCTGCATATGCTTAGAAAATACTTAGGTGACGATGCTTTCTTCGCAGGATTAAAATTATATCTGAAAAATAATTCGTTCAAGAGTGCTGAAGTGCACGACTTACGTCTAGCATTTGAAGAAGTAACTGGTGAAGACCTAAACTGGTTTTTTAATCAGTGGTTTTTAAATCAAGGTCATCCAACACTTTCTATTAAATACAATTGGGATGCAGCAACAATGACTCAACAGATTACCGTTGAGCAATTACAAGATTTAAATACTACGCCATTGTACAAACTTCCAGTGAATGTCGATTTTTACTTTGCAGGAACAAAAAACACGGAACGAATTGTTATTACCGAAAAAACACAAACGTTTAGCTTCCGTTTTCCATCAAAACCATTAGTTGTAAATTTTGATTCAGAAAAAATGTTAACCTGCTCAAAAACAGATGAGCATTCCGAAGAAGAATGGATTGCGTTGTTTAATAACGCGCCACTTTACCTTGATAAAAAAGAAGCTCTTGAGCATTTGAATACGCTTACGTGGAATGAAAACATTGCAACAGTATTCACCAAAGCAATCAATGATAAAAACAAAAAAATCAGGTCATTCGCTTTATCTAACATTGATCCTTTATTAGCAACTGCGGACTCTTCATCTATTGGTGAGGAATTAATAAAAATTGCTAACGACACAAAAATTAATTCAGCTGTTAGGGTAAATGCGATATCGAAATTATCTGCATTATCATTAAACGGAAAAGTATACGCTACATTAAACGCCCTGTGTAATGATAGTTCTTACAATGTTATCGCTGCAAGTATTGAAGGGATTTCAAGTAATGATATGAAAGAGGCATTGAAAAAAGTAAAGCCTTTTGAAAATAGTACTGATGAGAACATTGTAAAAATAGCCGCAAACTTTTACTCGAAGCATGGCGATGCAAGTGCAGCAGAATTTATGTTAAAGTCGATAAGTGGTGATGTAAATTATGGTTCATTAAATATTGTAAACACCTACTTGAAAAACCAAGAAGATTTTTCAACCATCAAATTATTTACAAAGCGATTTATCGAGATTGGTAACGAAACAAATGATAAATACATCAGAATGTTCTGTATTCAAGGATTGTATTTGGCCAAAAGTAAATTAGATGGATTATTTGACAACTCAACAGTTGAAAAAGAAAGAATAAGTAGAGAGCTTGAGTCTATTAATCAGGCAGGAACTCAACTAATCGAGAATGAAACAAATGAAGATTTGAAATTTTACTATAAAACTTATTTCAAATTTTCTAAATAATAAAATTGCTGTAGACCCAGTTTGCGATGATTATCCAAAGAAGCAATTCTTGGTAAAATATTTTTTTACCATCCAAAAAGTAATAAGCTATAATAGATGAAAAAGGAATTATTAAAAGCATATAGCATTGAATTCCGATATGCAATGTAAATGGTATTGTTAATATACTAATCACGACAAAAAGCAATAGTATTTGCTGACAAAGTCTTGACTTAGTAACATTCTTCAAATAGTTATTTCGTATCTTCATTAAAGCCAAAATAAACACAACGGATATCAAAATTGCCGAAGGAAGAAAATTGGCAAGTTTAAAATTAGACAAGATATAGGTTGTCGTAAAACTATTTTTAAATTGATTTATAAACTCCATCAAATTACCATTTATAAAATAGCCCACTCCCATTAATAAAAGTGGAACTAATAATCCAATTAAGCCAATAGATAAATCTCTCCAGTTAATCGATTTTAAAATCGCTACTCCAATAAAAAAAAGCAATACAAAGAATATTGCTGGTGCATATAACAAGGCTACTAAAGCAATTAATAATGCTGCATCGAAGGTTACTCCTAATGTTTTTTGATTTTTGTACAAGGAAAATATTTTGTCGAGCACAAAAATGAAAATAGAGTTAATGAGAAGAAGTGGCGAAAACTGTAAAAAAGCCGCGAATTGGGTAGACAAAATCAGGTAGAATAATGCTGGCAACCACGACTGCTTAAAAAAGATTTCATGCTTATTTAGGGTATAATTTAAGTGCAAAGCCTGGCTGGTTAGCAACACAAAAACAAGCGTAGCTACTAACCATTGATTTAATCCATTAACCCAATTTGTCAGATCTTGGAAGAAAATGGTCCCGCTAACCCCTATTTGTGGCTCTCTAATAAGTCCAAAAACAATATGGATAACTATTGAAAATAAGACAATTAGCGCAATTGGGTAAAATTGAGTTGACCTAAATATTCGAACTAGCATATTTATCTAAAGTAAACATTTTTTTAATTACAAGAATTTGTACATTTGCCTATCAAAATTTAACAATATGAACTCTATTATTTACGGATTCGCTGATATTTGCACTGCCGCATTCAAATTCTTACCTCCAATTGGTGCTTTAGTTAATTGGATATTCGGTATAACGGCAACTGTAGGAATTATTTATTGGTTAAAATACGATTCAAGTGTTAGTCGTGGTGGAAAAAACTACATGGCTGATAAAGGCGAATAATCCTAAAAAATATTTAATTGAAAAGCCCTGTAGTAAGAAATACTACAGGGCTTTTTTTATCGGTATATCATCAACTTTGTAGTGCAACGAAACTGACCGGTGCTATCGGATGAATAAACAATATAAACTCCAGACTTAACCTTTTCGCCTTTAAGATTTTTTCCATTCCATACAGCCTGGCCACCTAACGACTTTCCTTCAAAGACTAATCCTCCACTAACGTCAGTAATTTTAATTGTTCCATTAGCAATAACGCCTTTAACTGCAACATCACCATCGTAACCTAAAGGAACAGGATTAGGATACACTAGTAAATCACCACAGTTTTCCAGATCTCCTGGTATTGCGTCACTTTGATAACTTAAAAGTCCTTTTTCAGTGCCTATAAAAACCTCACCTGTCACATCATTAATGTTCAACGATGTGATATTATTTGAGAAAATAGGACTATTCTCTGTTGTAAAATGTTTGAGTTGATTTTGCCCGTCGGGACTTAATAAATACAAACCTGAACTTTCAGTACCAATCCACTTTCTATTTGCTCCATCAATAGTGATTACGGTTACCACATCGGTAGCTAGTAAATATTGATAGGAGTTATCTTGTTTAATCAAGATTTGTTGTGGGGTAATGCTTGGTGGATAAAAAATATAAACTCCCTGATCAGTACCCGCCCAAATAGTACCATCTAAATCTTTTTGAATCGTTCTTACCCTATTTGAACCAAAATCAACAACATCATACTCATCATCTGTAGTATTATCAATTGTTCGATTATCATTAAAAACAAGTATTCCCTCCTTCCCTCCAACGTTTTCAAAAATCGTTAGCCACTTATAACCGTTTTGATCAATAATAATATCACCACATTTTGAACTGCTATTTACAGCGCCTGGAAATGTAAATCCTTTCCATTGACCATCCGACTTTCGAACATTTATAACATTCAATGTGCCTGCATTTGAAACCCATAAATTATTATTGTCGTCGAAAACAATCCCGTGAACCTTGACCTGTCCAGGATTTCCAACCTGCTGTGTTAATGTACTATTATTATTACGATAAAGGGTTACTGCCTGACCGTTATTAACCTCCAATAAACCTGGTCCGGAAGCACCTACAAAAACATGATTGCTATTTGAAGGATCTATTGCAATAGAGACATTATCATAAAAATTATAAGTACCAAAATATGGAGTTTGAGCTGACAATCCATCATACGTTTTCCAAGAGCCATTATCAAATGTAGAAAAACCGTTATAGCCATATTGATTAGACCAAGTTCTGTTTTTAGGACCATGAGTCATCCATAACTTACCATCTTTAAATTCAATATCATTACTACCAGAACTAAATGGACCTTGCGGCATTGCCGTAGAGTAATTTCCATTATCACTTAAATACAATCCTTTGTTGTTATCTCCCACCCAATAATTACCGTTACGGTCTTTAATAGCAGTTCTAAATGTTGGATCCCAAATCTGATTGAATGATACAACATTATACAAACTCAAATTGCTATCAAAAAACAAGGCTGAATCATCTGTGACTAAAACCAGATTGTTCTGTGCAACCTGAATATTCTTTAAAGCAGAAAGATTTTTCATTTCTAACGGTAATGAATATCCCCAACTTCCGCTACTATAAGCCAATAGTGTATCTGCATTTGATTTTGAATAATTGAAAAACAAAACATCATTGTAATTAACCGCAAAAGTAAACGCCCCTTGATTGTTATCATTATAAATTTTTGTCCAATTTGCACTGTTCGCTAAAAGAGGATTCGATTTACTAGCCTGATAAATACCATCCTCAGCAGCAGCATATATTGACAAATTATCAGTAGTTACTTGAAATACTTCGGATGCTCCATTTGCACCAACATAATAAGTATCCTTTACCTCTTTTCGTTGAAGATCTAATACAACAATCCCAAAACCACAACTTACATAGGCAAATCTTCCATCGATGCTAATTGAATTAATACGTTTATTCCCTGGAATGTCTTTTCGCTTAATATCAGAAATATTCACCACTGAATTATCATCATATAACAAATCAATGTTTGTGGAAGAATAGGCAATGACCAACAAATGATAATTATTCGAATAGGCAATATCTGTAATTCCAAAATCGCTTAGTCCATTTAATTTCGATTTTCTTTCTATTGTTTTTTCTGATAAGTCATAACTATAAAAACCATCGTCCGTGGCGCAATAAATTTTACCATCCCCTTCAACAGTTTTTTTTGTATGAATGTATGGCAAGTGTTCACGCCAGATTCCGATTTCAAAATTTTGAGCATTTATCCAAGTAGGACAAATAAGCATTAGTACGAGTACGAAAGACTTAATTATTCTGCTTAATTGTGTTGCTGTTTGCATAGGCGACTAAATTAATCATATTCTGATTATCATAACATAGCTTTACTTTAGGTTTATCACTGAAAAAAGGAAATAAAAAGTTAATTTTGCACCGCAACTATTTAAGCGTTTCAACTATGTTAAGATCACATACCTGCGGAGAATTATCATTAGCCAATCAAGGTGCAGAGGTTACTTTATGTGGATGGGTTCAGAAATCAAGAGATTTAGGAGGCCTGACTTTTATCGATCTTCGCGACCGCTATGGATTAACTCAGCTTGCTTTTAATATGGATGTTAACGCTGATTTATGCACTGCTGCAAGAAAGTTAGGGCGTGAATTTGTAATAAAGGCGAACGGAATTGTGAAAGAGCGCGAAAGCAAGAACACGAAAATCCCTACTGGTGAGATTGAAATAATTGTTTCTTCGTTTGAAATACTCAATGAGGCCATTACTCCTCCATTTACAATCGAAGAACAAACAGATGGTGGCGACGATTTACGAATGAAATATCGTTATCTCGATTTACGACGTTCGAATGTGAGAGCCAATTTAGAATTGCGCCATCGTATGGCTATCGAAACAAGAAATTATCTGGATGCTCAACGATTTTTAGAAGTTGAAACTCCTGTATTGATTAAATCTACGCCTGAAGGTGCTCGCGACTTTGTAGTTCCATCACGCATGAATCAAGGTCAATTTTATGCCTTGCCACAATCGCCACAAACATTTAAGCAGTTATTGATGGTAGCAGGATTCGATCGCTATTATCAGATTGTAAAATGCTTCCGCGATGAAGATTTGAGAGCAGACCGTCAGCCTGAATTTACACAGATTGACTGTGAAATGAGCTTCATTGAAAGAGAAGATATTCTTCAAACCTTTGAAGGCTTAGTACAGCATTTGTTTAAAAAAGTAAAAGGAATTGAAATAGGGACACTACCTCGAATGAGTTATGCAGATGCCATGAAGTACTATGGTTGCGATAAGCCTGACACCCGTTTCGATATGAAATTTGTAGAGTTAAATGAGGTTGTTAAAGGCAAAGATTTTAAAGTTTTTGATGATGCAGAATTAGTTGTTGGAATTAATGCCAAAGGATGTTCGGAGTATACAAGAAAGCAATTAGATGAATTAACGGACTTTGTAAAGAAGCCACAAATTGGAGCCACAGGATTAGTTTACGCAAGGGTAAATGCCGATGGCACAATTAAGTCGAGCGTAGATAAATTTTATGATGCAGAATCATTGCAAAAATGGGCTGCTACCATGGATGCTGTTGCTGGCGACTTGATTCTGATTTTAGCTGGACCTGCGAATAAAACACGTAAGGCGATGAATGAGCTACGCTTAGAAATGGGAACGCGTTTAGGGTTACGAGATAAAAATACTTTTAGCTGTTTATGGGTAGTGGACTTTCCATTGTTAGAATATAACGAAGAAGTCAATCGTTATTTTGCCATGCATCATCCATTCACTTCACCTCTTCCTGAAGATATGTCGTTATTAGAAACTAATCCAGGCGAGGTACGTGCTAATGCCTACGATATGGTAATTAATGGAGTTGAAGTTGGAGGTGGATCTATCAGGATTTATAATAAAGATTTACAAGCTCAAATGTTCTCTTTACTAGGATTTACAAAAGAAGAAGCACAGGAGCAGTTTGGATTTTTAATGAATGCTTTTGAATTTGGTGCTCCTCCACACGGGGGAATTGCATTTGGGTTTGATAGATTATGCTCTTTATTTGGCGGATCAGAAAGTATTCGAGATTTCATTGCATTCCCTAAGAATAATAGTGGTAGAGATGTAATGATAGATGCACCGTCAGCCATTCACGATGAGCAATTAAAAGAACTCGGAATAAAAATATAAGCATAAAAAAAGCGACAAGAAATTGTCGCTTTTTATTTATTTGATTGTTATCCTTCGAGAAACTAAAACATTGTCAGTTTGAATTTTCAAGAAGTAATATCCTGCTTTTTTATCTTCGAGATTTATCACGTACACATTTCCATTTACATGTTCAGCTTCAATTTCTGCTACCTTATTCCCCAATAAGTCGAATACAGCAACGATTGGATTTTCGTTTTGTGTTTCAGATAATTTTATATTGATAATTCCGTTAGATGGTTGTGGATAGATTGATATCTCACTAATTGGATTGCTGATTCTTGTATTATCGTCTGTTTGACCAAAAGAGCTGATTGAAAAAACGCAAAAGAACAGGATGGTTGCTAGGTAATGTGTTGTTTTCATAATTTCTGAATTTTTAGTTCGCGGCCCAAAGCAATAACCTTGCCGTTATTTATTATTGTAAGTATTCATGGTAAGTGCGAGTCCTGCGCTAACAAAACTCTTTATCATTTCTACTGCTATTTCTACTCGAGGGACCAGATCGGCACTCTCAGTTGTTGTCCAATGTCCAAGCACATAATCGACCTGTTTACCTTTAGGATAATTATTACCTATCCCAAATCGCAAGCGAGCAAACTGTTCAGTCTGTAAGTATTCGATGATATTAGTTAATCCATTATGCCCTGCTGCACCTCCAGATGGTTTCATTCTTAACGTTCCAAAAGGAAGCGCAAGATCATCGGTTACTACCAACAGATTTTCTTTAGGAATCTTTAGCTCTTGAAGCCAATATCGAATGGCCTCACCACTTAGATTCATGTAAGTGGTAGGCTTAATAATATGCACCTGACGACCTTTTAATTTACCTTCTGCAACCCACACCTTTTTCCCTGAAGAAAAATCAGTGGACAAGGATTTAGCTAATGCATCAGCAACATCAAAACCAATGTTATGTCGAGTGTGGACATAATCGGGACCAATATTTCCTAAACCTGCTATTAAATATTTCATAATTCAGTAAAAATACGAATAGAGGAGCGCTTGGGGCACCCCTCTATTGCTATGCTATGAAGCTATATTATTTCTTAGATGCTTCAGCTGCTTCAGCAGAAACATTACGAGTCATGTTTACGCTTACAATTACGTTAGCTGGAGACTCTAATAAAGTTACTTCTGATAAATTCAAATCGCGAACACGAATTGAATCACCTATTTTCATAGGAGAAATATCTACTGAAATAAAATCAGGCAAGTTAGCTGGTAAAGCTTTAACCTTTAAACGGCGATACTTCGTTACCAATTTACCTCCCATTTTAACACCTTCAGAAGCACCTGTTAATTTAACCGGAATACTCATCGTTACTGGCTTGTTATCAAATACCTGAAGGAAATCAGCATGAATGATAACATCAGTTACAGGATGATACTGAACATCCTGAATTACACATTGATACTCTTTTCCATCAACTGATAATTTCACCATGTGAACATCAGGAGTGTAAACTAGTCCTTTGAAAGATGATAAATCAGTAGAGAAATGAACTTGTTCTTCTCCACCATAAAGTACACATGGAACCATTTCGCTACCACGAAGGCTTTTTACCTCTTGTTTAGAGATGTTCGCGCGCTTTGCTCCATTAATTTCAATCGTTTTCATTTGGGTAATAATTATTCTTTTACAAATAGTGAACTTATAGACTCATATGCATACACTCGCTGAATTGCTTTTGCAAACAAAGCTGATGTAGATAATTGTTTAATTTTTGCTGATTCTTTTTTAAGTGGAATTGTATCGCAAACTACTAATTCCGTTAGATGTGAATTCTCTACTCTTTCGTATGCAGCACCACTTAATACTGGATGCGTACAGAATGCACGAACTGATGCAGCTCCTGAATCAATTAATAATCCTGCAGCCTTTGTTAAAGTACCAGCAGTATCGATAATATCATCCACTAATATTACATCTCTCCCCTTCACATCTCCAATTACTGTCATACTCTCTATTTCATTGGCTCTTTTACGATGCTTGTCAATAATTGCCATATCAGCATTAAAGTAAGAAGCATACGTACGAGCGCGATGAACTCCTCCCATATCAGGTGCACAAATAAGCATATTTGGCAAATCTAAACTCTTGATATAAGGGACAAAAATCGCTGAAGCATCCATATGATCTACGGGCACATCAAAAAATCCTTGGATTTGAGGTGCATGTAAATCCATTGTCATAATGCGGGTAACACCAGCTGCTGTAAGTAAATTGGCAACCAATTTAGAAGCAATAGCCACCCTTGGTTTATCCTTACGATCACTTCTCGCAAAGCCGAAATAAGGGATAACCGCAGTAATATAATGTGCAGATGCTCTTTTAGCAGCATCAATTAATAGTAACAACTCAAATAAATTATCTGTAGGCGAAAAAGTACTTTGGATAATGAACACATCACAGCCACGTACACTCTCATCAAAAGAAGGAGAAAACTCTCCATCACTAAATCTAACAACTTGCAAATCACCCAATTCGGCGCCATAATGACTTGCGATTTGTTCTGCAAGATACTTCGATGCAGTACCACCAAATATTTTAACCTGACGTGCCATAAGTTGATGTGGGCTAGATTTTTTAGGGATGCAAAGAAAAGAAAAATATAGCTTAAGTCAAAGCGAATTCACAATCAATTGTTAAAATCCTCAAAGAAATTTTTAAAATTGGTTTGTACTTATTTCGCACTTGCATTCAAATGTTTAACCACTAATGGTAAAAAACATTTGGTTAGGCTTATGAATTTAGCTAATTTAGCAGTCCCAAAACAAATAGAAGAAAAAAATTAATTGGTTGTCAATGTTTTAACCAACCCTCTGAATGGTTAAAATTGACAAAGTCGAAATGTGAGGATGTCCCCTTATGTTACCAAACACAAGTAAAAAGTACGACACCAACTTAATTTTATGTGAGAGGATAAAATGACAAACTGCCCGGGTGGCGGAATTGGTAGACGCGCTGGTCTCAAACACCAGTGATAGCAATATCATATCGGTTCGACCCCGATCCCGGGTACTTAGTTTTATTCTTTTCAACAAATCCTTAATGTTCCAAGTTCGGGTGTAAAAAGCAAACCATCTTTAAAAATAGGTTAGCTTTTAGTAACAATTATTGATTTCAAGTGCAGTGGTGTTTTGTTAAATTAATATACGATAGCGATTAGCGAATACTTATGAAACTACTAAAAACATCTGTTCCTTTATGGCTCGTTTTAGTGATTATAGCATTTTTTAGCGCGGGGTCATTGCTTTCCATTTGTGCATTTAAATCATCTCAAAAAAAATCTGACGAATTAAATGCCTTAGACAAAGACTGCGGAATAATTCGTTATCGATCTAGTCGCCATGGCGAATTTACAAGACCATTATTAATGGCAGATAGCCCTAGTGAAAGTGCTGATTTTCTTGATTTAAAAAGTAACATAATTGAGGCTATTAACGCAACAAGTACCACAGGAGGTGTTAGCACTGTTTCCGTTTACTTTCGCGACTTAAATTCAGGAAGATGGATTTCTATAAATGGAAGTGAGCAATACTCAATGGCCAGCATCATGAAATTAGTAACAATGATGTATCACTTGCATGTTGATGAAGTAAAGCCAGGTTGGTTAAATCAAAAAATATTAGTCGAAAAAAGTTTAACCGGCGACAATGTCCAAACTCAAGAAGGCCCGCAGTTGACATTAGGAAAAGAATATTCTGTAAAGGAATTAATCACTTTCATGATTAAATATTCGAACAATAATGCAACAGCACATCTTAACTCCTTTATTGAGTTTAATGATTATAAATTATTTTTCTCTGATATTGGACTGCCCTTACCTGACCCTAAAGCTAGCGACTACACTTTAACAAGTGATCAATGTAGTCGTTTTTTAAGATTACTGTATAACTCTTCTGTATTAACAAATAGAAACTCAGAATTTGCATTATCCTTACTAACTGAATCTGTTTATCATGGTGGATTGCTAAGAAATATAGGAGAAAAAGATTTAAAAGTGGCTCATAAATTTGGCGAGCGTTTTTATCCCGATGCGAATCAAATGCACGAAACAGCAATTTTTTACAACAATGAAAATCCTTACCTAATTACTGTTTTAACAAACGGAAAGGATACTGCACAAGAAGCTGCGCTAATTGGAAAGATTGGTGCTATTGCTTACGATTATTCAAAGAATAAGATTAACTAATCAATTTCTAATTTTCTTTTCGTTTATCAGATTAACTACTTTTGTAATTACATTTCAAAAGCATTTTTTATGCTTTGATAAATTGCACCCGTAGTTTAATTGGATAGAATGGCAGATTCCGGTTCTGTTGGTTGTGGGTTCGAATCCCGCCGGGTGCACCAGTAAGCAAAAAATCAAAAGGACGTAGTCAAGAAATAAAGCTGTTGCGAATTATGCTTGCATAAATGAGCATAAAGGTTTGTTTCTTTCAGACTGAAAGTTTGATTTTGATTTTTTATTTCCCACTTGGCTAGGTGGGAAGAACGCAGTTAATCCCGCCGGGTGCACCAGTAAGCAAAAAATCAAAAAGGCGAAGCCAAGAAAAAAATGTTTGCGCGAACTAAGCTTGCTTGAGTGAGCAATAAACTTTTTTGCTTGCAGACTGAAAGGCTGCTTTTGATTTTTTATTTCTTTATCAAATAAGAGTCGATCCATATTGAGTCGGACTCTGGAGCATATTTTTTATAATTGGTTGTGTTCTTAAATTTCCTCATTGCTTCTAAAGTGTCTTGATGCATCATTTTGATTGATTCAACGCTTACGACTGTATAATCCTCAATAGTTTTAGAATAGTGAATTACAAATTCATATTTCGGGGACCTACATGAAATAAAACCACAACAAAAGATAAACAATAATAATTTTCTCATATTATTTTCAACTAACAACAGCGTTTAAAAGTATCAAAAAAAAACAATCTGCGTATTTTAACATTGAAGAGCCCCGATAGATTTATTTAATATTTTAGAACATTAATATTTATACCACATGAAAAATATTTTTAACTTATTCGGACTACTACTATTTTTTATTTACACAACAAGCTGTAATCTTAAACCCAACTCATACCAAATAAAAAATCAATTGTCGTTTGATTGTCCGCTAAAAATCGATTCGGCTCCAGATTTATTTAACGTTGTTAAATCAATAAATCATAACACCATATATTTTGGTGTTTGCAATAAAAACGATGACCACTACATGATCTCTGTTTCAAAATATACTGCAGATGACCCAATCAGTATCGATACAGCTTTTTTTGATTATACCGCATATGAAAAACCTGATAACGCGATGGAGGATTATAAAATATTAAGTTCAGGAAAATATGTTAAAGACAATCACACCTTTTATCGTAAAATAAGTTGTAACAATGGGACAGTAGTTAATGTAATGTATTACTTAATGAAAAACAACAAAAGCAATTATTTATACGAATTTAAAATGAATGGCTACATTGATCAAAAAGAATATATAATTGATGTATTAGAAAAAACGGTAAGTAGTGTGGAGTTTGAGTGACCCCTTCTTACTTCCCCTTCTCTTCCTTCCACATTTCAGCAGCTAATGTTAATTCTTTGTACCATTCTTCGCCATACTTGCGTGTGAGGGATTCTTTCAAAAATTG
>CAINEC010000065.1 GCA_903847585.1 uncultured Bacteroidota bacterium
ATTAGCTACAGCCTTGGCGTATCGATCGCAAACAATTTGAAGCAAGGTAATTTAGATGACGTGAATGTAGATATCATGGCTCAGGGAATGAAGGATTTCTTCGCTAACAAGCCAGCTATGACAGTTCAAGCTTGCGAAGGAGCTATCCAAACTTATATGATGGGTAAGGAAAAAGAAAAAGGTGCAGCTAACGAATCAAAAGGAAAAACTTTCTTAGAAGATAATAAGAAGAAAGAAGGAGTTTTTACTACAGCTAGTGGATTACAATATAAAGTAGTTAAAATGGGAACTGGTGTAAAGCCAACATTAAATGATAAAATTACAGCTCATTACCATGGAACATTAATCGACGGAACTGTATTCGATAGTTCAGTTGATCGTGGTCAGCCGGCTTCATTCCCTGTAACTGGAGTAATTCCAGGATGGACAGAAGCTTTGCAATTAATGCCTGTTGGTTCTAAATGGATGCTTTACTTGCCTTCAAACTTAGCATATGGCGAGAGAGGTGCAGGTGGTAAAATTGGACCTAATACAGCTTTGATTTTCGAAGTTGAATTAATCAGTATCGATAAGTAATAAGTTTTAAATATGTTGAAAGGTCGTCATTTGGCGGCCTTTCTTTTTTAAATGAAGTCAATGAAATTAAGAATTGCAGTCTTACTTTTTTTAATGGTGATTTTTCACGCTGGCCTTGCTCAAGATAAAGCTAAGTCGAACGAGTTTTACAATAAGGCCATGACGCAATTTCGTTTAAGTCACCCACAAGAAGCAATTAAATTACTGGATCAAGCGTTAGCTTTTGATACGCTAAATTACAATGCCTACATAAAAAGGGGATTCATTAAGGGAAGTGTTAGTGATTACGAAGGAGAGTTAGGCGATTATAATACAGTTTTAAATTTTGATAGTGCCCATGTTCAAGCTTATTTGTCGCGAGGAAGTGCTTACTCGAAGTTGAAAAAATATGACCTTGCAATGAATGATTTTAATAAAGTCCTTATGTTTGATGCGGGTAATTACGAAGCTTATAATAATCGTGGTTTTGTGAAAAAAGCGCAAGGTGATTTTGAGGGAGCTTGTATGGATTGGAGTTATTCAAAAAAAATGGGCAACGAGGAAGCAATTATTATTTTAAAAAACAATCATTGTAAGTAGTGAAGAAAATTTTGTTTTTAGTATTTGTGTTAATCGGCGGACTGTTTTCTTCAGCGTTTTTAGAAGAGGATGATTTGGCTAAATACATCGTTAAGTATAAGTCGGAATGGGGGAAGTCATGCCTGCAATGTATAGAGTCAAAAGGAACTTATCGTGTATATCTTAAAAATACGTACACAGAAAAACTAGATTTAAAAGTAGGCGTTCAGGAAAAGGACAAGCGATGGAGAATTTTTCAGCGACTTAATTTTGCACCTAACGATACTATTGTGGGATATGCTTGCAAGGGTTCTGGAAAGTATATGGTGTGGACAAAATTATCGAGTGATAACTCAACTGAATTACCTTCGGATGCTGAGATCAATAAACAGTACTCGAAATAATTAAAACTGAAGTTCGCCTTCTACGCC
>CAINEC010000066.1 GCA_903847585.1 uncultured Bacteroidota bacterium
AAAAATCAAATCCACCTGATCAGTTCCCGTACAACCAGCAACTGTCACCTCCGCAATATAGGTTCCTGTAGTAGTAGCAACCAAACTTGAATTCGTAGTACCGTCTTGCCATAGGTAAGTTGCATTCGGCCAGAATGCATTTAGATTAATCGTTTGTCCATCGCAATAGGATGCATTTGCACCTAAATTAACATCAGGAATTTGAATCCACGTTGCATCAACGGTATCAATTCCTACACAACCCTGTGCATCAGTTACTGTTACAATTACCTGCTCTGTGCTATCAACTACATAGTTAATTCCCGTACTTCCATCGCTCCATAAATAATTGACCACCCCCGTAAAGCTCCCTGGATTTAATAATTGCGTTGTTCCTTCACATAAATTAAAATTACTCCCTAAGTTTGGCTGCGGACTATTCAAAATCTGAATCGTTTTTCTGCAGGTATCTCCGATGCCACCTGTATAGGCAATCATTGTTACTGTATAAGAAGTTGGATTACTAAAAATATGCGTCGCAAACGGACCAGAAGCAAAATTGGCAATACCACTATTAATGTCTCCAAAATCCCATCGAACAGAGTCGGGAGGAATGCTGATTAGGTTAAAAGTAGTTACCGATGAATAGCAGGTATCGACATAATTAAAATCGGAACCCCAAGACAAAGTTGTCTTTAGCAATAAAACGGTCAATGCAATTAATATCTTAGTGGAAGCGGCTTTCATTACCTTACAAAAATCAAAAAAATACTTCGGTAATCAAATTATTTAACAAAGTTATAATTGGCAAACTACTACATTTGAGGAAAATTTTATAACAATGAAAAACAGATTAGCCCTTATTAGTATTTTAATCGTTTCGTCTTTAGTAGGTTATGCCCAGAATAAGTTAACTTACGATACTGTCCCAGGCGATCCATTACATGCACGAATTTATACCCTTGAGAATGGTTTAAAGGTATATCTTTCCGTTTATAAAGATGCTCCACGCTTCCAGTCGATGATTGGAGTGAAGGCTGGAAGCAAATTCGATCCAGTTGACCATACCGGTCTTGCCCACTATTTAGAGCATATGCTTTTTAAGGGAAGCGACAAATACGGAACGCAGAATTATTCGATGGAAGCTCCTTTACTTGATAGCATCGAAGCGCTTTATGAATTATATGGAGCGACAAAAGATCCTCTTAAGAGACAAGAAATTTATCATCGCATCGATTCAGTTTCTGGAGTAGCAGCGCAGTATGCAATTCCAAATGAGTTCGATAAAATGATGGCTGCGTTAGGAGTAAATGGAGTGAATGCATTTACATCCAACGAGCAAACGGTATATGTGAATAATGTTCCTTCTAACCAATTAGAAAATTTCTTTCAGGTGGAAGTAGAGCGTTTTCGTAATCCTCAGATGCGATTATTCCATACCGAATTAGAAGCTGTTTATGAAGAGAAGAACCGTGGTTTAGATAATGACGGTCGTAAAGTTTTCGAAGCTTTATATGCTGGTTTATTTCCAACGCATCAATACGGAACGCAAACAACGATCGGAACGATTGAGCATTTGAAGAATCCATCAATCACCGCCATTAAAAAGTATTTCAATACGTACTATGTTCCAAACAACATGGTAATCGCTTTAAGTGGCGACTTTGATCCTGATCAAGCGATTAAAATTATTAATGAAACATTTGGCCAGATGAAGGCTAAAGATGTTCCAGCCTACAATCCTCCTTCAGAAAAATTAATTAAGCAACCAATTGTAAAAGAGATTTATGGACCAGATGCTGAAAGTATAACTTTAGGTTTTAGATTCCCAGGTGCTGCATCTGCCGATGTGGATGTACTGACAATGGTAGACATGATTTTGTCAAATGGTCAGGCTGGTTTATTAGACTTAAATCTGAACAACGCGCAAAAGGCGATTGGTGCTGGAAGCTCGGTTGAAGTGATGAAAGACTATTCCATTCATTTCTTATCAGGTCGCCCACGTGAAGGACAATCGTTGGAAGAATTAAAAGGACTTATCCTCAATCAGATTATGGAAATCAAATTAGGAAACTTCCCTGATTGGTTAATTCCTGCGATTGTTTCAAACATGAAACTGGATTTAGCGAAACGTTATGAAGACAATAACAACCGTACAATGGATATGATTGATGTGGAAGTTACGGGAGTAAGTTATCGTTCGGCAGTGGAGCGTTTAGACCGTTTAGCTAAGATCAATAAAGCACAGATCGTTCAGTTTGTGCGTGATTGGTACGGTGATAATTATGTGGTGGTTTACAAGAGAACAGGAGAAGACAAAGATGTGGTAAAAGTGGTGAAGCCAGCTATCACTCCTGTTAAAATGAATAACGATGTTCAAAGTGAGTTTTTAAAATCAGTAGTAAATAAAAAAGCTCCTTCTATTCAACCGGTATTTGTTGATTATGCTACGACAATTAAGTCAGGCAAATTAAAAACTGGTGTTGCTGTTTACTCTGTAGAAAATAAAGAAAACGGAACCTTCGATTTAAACTATACTATTCCTATGGGGACTAATCACGATCCGAAGTGGAGCGTTGTAACAGAGTACTTCAAATATTTAGGTGCTGGTAAATACAAAAGTGCTGATTTAAAAGAAGAGTTTTATAAGATAGGTTGTGACTATAGCGCACGATCTTCGGAAGATGAAATCACTTTTAATGTGAACGGATTAAATGAAAATTTAAATGCAGCATTAGCATTGTTTGAACAGCTATTGAATAATCCGGTAGCAGATGAGCAAGCATTAAATAATTTGGTAGAAGATATTTTAAAACGTCGCTCGAATGCTAAACTTAACAAGAATGTAATTCTTGGTCAGATGCAGAACTTTGCTAAGTTCGGCTCACAGTCACCTTCAACTAATGTTGTAAGTGAAACGCAATTAAAGGCGTTAAAGGCGGATGAATTAGTAACTATGTTGAAAGGAGTATTTGACTATAATCACTATATCGATTATTATGGTCCATCAAATAATGCTTCTGTTGTTTCATTAATGAACAAACAGCATTTAGCGAAAGGAAATAAGGCTATTCCTGCTGCAAAGCAATTCAAAGAGCAGTCGAATGATGTACAAAAAGT
>CAINEC010000067.1 GCA_903847585.1 uncultured Bacteroidota bacterium
GAAAAAAATATTTTCGCATGAGAAGCATGCAAGTTTACTTGCAAATGCTGATCAGGTGAAAATGATAAGTGCGAAGCACTGCAAGTGAATTAAGCTTCTCCACCTTAACGAGAAGTGCAAAGCAAATCTCGCCGTCTCCGCCAAATAAGCATAAGCAAGTTTTCTATTTTTTTGACAGGTATCGCCAAATTTATTTGAGCGATTATATGGAGAAAAAAAATAAATGTGCAAAGCGCATTTTATGCTTATTTGAAGCATCCCCCATCACGAGATGTGCCAAGCAAATCTCGCTGTCTCCGCTAATTCACTTGCATTTTTGAAAAAATATTTTCGCTTGAGAAGCATGCGAGTTTACTTGTAAATGCTGAACGGGTGAAAATGATTAGTGCGAAGGACTGCAATTAATTTGAAAATTGGCTTTTGTTCAATAAAGGTATTTTATACTTTTGATTCACTTAGTAATCCATCTGAATGAAATCAATTTTACTTTCACTGCTTATATTATTTTCTACTGTTTTTTGCTTTGCATCTGAACCTACAGATTCTACAAAGCAGCATGTTCCATATAAAGAATGGGAAACCCAATACCATTTGAAAAACGGAATGACATTAACGTATAATCAACCAAAATTATTTGACTTTGCAACTAAAGTTCCTAAAGACCTTTGGGGCTTTTGTAAGTATTCATTCAATAAAAAAAGTTTGCCAGGGCTTTTCACAATTGCTTTAACATCTGCTATTTTAATTAATAATGATCAGGCTATCACCAATGAGACACAACGATTTTGTGATCGTATAAATCTATCGAGAAGCAGCTCATACAATAATGTTTTTGCACCGAAGCTTCAAGGACAAAGTGTAAATATTATCAGTATACCGCAAAATCTAAACACTGTATTTTATACTCTTGGACAAGGTTATCCTGCATTATTACTTGGAGGCGGTATTTTTTATTATGGAATTCGTCACCATGATATAAGAGCCGTTAGCACTGCTTCCCAATTGACAGAATCATTTATTGCCATGGGCATTGCTACGCAAGTAGTAAAGCGAATAACAGGAAGACAAACTCCAATACGTTCAACGCAACCTGGAGGTAAATGGACGCCCTTCCCGCCTTTTATGGATTATCAAAAAAACACTCCCTCTTATGATGCATTTCCATCTGGGCATTTAGCAACAGTAATTTGTGCAGTAACTGTTTTATCAGAAAACTATCCTGAGAAAAAATGGATTAAACCTGTTGGATATGCAATTGGTGGATTAGTAGCATTTTCTATGCTCAACAACGGAGTGCATTGGGCAGGAGATTATCCGCTCGCATTTGGGATAGGCTATGGATTTGGGAAAGTGGTGGCTGCATCTTCAAGAAAAATAGAAGGAAGAAAAATGAGAAAATCATTTATCTTCTCTCACTAATTTACATTCACTTTATTAGCTAAGATTTTATCAAATCTAACCATCAACTCAGGATCATTTTTAATTCCTTTTTCTATCGCCCATAAAACTAATTCGAGTGAGGTCTGACAGCCAATGATTTTATAAATCTCTGAACGATGAACGCTCGTTGTTCTATCCGATAAATATAAAATTTCAGCAATGCTTTTATTTTTAAATCCGTTAGCCATTAAAAAAACAATCTCAATATAATTTTTGTGGTAAAGTAGTTTTTGATAAACATCATCTCCTTTCAGCGACTTAAACATTTTAATGCGTGCATGTACAAGCTCATTGTTTTGTCGTGAATAATATCGTTCACCATTAAGTACTTTATTAATTGCTCTTGCGAGCTCCATCTGATTAACGGATTTATCAAGATAACCATCAACACCTAAATTGTAAACTTTTAAAATATGGTCTTCATCTTTGTGATGCGTTAATACGATTATTTTAATATCAGGATAATGTTGTTTGATTCCTTTGATTAATTCGATTCCATTCTGTGGAGATAAATCAATCTCTGTAATTACAATATCAATATTAACTTTTGAAAGCTTCTCGCACGACTCTACAAAATCTGAAGCATAATGTACTACTACACTTTCCCAAATATCCTTGATTGCAGATGCCACTCCACGTCGATAAAATGGATGATCATCGACCAGCAAAATTGAAAATGTAGAAATCTCAATAGGCATTTAGGCAATTTACAATTTATTATTTGAATATAAATACATTTTATAAATTATATCCGACCAACTATAAAAATTTTTAACAATGACCAATTAGTTTATTTAAGAGGTAAAATAAATTGTTTAACTGTACATTCATTGTTAATAATGAAGCTTTTATCAAAAACAAGAGAGGCTCGGATAATCCGAGCCTCTCTTAAAAAGTACTTTATAATTACGCGCCGATTAAAGCACCGTAAGCAGCAGCATCTAACAAATCATTTAGTTGAGAAGCATCAGCAATTTTCACTTTTACCATCCAACCATCGCCATAAGGATCAGAATTTACTAATTCAGGATTGCCTTCTAATGCATCATTCAGTTCTAAAACTTCACCTGTCAAAGGCATGAACAAATCAGAAACAGTTTTAACTGCTTCTACAGTTCCGAAGACAGCCTCTTGATCTACAGACTCACCTACTGTTTCAATTTCTACATAAACGATGTCGCCCAATTCGCTTTGAGCAAAATCTGTAATTCCGATAGTAGCGATATCGCCATCAACGCGAACCCACTCATGATCTTTTGTGTACTTTAATTCTGAAGGAATATTCATAATGGTTTAATTTTTTACAAATTTAATTTTTATTGTGATAATGAGAAACGAATTTCGATTCCTGTATTAATATTTGATGTTGGATAAGATGTTGAGATAACTGGAGTATTAATGGTTTGCTCGTAGAAGAATCGCATATTTAATTTATCACTAACAGCATAATCGGCAGCAGCTTTAATAGAATATACATTTAATCCAGCTGTTGGCTGATTAACACCTTCTAACAATCGACGGATAATCGTTGAATTTCTTCTTGCGCTAAAATCAGCAGTTAAATTAAGTCCATTACCAGAAACTTTCTTCGATAAATTAAAAGGCAATTTGAATTTAGGCAAGCGGTATCCGAAACCTAAAGTGATTTCATTTCCTTTTACTTCTGTAACCTGCACACCTGCATACGTCAATGACACGTTTCTGTCGCGCTTAAATTCAGCTCTTGTTTGAATATTATTTTTCCAGGTAACATCAACGCCAATTAGTGGAGCAAATTGTTCTACTAAAGAAACCTGACCGAATTCACGAGATGGAATAAAGTTGCCACTAATATCTTTTGCAGTTTGATATTTACCATCAACATAATTTAAGTTTCTATTATAACTATTAACATTGAATGTCGAACGATAACTATGCGTTAAACTAACATTGTTAAACACCTTTTTGAATAAAGGCAATTTACCTAATCCATCATATGTTACACGCCAGTTAGGCAATGGAATTTTAGAAAATGGACTTAGTTTAACATCGTTTGGAGATTTGCCTGTGTAAGCTGAAATAAAGGCCAACGTTAATACTTCTTGTTGTGTTCCACTATATCCGTCGTTGTAAATAATTCCGAATGTATCCGGTGCTGCAAAGCCAATTGAATTAGGATTTAACCCTGCTAATCGCTCAGAAATTATTTTACGATTTTTTGAAAACTCTTCAAAGACCGCATTTGAGTAAGTAGTTGGATCATCCTTTACAAATGCAGTATTAATTGAAATAGTTGAAATACTAAAGTTTCCTGTTTCCGTCACACTTTGCGAATCAAATCGAGAACCATTCCAACGGAAAAACTCAGAATTATTGCGAGTATACTGACGAGTAGCATTCAACTCAATTTTAAATCCATCAAATGGTTCTATCGAACTTCTTCCTGTAAAATTCTCATTGTAATTACGAGCAAACGAATTATTCAAACTAGTATCAGTTGTAATCCAATTTCCATTTACCGCCTGCGGACGAATATCTTGTTGCGAACCGAATGCAAATCCGAATCCAGGTGAATTACGATCTAAATCCTGACCTAACAATTGCGCATAATTAGAATATCCCGGTAATACAGTACCGTTAGTCTCGCTATAAGTAAACCCAACAGAACGAACACCCATAATCATTTTACCTATAAAACGAACACCATCAGGAATAGCCTTAGGCTGTTTTACTTTAGGAGCTTTCATTCCAGGTATTGTATCCTTTGGATTTTTAGGTGGCTCGTTTTTAACACCCGGCTTCTTAGGAGGTTTAGGTGAATTAATTTTCTTTAAGAATGGAACTTTATTGTAAAGTGTAGTCAATACAAAATTTCCATTCACCTGTTTGGTATTTGAATTTTGAATGGTATTTCCTGTTCGGGTATCAACACCAAATGCACCGGTTGTTGCATTCTGAACAAATTGCCCAGACTGCCAGCTATAATTAAATCCGTATTTAACATTTACAGAAACCCAATCAGTAAGAGGGAATTTATTCAAAGGAACCTGATAAGAAACATTACCTGCTTGTGTGTATTGTTTATTTCTACCCAAGAAGAAATTCTTTCCGAAAATATTACTCTTGATGGAGTCTTTATCTTCTTGCGAGTCGATACGTCCTTCAGGCTCATCAATTACACCATAATTGTTTGCATTAAAATCAAGTTTAATTGACTTCGTGATATCATACTTGAAATCGTACACACGACGCATGTCGAAATTTTTATTGAAGAAAGTATCACGTACAATATCTGCATAGCCAGTATTATTACGATATAACTTTTCGCCGTATACACGCTGAACATCCATACGGAAATTCATACTCGTTGGAACAAGATTTATATTTAAATCTTTTATGAGCTTTAAATATTTCGAATTTAAAAAAGTTACTTTCGAGAATGGAGTAATATACTTAGGTGTTGTATTATAATTATATCCAATCGCACCTTTATGCGTTTTGATAATATCATACTCTATGTTGATATCGCGATGAAATACTTCATCATAGCCATAGGTGAAATTGAAGTTTTCAATATCATACACTTTAGCTTTTGCACTACCACTTCTATTCTTCTTTACGTTGGTAAAGTTGATTCCTTTCGTTCGCGTATAATCTTGTGAACGCTTTTTAAATTCTTTTTTCTCAGCAGCAGTTTGGTTGTTCTCTAAAGCATCTGCAAAAGGAACGTCTTGATCTAATGGATCAAACTGCGGATTATTTACAACAGTACCATAGTTGACATACATCGGAATATCGAGGTTTGCTTTCTCAGGTAAGAATTTACCAAGATACAATGTAGATGTAGCGTTGAAAGATGTCTCCGCACTTCTACGACGCTCACTTACCTTCTGCTCCAATGTTCCAAATCCTACCGACTTATGAGTTCCTGTTAAAGCTACATTACCAATATCAGCAAGCTTTGCGGTTACACGCCCTGTAGCAGCCCATCCCCCTTTGCGATCAAAATCCGTTAAACGTAATTCATTCACCCATATCTCTGCACATTTCGACGTACCATCGTCGCCGTTAGGATTTGAAGGATCACGTTTTGGATTACGAACACCAATCATAATGGTACGAACACTACTTAACGAAGGATTACCTTTAATTGATAATATGTTTTTTCCACCTTCATCTTTTTCAGAATAAAGACTTGTAATATTGATTGCTCCTCCTGAGTTATCAATTACTGTATTACGAGACAACTTTAAATTAATAAACTTGTCTAATTCGAGATCAATATTATTTGCGATCGGCCAAATAGCATATTGATCAGTTGCTCCCCATGCTGTTTTCTTTAACGGCACTTCGTATTCGTAATAATTTTCTGTAAAATCATTACCCATTCTCACAAATACCGTCAAGTCATCATCCTGCAAATCATCTGCTGCACCAAACGATTCCGCGTGGATAAACATTTTTATTCGCTTATAAGCACGTAAATCAAGACCTAAGTTTTTAAATGCAGCGCGAGCGTCCCCATCTTCCAAATCACAAACTCTTAATGAAAGCGACTGCTCATTCAATCGTTGAAGAGTTGTTGAACCTATATTAGTTTCACGCTGAATATCCGGAGGTAAAACATATGGAATTGGTGTTCTAGCGCCATTCTCTTCAATACTTACTGAAGAAATGTCAAACGATCCTAAATTCGGATCCCCTGGAATCACTTCACCTGCAGTGTGCATATCGTATGCGTATTTACGCCATTCTCCACGTAGAAATTCAAGCTTAGCAAAGCGAAGTGTCATCGGCTCATTGAAGCCCGTCATAAATGTTCTTATGAAACTGATTGTATTGAAGTCTTCAATATCGCCATACTTTGTTACATTGGGATTAGCTCCTTGAACATCACGAATAGGAATCTTAAATTGATACCAAGTAATATCCGCATTAGTTGAATTAGGTAAAGAAACATTACGAGTAATCTTATCTACAATAAAATTCTTTCCTACTTCCATTTCACCAGGACGAAGAGAAACACGATATTCATAAAACTGCTCTGAACCTTCCTGATTAAAATCTTTATTTACGTCCTCCACATCTGGAATTGTAGTAGCAGAGGTAGAATAAGATTCTGTTGTTTGATTATCTGTAGGCGAGTTTCCGTCGGGATGACTATACTCTTTATATCGATCGAGGATACTTTTTTGTGCATTGTCATAATCCGTTCCACGATAGTAATGATAGTTATCTGACGAAGGATCTGATGATGCCTGCTGATATGCAGTTGGCGAAACATTCGTACTTAACGCACTTAGATAATCTTGGAAAATAATCGACTCTTGACCATTACGTACACCATCTAAACCAACGTCTTGATATTGTCGCGAATCAGGATTATTATCGAACGCATAAATAATCGGTGGTTGTGTTTTAGGTGTGAAACCCCATACAGTTTTATTCGCAGTGGATGTATCACCTGTTGAAGATAAACCGTTTTCGTACTCGAGTTTACCATCTTTCAAAATATCCTCGCTTACATTTCCAAGATTAAAATATAAATCACCACCCGTTGTATTTTGGCTGTTGGAATTAAAAGGATCCATCATCCAGAACTGAATAAATTCAATATTAGCTGCGTTAAAGTCGGTAGACTCGATACGACGCATAATTCCTCCCCAACGTGTAGCAGGATCTAATAATTTACCATCGGCATCTACTCCAGAAGAATAAGATGACGGTAATACGTCGTAGTTATAAGGTCCTCTTTCATCAGGATAGAAGGACATATTCATCACCGGAAGAATTACGGTTTGGCCTTGAGGCGCCTCTTTGTTAGGGAAAATCTCTTTTTCTGGAATCTGACGAACAAGGTGATTAGAGATATCGTTATTGTTGATGTGAGCTGGCGTTACACCACTTTGATTTCTGTAGAATAATGGATCGATGATATACCAAGAAAACTTACCTCTATTAAATCCATAAGCTGTAGTAACGGAATCAAGCCTTGCTTCTGCAAAACGACTTTGCGGCGTTGAAGATAACGTCCATGCACCTACGTTCGTCTTTAAATCGATAGTTGTTTGACTACCTTCAAAATCATCAATGTAAGCTGTACCATTCTTGCCAATTGCTTTACTATTACCTGGAATCAAATCAGCGAATTCACCACTAACCGTAATTTGCGAAGGTGTTTTTGTAGAAATACCTGGTAATTTATCAATCACCTTCGTTAACCATCTCGACTCACGCTTCCATGTTCCATCAACTCCCCAGATTGTATTTGCAATTGGCTCATCACCAAAATTTACTTTCTGTGTAATTGGTCGCTCATTTAAACGCATGATAGTACCACCAACTACTAAATCTTTATTCACGACATAATCGAAACGAGATCCAAATAACGTCTTCGACTGAATACTGAAGAGTGAATTACTCTCAAGAGAAATATTAATTGCCTGACCAGAATTTAAAATACTCTGATTAATGATTTTCACACGACCTAAGTTATAGTCGACTGTATAGTCAATATTTTCTGTTAATGGTATTCCTCCAGCAGTAACCTTTACTGATCCTTCTGGAATATTTAATTGGTTCAAAGGAATATCAGAACCAAACTTACTCGAGTAACTTCCTTTTAAGCTGTATTTATTTTTCTCCGGAAATTGTAATGCAACAACCTTAGTGGAATCATACAACACATCGTAGGCATATACGTCGGCGTTAGTCTGACTCACAAACTGACTTCTCAAATAGGAACCAAATGGTTCACGTACCGGGAAAATAATTCGTCCGCTATTACTGTTTATTGTTACCCCTTCAATAAAATCGTATTCGCCATCAGGACGAGGGTCATTATTGACATTTAACTTATCAAGATTAAACAAACGATTTAACGCTTTCGCATACACGTTAGGTTCAGATGGCGTGACTGGAATATAATTTAAACGGTTACCAATTGTATCCACATAAAACAATACGTTCAGTTTAAAATCTTTTTTATCGATTTGAAATCCACCTAACGCATAAACGTTCTTCATCATCAAATCCCACAAAGGAAGCTTCGTATTTGTGATACGCGCTTTTAATAATTTCAACATTAAAACTTTTGGAGGCTCAACTCCTGATGTAGTCAATTCTCCAACACGATACACTTGACCACCTACTGTATACTCATAAGCAACAGCCAATACTTCATTTGTATTCAATGCCTGGTTAACAGAGATGTATCCTAAACGCGCATTGTATGTATACTCATTGGTATTTAACTTACGTGCATTCTGTACAACTTCATAATCTCGTGATGCCGACAAATACGGGATAGAAGCCATCGTATTCTGCACCGAATTGATATCACGAATAGAAGGATAATTATTTAAAACATCTTGATATAACGTATTTGAGAGCGTATCTGAAGGATACGTGTTCCCTGAGCCTGGTATAGCAGGATTATAAGGAGCACTTTCAGCTAAATCAGAAAAACCAACTATCGTTCGCGTATTATCCGTTGAGTTATTTTTATTGGTCACCCAAACTTCTAAGCGAGTAATATTTACTGTTGAATTGATGAATGGCAGATCTTTTAAAGCATTATCATAATTATCCTTAAAGTAATTTGCTAAGAAATAATGTTTGTTGGCTTCGTATTGATCAGCAGAAATATCAAAGTTTGTAGTTGTTGCTCCACCTTTTACTTCAATATTAGAAGACTTACCTTTTTGCTGAGTTAGGATAGACGTTACCGTTAGTTTACCAAATTTCAGCTGCGTTTTTAATCCGAATAAACTCTGGCTTCCCTGAATCAACTGCGTATTCAAAGGAAGGCTAACATTACCAGCTTCTAACTTCTGAATGATTTCATCTTCATAGCCGGTATACTCTAATTTGATTTGATTTTCAAAATCGAAACTTGCTTCTGTATTATAGTTGGTCGTAATTTTTAATTTCTCTCCGATATTACCAATTACATTCATTTGAATACGCTCTTTGAAATCGAAAGTGGTATTTCTTCTTTGACGTTCTGGTAAAGTTGGGTTATCGTAACGACTGATGTTAAGTCCGAAGCTTAAAGCAGCAGAACCTTGCGGGCGAATATCAATTGTATTTCCACCAAAGATTCTGTTGAAGGCTTCACCACCTACGTAAAGTCGCGGAGCAAAACCTTTTCGTTGGGTTAAGCTTTCTTCGTTTGATTTTTTCTTCCAATAATCCTGCGTACTCTTTTTGAACTGCGACTCTTTGAATTCTTCAAAAGTCATGTAACTCGGTCTTCTAAAATCAATATCTCCAATTTTCTCGAAAATATCGTATTCACGATTATCCGGATTATACTCTACTGTGGTTTTGATGTTAGAGGGATAACTTAGATATAGCGGACTTAAACTAGGCTGAGAACTGTAAGGGTCGGCATATCGATCACTAAATGGGTAACGGAGCATCACTGGAGTACCACCTGTAGTTGGGGTATCTCCTGGTAAAATGAAATAACTCTCATGAATTTCAGCTAGTGCTGGACTATCCGATAAAAGCAGGGCAAAAACAACTAACAACCCCAGCAAAACAGAAATATAAAACCGGATATTTTTCAAAACTATTAATTCTCAGATATTAGTTGTCCTTTAGGGCTCTAAGTTAATAAATTACTGAAAATACAGAGACGGGAATACGAATTTCCACTCTGAATCAGTGTTTTTTTGTGCTGATTATAAATAATTGAGGGATGCTTTTATTAAATCCTCCACTTTTGCATCACTTCCCAATTGTTTTTGCGCAGATAAAAGTGCTTTTTCAGCACTGGCTCTCGCAAATCCAAGCGCCATAAGAGCAATCAACGCATCTTCTCTGCTTGTATTGTGTAATGATGATAAAATTGTACCGGAATTAGGACTTAATTTATTAACCTTATCCTGTAAATCGATGATGATACGCTGAGCAGATTTTGCCCCTATTCCTTTTACCTTTTGCAGGGTAGCGGCATCCCCTTTTGAAATGACAGATCGTAATTGATCTGGAGCCAGACTCGACTGAATAATTCTGGCTGTAGATGCACCTACACCACTGACATTCAGTAATTCACGAAACATCAAACGTTCCTCTTCATCCGCAAATCCAAATAATAGTTGGGCATCCTCACGAACCACCTGATGTGCAAAAAGCTTGAATTGTTTTACATCTTTGATAGCGGTATAGGTATAAAGTGATATTTGAAGAAGATATCCCACACCATTACAATCCATCGTAACTTGCGTTGGGGTCAGATTTTCAATCTTACCATTAAAGTAATCGTACATAAATGCAAAAATATGATTTTTTCGAGAGTAAAAATGAAAAAAGGGAGTCGATTGCCCGACCCCCTTTATCAAAATAAATTATAGGTTATTATTCTTTTACAAACGACTTTTCTGAATTGACAGGAGCCTGAGGAATTCTTGTTTGTGCATCAACAACGGCAATGGTAATCATATTGACAATTTCACGAACGGAAGAGCCTAATTGCAGAATATGAACCGGCTTTTTCATTCCTAATAAAATTGGTCCGATAGCCTCTGCATCACCAACCGTCTGTAATAATTTGTAAGCAATATTACCAGCATCAAGATTTGGGAATATGAGTGTATTAACACCTGTTTCTGCCAAATCGCTGAACGGGAAATTATCCTTTAACAATTGCTGATTAAAAGCGAAGTTGGCTTGCAATTCTCCATCAACAACTAACTCTGGATGCTTTGCATGTAAAATCTCCACAGCCTTACGCATTTTAATTGCGCTTTCGGTATTTGAAGATCCAAAATTCGAGTACGACATCAGTCCAACACGTGGTGCAATATTAAATCGTCGTACAGCCGCAGCAGTTAGTAAAGTTATCTCTACTATTTCTTCTACTGTAGGATTAATATTAATGGTGGTGTCAGCAAAAAATACAGGGCCATCTTTTGTAATCATGATGTACATTCCAGCCATTTTTGATACTTCCGTCTGGGTGCCTATCACACGTAAAGCAGGCTTAATGGTCTCCGTATAATTACGTGTTAATCCACTAATAAGTGCATCTGCCATTCCTGTTTCAACCATCATAGCACCGAAATAATTACGCTCTTGCATAATTTTTTTCGACTCATACAAGGTAAATCCGCGACGTTTTCTCTTCTGGTAAAACAACTCAGCAAATTTTGCCAATGTTTCTGGTTCCTCGCGAGGATTGATAACAGTTACGCCATCTAAACGTAAATTATGTTCTTGTATAAGAGCTGCGATTTTCTCTTTATTACCCAACAAAATTGGATGTGCAACGCCATCTTCTTTAACAATCTGCGCAGCCTTCAAAATCTTGTAAGTATCTGCTTCCGCAAACACAACTCGTTGTGGATTTTGTTTTGCCTTATTGGTAATTACACGAATCAGTTTATTATCAAGACCAAGACGTTTTTTCAATTCACTCTCGTAGGCTGTCCAATTAGTAATTGGTTTTTGCGCAACCCCAGATTGAATTGCTGCCTTAGCCACAGCAGGCGAAATAGTATGAATTAATCGCGGATCAAGCGGCTTTGGAATAATATAATCGCTACCGAAAGTAATATTACGTTGGTTATAAGCAAGATTTACAATTTCTGGAACAGGCTCCTTTGCAAGTTGAGCAATAGCATGCACTGCTGCCAACTTCATTTCTTCATTAATTTGCGTAGCGCGAACATCTAATGCGCCTCTAAAAATAAATGGAAACCCAATTACATTATTCACTTGATTAGGATAATCTGAACGACCTGTTGCCATAATTACGTCAGGGCGTGCAGCAATCGCATCTTCGTATTTAATCTCAGGATCAGGATTAGCCATTGCAAATACGATAGGCGTATCCGCCATTGAGCGCAAATGTTCTCCCTTTAGAATGTTTCCTTTTGACAATCCGATAAATACATCAGCATTATACAAAGCATCTTCAAGTGTATGAATATCGCGCTTTGTCGCAAACTTGCTTTTGTTGCCATCCAAATTATCTCTGTCGGCACGAATAACACCGGTACTATCCAGCATGACAATATTTTCCACATTTGCTCCAAGTGAAACGAATAATGAAGTACAAGATATTGCGGATGCACCAGCACCATTAACTACGATACGAACATCACCAATTTTTTTATTTGCAATTTCTAATGCATTGATTAGGGCTGCACCTGAAATGATTGCAGTTCCATGTTGATCATCATGCATCACTGGAATTTTCAACTCTGCCTTAAGACGTTTTTCTATTTCAAAGCACTCTGGTGCTTTAATATCTTCCAGGTTAATTCCTCCGAAAGTTGGAGCAATTGCCTTTACGGTTTTCACAAAATCATCAACATTAGTCTGATCAATTTCAATATCAAACACATCAATATCAGCAAAGATTTTAAAAAGCAATCCTTTGCCTTCCATTACAGGTTTTGAAGCTTCTGCTCCAATATTTCCTAATCCAAGAACAGCGGTACCATTTGAAATCACTGCCACTAAGTTTCCCTTTGCAGTATACTTATAAACGTCCTCTGGATTCTTTTCAATTTCCAAACATGGAGCCGCAACTCCTGGTGAATATGCTAATGCTAAATCGCGCTGAGTACTTGTAGGTTTACTTGGTACTACTTCAATCTTTCCTGGTCTACCCGACTCATGATAATCAAGAGCCTCTTGTTTTAAATCTGGCATATCTTTCCTCTAAATTATTTGAATTACGAAGATACAAAATACGAATATAGGTTGTATGTCTATATCAATCGAAAAACATGTAACAACTTGATTTTTGAATGCATAAAAAAAGGCCAGATAAATATCTGACCTTTCTGTTTATTGAAATTATTGATTATCGATGAGAAACCACTAGTTTATAACTGTTCTTAACTTTGTTTTCGGATACGTAAGAGGCAATATATAATCCTGATTTTAATTCAGCAGTTGTAACTATTAAGCTTCCATTTTTTCCTGTCACATCAACGGTTTTAACCAATGACCCCAACATATTATAAATATATAATTTATCATTGTTAGTTGCAACTGGAAGATTATAATTAAACACAGTAAACTGGTCAGCAGGGTTTTTTAAAGGCTTTGACAATCCATATGATTCAACTGCATCATTTAACCCTTGTGCACAAAATGCGAAATCCAATGTAAATCCTGTAGAATCTGCAGGGTTATTTTGATCATAGAATCGATAATGAATAGAAGCTGTTCCACAATTACCATTTGGGTACACTTTAGCATCGAACGTAGACTCACGGCCACCAGCTGCAATTGGTGTAGTATAACTTGTAACAGCCGTTCCCGGAGGATTACAGTATTGACCAAAGCAAAATAACTCATACATACCTGCTGGAAGATTATTAATGTCACGTTCTACAATAATGTCTACCGAAGTTGCATTATTATTATCCAAACGGGCTGTAGATTCTAGCACATTGGTGTTACCTGGATCGGAAACAACTAAGTTGTAACCTGATAGAACTAGGTTTTGTCCAAATGAAACTAAAGAGAATCCTAGGACAAATAAAAATGATAGTAAATATTTTTTCATATTATTCAATTTTTGCATAATGTTTTGGGAGTGTAAATTTAGTTAAAAACCCATTAAAAAAGAAATATTTTAATACTCAAATCATAATAAAAGTGTTTTTTCATAATTTAGGCATCTTAAATAAATTAAACCAAACCCTTTAAAACTTAAATGATATGCAAAAAATTTACTCATTAATTGCTTGCTTGTTGATTTCAGGATCAGTATTCAGTCAATCACAGCGACTAGTATTATTCGAAGAATTCACAAGTGAAAATTGTCCACCTTGTGCTGCTGTCAATGGCCCGCTCAACGATTTACTAAACAACAATGGCTCAGAGGTAGTATCCATTAAATACCAGAATAATATTCCTTCAGCAGGTCCAATGTATGGTCACAATACTGCTGATGTAAATTCAAGAATGACTTATTACGGCAACAATTATTCTCCTAACGGAATTCTAGATGGCAACGTATATAATGATCAACCTGCTACGTTAACACAGGCTATTTTAACAAATCGTGCTGCAGTTACGTCGCCGTTTACAATAAGTATTAGTCATGCAATCAATGGAACGTCTGTTGACGTAACTGCTGTAGTAAAAATGACAGGAAGTATTTCTCCTTCAGGGTTAGTTGCGCAATTTGCAATCATTGAAAGAAATGTTTATTTCACTGCAGCTCCAGGGTCAAACGGAGAGAAACATTTCGAAGGTGTCATGAAAAAAATGTTACCTAATTCATCAGGTACAGCATTACCTTCCACTATGGTACAAGGAGATTCTGTAGTTTACAATTTCTCTTGGACAATGGCAAATGTTTATAACCAAGTTCAATTAGCTGTTGTTGGCTTCGTTCAAGATAACGCTACAAAAGAAGTGCATCAAGCTGGATATAGCCGCACATTAATTCAAAATGATGCTGGTGTTACTGCAACTCAAATTAATTATTTGAATTGTGATACAGTGGTAACTCCTTCAGTAAATGTATTTAACTATGGTATTTCTGATTTAACTTCAGTGGATATTCTTTATAAAGTGGATGCTGGTACAAACCAAACTTACAATTGGACAGGGAATATTCCTTCAGGTGGTTCAGGTTTAATTACTTTACCGGCAATCACATTAACAGCTGGTTCACATACTATTACAACTGCTACAGCGAATCCAAATGGAAGTGCTGACCAAGATGCATTTAATGACTCCAAAGTGACTCCATTATTAATTGCAGCTTCTCCGATTGCAACTCCGATAATTCAAGGATTTACTGCAGGTGCTTTCCCTCCAGTTGGTTGGGCTAGGTATAATGCAGATGCAGGCTTCACCTGGACGCGTGTAGCAGCTGGTGCAACAGGAACTAATGGTTCAGCTAAAATCGATTTTTATAATAGTTCTGAAGGTCAAATTGACGAGTTATTCTTGCCTCCATTCTCACTTGTTGGGGCAAACAACGCATATTTAACATTTTATGTAGCAAAAGTTAGATACAGTGCTGCTTACAACGATGAATTAGATTTTAATGCAACAACAGATTGTGGTACAACATGGAATATGCTTTGGGGTAAATCAGATAATACAGGTTTAACAACAAATTTAACAGCCAATACGAATGCTTGGACACCTGTTTCAGGATCTACTACAGACTGGAGACAAGAAACAGTTGATCTTTCTTCTTTATTAGGCCAAACAAACATCATTGCTAAATTCACTGCAATCAGTGGTTATGGTAACAATGGTTATATCGACGATATCAACATTACTCAAAATGTTGGAGTTGGTGAGAATTCAGTAACTGAAACAATCAGCGTATTCCCTATCCCTTCTGCTGGTAATGTAAGTTTAACATTAGATAAGTTAAATGCATCTACATTCACAATTGTTATTACTGATATGGCTGGTAAAACAATTTCAAGACAAGAGAATGTTGCTAATACAGGAACATTAACGGTAGATCTTTCTTCATTCGAAAATGGATCTTACTTAGTTAACATCGAAACACCAGGACAAAAAATCATTAAAAAAGTAATTTTAGAGAAATAATCTCGTTATAAAAGGGACTCTTCGGAGTCCCTTTATTTAATACTACCTATGAAAAAGCTATTTATCTTAGTAACAGTATCATTAATTAGTCATTTGTGCATTGCTCAATCAACAGCAACTAAAACAGATGTTGGGCATGCAAGCGTTAAGACATTAGAAGGGAAAGAATTCAATACAGCATCAATCAGTAATGATGGTAAGCCTTTTATCATTGACTTTTGGGCAACATGGTGTAAGCCTTGTGTTGCTGAACTTGATGCAATCAACGAAGAGTATTCACAGTGGAAAGAAGAAACCGGGGTAAAGGTTTTTGCAGTTTCTATTGATGATAGTCGCTCGATGAGCCGCGTAGCACCTTATGTTGCTGGTAAAGGTTGGGACTATACAATTCTATTAGATCCTAATGGAGATTTTAAAAGAGCTATGAATGTTAATTCGGTACCACATACATTTTTATTCGATGGTAACGGAAAGCTTGTTGCACAGCATAATAATTATTCTGCAGGTGATGAAGACAATCTGTTTGAAGAAATAAAAAAGCTTTCAGGGAAATAATTACTTAGAATTAAATAAATTCGGGAACTTAACAAAAGTTAGGTTCCCGTTTTTATTTTTGCACCTTAATTAATCAAAATGAATAAACTATTACGAATTACAGTTGCGTGTATGTGTTTAGTGTTTGCAGCACAACTTGTAAACGCTCAGCAGTCGAGCATAATGTCGAATATCACAGGGAACTTTGAAGTCAACTCACAATATTATAAACCCGATAGCGCCATACTTGCACCTGATGTCCCAGAGAAATTATTAAGTAACGGGTTCTTTAATCTTAATTATGAATCAGGCAATTTTAAAGCAGGACTACGTTACGAAAGTTACTTGAATGCCTTACAAGGCTTTGACCCAAATTATCGAGGCAGTGGAATCACTTACCGATTTGCGCAATTTTCAAAAGACGAAATAACCATTACAGCAGGTAATTTTTATGATCAGTTTGGTAATGGATTAATCTTTAGAAGTTATGAAGAACGTGCATTAGGGGTGGACAATGCAATGGATGGATTACATATTAAGTACAATCCTTACAAAGGAATTATACTAAAAGGATTTGTAGCTGAACAACGAAATTTCTTTGCTAAAGGTCCTGGAATTGTGAGAGGATTTGACGGGGATGTACAATTGAATGATGCATTTGATTCATGGACTGATAAAAAACTTCGGTTAGGCGTAGGTGGTAGTTTTGTGAGTAAATATCAAAAGGATAATAGTCCTACCAGAATTCTCCCTGAAAATGTAGGAGCTTATGCATTTAGAACTAATGTAGGATATGGTAATTGGTTAGTGAATGCTGAATATGCCAGCAAGATTAATGATCCATCAATTGTCAATAATTTCATTTACAAAAATGGAGAAGCCTTATTGTTAAATATTAACTATGCTAAGAAAGGATTCGGTGCGCAGGTATCTGGAAAGCGAGTTGACAATATGAATTATCGTTCAGACAGAGGTGCAACAGGAAACAGTTTGTTCATCAATTACCTTCCAGCAATCAATAAGCAATTAACCTATCGCTTAAGTACATTATACCCTTTCGCTACGCAGCCGAATGGGGAGATGGGTGCAGCGGGCGAAATATATATTAACTGTAAACCTGAAAGTGCACTTGGTGGTAAATACGGAACCAAGTTAAGTTTATCGGCTTCCGCTGTTAATGATATAAAGCGTACAGCTTTAAGCAATGATACATTAGGGTATGCATCTGATTTTTTTGCAATAGGCGACAACCGTTATTATCAAGATGTAAATTTTGAACTAACTAAGAAGTTATCGAAGAATGATAAAATAATTTTAACTTATATCTATCAGATTTACGACAAGAATGTAATTGAAGGAAAAATTGGAGAAAAACAAGTCACATCACATATTGGTGTAGTAGAATACCTTCATAAATTCGATTCAAAACATAGCATTCGTACCGAATTACAACACTTACAAACTGCCGAGGACAAAAAAAACTGGGCTATGCTTTTAGTAGAATATAGTGTTTCGCCAAAGTGGATTATTACTGTATTTGATGAATGGAATTATGGTAATTATAAAAAAGACCAGCGCTTTCATTACTATAATGCTAGTATGGTTTATACAAAAGGACCAACACGAATTGGACTAGGTTATGCTCGTCAGCGTGCAGGATTATTATGCGTTGGAGGTGTATGTAGATTTGTACCTGCAAGCAACGGATTTAATGTAACAGTAACAAGTAGATTTTAATATTATGATAAAACATTTGAAATTATTTACGCTTTGTACCCTACTCATTTTAGGATTCTTTTTCTTCGGATGCGATAAGATTGAAGGACCATATGGAGTAAGCAACGGTACTACGCCAACAGATACAACCACTGACACTATTCTAAGAAAAGTTTTATTGGAAGATTTTACAGGTCACACTTGTCAGGCTTGTCCTGCTTCGCATGCAGAAGCAAAACGATTACATGATATTTACGGTGAACAATTAGTTGTATTAAGTGTACATGCAGGGTTTTTCGCATGGCCACAAAATGCTCCATATCAAAATAATTTTCAAACCACAGAAGGAACAGCTATCGCGACCGACTTTAATGTGATTAATTTAAACTTCCCGAAAGGAATGGTGAATCGCTTATACAAACCAGCTACCACATCACAATATATTTTTGATTGGCCAGACTGGGAAACAAATATAGATACCATTTTAGATAAGCCAGCTGACGCAGGAATTGATATTGCTAATTCATTTAATGCAACGGATAGCATGATGACTGCTACGATTGATATTAAAATGTTGAATGATTATGCAAACCCTATCAACTTAGCTGTTTACTTCGCAGAAGACAGTATCGTTTCTCCTCAAAAGAATGGAAGTGTTGATGTGTTAAATTATATTCATCGTCATGTTTTAAGAGGATCATTCTCTGGTACATTTGGAGAGACATTAGTAAACAGTGCAACAGCTGGTCAGGAAATAAACAGAACATATTCCACTAAATTAAAGCCTACTAATGCGAATGTAAACCAGGTATATATATATGCTATCCTTTTTGATAATATTACACGTGAGGTAATTCAGGTAGAAGAAAAGAAACTGATTCCTTAATTGTAATTAACAAATTAAAATGACAAGCCTCTTCATCCGAAGGGGCTTTTTTTATGAATTAACAATAGGCTGTTAATTGCTAAACGTTTGTAAACGGATAATGGGATTTTGAGAAAATAGCTTTGCCTCATCAGTTCATCAATTTAAATATCCTTTCAAAAAACAAAAACATGAAAAAACAAATCTTAACACTGATCATGATGCTAACAATCATGAACTCGCTTCCAACAAACGCCGAAGCAGCAAATCAAACAACAACTTGTGTTCGTCCTCCGAAAATTCACATTGTAATTGTAATGGGCAAACCAAAATACGATTGTGAAGTCTATCCAGGAATTTGCGTATTTCTTTATGGCACCATCGATAGAACAAATCCTTTATCAGCAGGAACCTATGTCTCTTACGAAAACAATTCACTGCAAATAGAAATTCAGAAAAATGAAATAAGCGATTTGTTAAATAAAAAACTTCAAGAGAATTCAATATTTGATTTAGAAAACGAATATGAAATTCCAGATGATATTAGTAGAGACTTAGGAAGCGATTCGAATATTATGTTGATTCCAGGTAGTTATGAAATACAGGATAATGGCGACAGTTATATGATGAATATACGCTGCCGATAAAATAATTTCAGGCCCGTAAGCCTGTACTTTGTTGTTGTTCCCCCCGGGGGCTGAGCCCGTAAGCTCTCCCCCTCCTTTATATAATATACATATGAAAAACTTAATAATCATTTCAGTATTGCTCTTATTTACAAGCTGCACTAAAATAATTATGCATGCCAACGGATTTAAAACACCGCGTTATGAATCAAAAGAAAGAATAAAATCATTTGCTAAAGCGAATGAAATAGAGGAAAGTAAAATTGTCTTTTTGAAAGATAGCATTGAACTTAAGAAAACACTTCGATTATTTTCTAATTCTCCAGGAATTATCATAGCAGATACAAATTGGCATCGATTAAATTTTCAAAACAAAAAAGAAAACTGCGCTGCACCAGTGGAGAACCTATTAATGTATTTATGCGACATTCATTCAAATACTATTTATTACAATGATTCTAATTTAACAAGAATTAAATCGTTGAGCTATTTCAATAGATCAAGCGTTAACGAAATGAATGCTTCGTATTATATATTCTTTTTATGGAATGTTTCGATGGGCAAAAACATCAAAAAGATTAAAGCATGGGAAAATATTTTAAAAGAACATGCTAAATGCAATCATCAAATATTTTGGATTAATTGCGATTACATGGCCGATTGGTATCAAGTAAAACCTGGCAAAAAAATCAGGTATCAACTAAAAAGAAAATAGTTTTATCATTAATTGCTTTTAACTGAACTATTTTAATGCATAGTTGTTTCGTAAATTAAGTGTTTAGCTTACCTTTGCGCCTCACAGCCAAAAGCTGAACAAAACACATTACAACTATGGCAAAAGATCGTTATCAAGCGCACGACTATTATTTAATGGATGAATTGCTTACGGATGAGCATAAATTAATCCGTGATGCAGCCCGCGAATGGGTTAAAAGAGATGTATCTCCAATCATTGAAGATTACGCTCAAAAAGCAGAATTCCCGACACAAATTATCAAAGGACTTTCTGAAATAGGAGCTTTTGGTCCTTACATCCCTACCGAATATGGTGGCGGTGGCCTTGATCAAATCTCTTATGGTTTGATTATGCAGGAGATTGAAAGAGGAGATTCTGGCGTTCGTTCTACGGCATCGGTACAGAGCTCATTAGTAATGTATCCAATCTATACATTTGGTTCTGAGGAACAAAGAAAAAAATATCTACCTAAATTAGCATCAGGAGAATGGATGGGATGTTTCGGATTAACGGAGCCTGACCATGGGTCAAATCCTGCGGGAATGGTTACCAATTTTAAAGATGCAGGTGATCATGTCATTTTGAATGGTGCTAAAATGTGGATTTCAAATGCACCGTTCGCAGATATTGCAGTTGTTTGGGCGAAAGACGACAATGGTGATATTAGAGGGATAGTTGTGGAGCGAGGAATGGAAGGATTTAGTACACCTGAAACGCATGGAAAGTGGTCGTTACGTGCAAGTGCGACTGGGGAATTAGTTTTTGATAATGTGAAAGTTCCAAAGGAAAATATACTACCCAATGTTAAAGGTCTCAAAGGACCTTTAAGTTGCTTGAACTCTGCGCGTTATGGTATTGCATGGGGTGCGATTGGTGCAGCATTAGATTGTTATGATACAGCATTAAGATATTCTCAAGAGCGTAAACAATTTGGTCGTCCGATTGGAGGATTTCAATTGCAACAAAAGAAATTAGCTGAAATGATTACTGAAATTACGAAAGCTCAATTATTAACTTGGAGATTAGGAGTATTGAAGAATGAGAACCGTGCTACACCAGCTCAGATTTCAATGGCGAAACGTAACAATGTTAACATGGCTATTCAGATTGCAAGAGAGGCTCGTCAGATGTTAGGTGGAATGGGTATCACAGGAGAATATCCAATTATGCGTCATATGATGAACCTTGAAAGTGTTATTACTTACGAAGGAACACATGATGTTCACTTATTAATTACAGGAATGGATGTAACAGGATTTAATGCCTTTACATAAAATTTCACTCTGAATTACACGATATTAATTTGAAATTTACGAATGGCTGTAACCATTTATGAATAGTTCAGTTTAAGTCGTCAGTTATTTAGTCGGGGTATTTATTTTTTTCATATGTTTGCCCCACAATAAAAAGGTCGTGTGGCCGAGCGGTTAGGCAGAGGTCTGCAAAACCTTGTACAGCGGTTCAAATCCGCTCGCGACCTCAGAAATCCCTGGTTGAAATCAACCGGGGATTTTTATTTTGAAATAGTTGAAAACGACCAATAAGTATCAAGTGGCATTTTGAGTTGCTTAACAGGGATAATTTTAATCCGAATGGGTATTTTTTAATGAATGAAATCCCCTATTATTTTTCATCAAAAAAAACTGATATTTTACAAGGTAAATCGACTGATTTTTATTTACTTTGATGTCCCTTAAACACCCCTTACAAAATTACAACCTTACTAACTAGTTTATGAAAAAACTACTACTTGCAGTTATCTGCTGCATAGGTGCATTTTTGATGACCACTCAAACTGCATCGGCAACCCACTTAATGGGAGGTAATATGACCTATGAATATTTAGGACTTAATTCAGGTACTGGATTATACGATTACCGAGTTATTTTAAAAATTTATCGATTATGTGATCCAGGTAGTTCGGCATTACCAATCAGCACATCATTGGGAGCATACCAAGATAATCCAGGTAATCCAAACTTGAAACAAAGAGTTGCACTTGCAACACTTAACTTGATTTCACAGCAAGCAATCGTTCCTCCTAACGCTGGGGCTAGCTGTTCTTTTGCCCCAAACGTTTGTGTTGAAGAAGGTGTATATCAAACGACCATTTCTGTTCCTGCAAACTCGACAGGTTATTATTTTATGGCTGATCGTTGTTGCAGAAATAACAACATTGACAATTTAAATAATCCGGGAGCAACTGGTCAAGCTTATTATGCCTATGCTCCAAATCCAACAATTGATAATAATTCCCCAACATTTGCAGTGCCTCCGGTTCCATTTATTTGTGCAAATGATACAGTAAGTATTTTAAATCAGGCTATCGATGTAGATGGTGATTCGTTAAGTTATGCCTTTGTTACACCTTATGCGGGTATATCAAGTTCTGGATCTCCAAGTCCGACGGCACCAACTAACTACACATGGCCAATCCCCACAGTAACTTACGCAACTAATTTTAGTAACACTACTCCATTTGGTTTAAATAGTTATGCAGCGATAGATGCTACAACTGGCTTAGGTGTATATGTTTCTCCTAACCAAGGTTATTATGTAGTAGCAGTTGAAATAAGCGAATATAGAAATGGTGTTTTGATTGGCGTTTCTCGATTAGATATTCAAATCATCGTTATTACTTGCCCTACAAACCCAGCACCTGCTATTTCTTCATCGCAAACAACCTACACAATACAAGAAGGACAAACTTTATGTTTTAATGTTGGCTATACAGACCCAAATGGGGATAGTTTGTTTTTAACTCACACAGGAGATATATTTAATTCAACACTTGTAAATCCAACAGCAACCTTAGCAAATGCCTCAGGTGATTCTGTGGTTAGTTCTCAATTCTGCTGGACCACTTCGTGTAATCAAGGTAGAACAACTCCTTATCAGTTTTCTACATCCGCAACAGATAATGGCTGTCCTGCGAAAGTGACAAATACTGTTTATACAATCAACGTAATAAATACGCAGGCTCCAACAGTTATGAATGGTCCTGACACATTGTGTTTAAACGCAGCTACAGGAATTGCGTACTCCGTTGCATCAACATCGGGATATACTTACCAATGGTTGGTAACAAATGGGACGCAAGTTTCAGGGACAAATACTGCAAGTGCTACAGTTAATTTTACATCATCTGGTTTAGCAACTGTAAGTATAATAGCATTAAATCCATTTGGTTGTCCTTCTGATACATTAACAAAAACTGTATTTATCAAACCACAGCCATCAGCGATTGCGGGAAGTGATGTTTCATTTTGTTCCGGCGGTTCTGCTACTTTAGGGACATCAACAACAAGTGGATATTCTTATTCATGGTCGCCTGCAACGAACTTAAGTAGTGGGACTATTTCAAATCCTGTTGTTACAATTGGAAATACAGGCTCTACTCCTACATCTACAACTTATATTTTAACTACGACATTAAATGGTTGTACAAATAAAGATACCGTTGTTGTTACTTCAAATCCTTTCCCTGTAGCAAACGCTGGAAACAATGTTTCTATTTGTAGTGGATCTAGTGCTCCATTAGGAACATTAGCAACTACAGGATATACTTATTCTTGGACACCAAGTTCTGGACTTAGCAACGGATCAGTTTCAAATCCTGTTTTCTCATTAACAAATACTGGAAACACGCCTGATACATTACAATATGTTGTACTTGTATCTAATGGATTTTCTTGTAGTGCAACAGATACAGTTCAGGTAATTGTTAGACCAGTGCCAACAGCAGTTGCTGGTATTGATACTATCTTCTGTTCGGGAGGAAGTGGAACAATTGGATCAGGAACTACAAGTGGATACGCTTACAGTTGGTCACCTTCTACAGGATTAACATCACCAACAGGAAGTAGCTCAACAGTATCATTAACAAACTCAACTACGGCTAATGATACCGTTAGTTATATCTTAACTACTACTTGGTTTGGATGTACAGCAAAAGACACTGTAAAAGTAATCGTGAAGCCTGTACCTACTGCTAACGCTGGAAGCAACTTGTATTTATGCTCAGGCGTAAATGGACAGTTAGGAACAATTTCAACAAGTGGTTATAATTATACTTGGACACCTGCAACGGGATTAAGTAATCCGAATGTATCTAATCCAACAGTTTCATTAACGAATAATGGAATTACAACAGATACAATCTTTTATTTCTTAAATACTGATTTAGCAGGTTGTCAGAATAACGATACAGTTCGTGTTGTTGTTGCTCCAGTGCCTACTGCTAATGCAGGACTTGATCAAACTTATTGCTCAGGACAAACAGTTACTATCGGTAGCGCTTCAACAAGTGGATATTCTTATTCATGGTCGCCAGCAACAGGTTTATCGTCTCCAACAGGAAGTACATCAACAGTAACTCTTACAAATACAACTACGGCTAATGATACCGTTAGTTATATCTTAACTACTACTTGGTTTGGATGTATCGACAAGGACACTGTTAAAGTAATTGTTAAGCCAGTCCCAACTGCTAATGCAGGTAGCAATTTATACTTATGTTCTGGTGTTAGTGGTCAGTTAGGAACAATTTCTACGAGTGGTTATTCTTATACTTGGACACCTACTACAGGATTAAGTAATCCATCAATCTCTAATCCAATTGTTTCATTGAACAACAATGGAACTACAACAGATACTATTTTCTATTACTTAAATACTGATTTAGCAGGCTGCCAGAACTACGATACTGTTCGTGTTGTTGTTGGCCCATTACCTACTGCTAATGCAGGATTAAATCAAACAATTTGTTCTGGACAAAGTGTTACAATCGGAACGGCTGCTACACCAGGATATACTTATTCATGGTCACCTGCAACAGGATTAAATAGTACTACTCTTTCGGATCCAACTTCATCAGCTACTAATTCAGGAAACTCGCCAATTACAATTACCTATTCTGTAATTGCTACCTGGTTTGGATGTAAAGACACTGCAACAGTTGATGTAACGATTAAGCCAGTTCCTGTTTCTGTTGCTGGAAATAATCAATTATTATGTTCAGGAAGCACTGTACAACTTGGAGGAACAACTACTAACGGCTACACCTATGTGTGGACACCTGGAACTAATTTAAATGATAGTTTAATTTCGAATCCTACATTAACTGACACAACAACTGGATTAACTCCTGATACATTGATTTATTCTGTAACAACTGAATTAAACGGCTGTATCTCTTCAGATACTGTTCAAGTTGTTCTTAGTCCAGTGCCTACAGCTCAAGCAGGAAATGATATTACATTCTGTTCGGGACAATCAGGAACTATCGGAGACCTTGCAATATCAAACTATAATTATTCATGGTCACCTGCAACAGGATTAGGAAGTACAAATCAATCTTCTACTTCAGTAACACTAACTAATAGTACAACAGCGGTTGTAACAAGCAACTACATCTTAACTACTAACTTATTTGGCTGTATTGATAATGATACAGTAGCAGTAAATGTTAAACCATTGCCTATTTCTGAAGCGGGTGCAGCTGTTTCATCTTGCGATGGCGACACTGTTATTATCGGAGCTAGCGCTACTAACGGTTACACCTATGTGTGGACACCTGGAACAGGATTATCTTCCGATACTTCAGCAACTACACAAGTCTACATCAGCAATACAAGTGCAACAGCATCGACAGTTTACTATACAGTAACAACGACGCTTAACGGTTGTACGACATCAGATAGCGTAGCGGTAACATCAAATCCGCTTCCAATAGTTACTGCACAGGCTGCTCCGGCTGCTATTTGTTTCGGACAATCAACGAGCATCACAGCATCGGGTGCAACATCATACAACTGGGTTGAATTAGCTAACCCTGGTGTTTCAGTTGGAACTGGATCAACATTATCTGTTACTCCACAATCTACAACTACTTACATTGTTGAAGGAACAAGTTCTGCAAACTGTATTAACTATGATACCATTACGATTACAGTAAATCCATTACCAATTGTACAAATCTTATCATCATCAACAGATTTATGTAATGGCGATACATTGACATTAACAGCGAGTGGTGCAACAACTTATAACTGGATCGATTTAGCTTCTGGTAATTCATTAGGTAGCTCATCAACAATTGACGTGTTCCCTTCAGCAAATGCAAGCTATGCTTTAGTTGGTACAGATGGTAATTCATGTGTTAATTCTGATACTATTAATGTTACTGTTAATCCTGCGCCAACTATTAATGCGATTACAGGAACCTTATCTGTTTGTCCTGGTGCAAATGGAGTTCAATATTGGGTTGTAAATCCAAATACAACATCAACCTATAACTGGTTTGTTACAAATGGAACAATTGCAGCAGGTCAAGGAACAGACACTATTAGTATTGATTGGCCAGGGACACAAAGTCCTGCCATCGTTTCTGTAATTGAGGTTACTGATTTAGGATGCCCTTCTGATTCCATTCAATTACCTGTTAACATCAATGTAGTGTTAGACCCAATTGCTCCAACTGGTGCAAATACATTATGTGCAGACCTTGCTCAGAACATTCCTTATTCAACAACCAATACACCAGGTTCAAATTATACATGGCACGCACAAGGTGGTTCAATTGTAAGCGGTGATGGAACAAGCAATGTAATTGTTGATTGGAATGTAACTGGTCCGCAGGTAGTAGCTTTATGGTATGATGAAAGCAGTACTACAATTGATACTGTTTGTGCGGGAGTTTCAGATACATTATACGTTACTATTAATCCTGTTCCTGTTACGAGTGCAATCACTGGAAACAATGCTATTTGCGTTGGTGATTCAGGAACATTTAACGTTGTGAACACAACAGGAAGTACTTATAGCTGGAGTATCACAGGAGGAACATTAAATGGCACTTCTACATCTAACACGACTTCAGCAACTTTAACTACCGTACCAGGTGCAACTGTAACAGTTCAGGAAACTAATTCATATGGATGTATCGGAACTCCTGTAACCTATAATGTGACAGTAAATGCGCTTCCTAACGCTGAAGCAGGTACGAACGATACTATTTGCAACGGAACAACAACAGTATTAAATGCTAGTGGAGGTACATCTTATGCATGGACAACAAACAGCACATTAGATAACTTAACCATTGCGAATCCGATTGCGAATCCTAGTTCAACTACAACATATTATGTTTTAGTTACTGATGGTAATGGTTGTAAAAATTCAGACAGTGTAACAGTAGTAGTTAATCAATTACCTAATGTTACAGCAAGTAGCAATGCGGCTATCTGCATTGGCGCTTCAACAACTATCACTGCCTCTGGTGCAACAAACTATAGCTGGTCGCCAGCAACAGGATTAGACAATAGCAATATTTCAAATCCTACAGCAAATCCTACAAGCACAACTACCTATGTTGTGATTGGAACTGATAACAACGGATGTTCTAATTCAGATAGTACAACAGTTACTGTTAATCCACTTCCAACAGCAGTTGTTTCTACTGGTGGTATTATCTGTAATGGTGGAAGCATTAGCTTAACAGCGAGTGGTGGAACAAGCTATAGCTGGTCACCATCAACAGGATTAAACAATGCAACTATTGATAATCCTATTGCATCGCCTACTACAACTACTACCTATACAGTAACTGTTACAGATGCTAATGGCTGTACAGATGATGACCAAGTTACTGTTGATGTAAACGACCAACCAGTTGCATCGTTTGCGATAGACAGTGCAATAACTGTAATTGGATGTGAAGGCGTAGAAATTACCTTAATCAACAATAGTACATTCGCATTAAACTACGAATGGAACTTTGGCGATGGAACAACTTCTGTCGATGCTAATCCTAATCACATTTTTGCATTTGGATCATCAAATGGAATTACATTAATTGCATATAACAATCAATGTTCAGATACATTAGTAACTCCATTTAGTCCTGGTCAGTTAGCTGATTACTTCAGTAACATTCCAAATATCTTCACTCCTAATAATGATGGAATCAACGATTGCTTCAATCTTGGAGCAAATACGAAGTTTGAAGATTGTAGTTCTTGGGAGATTTATAATCGCTGGGGAACAAAAGTCTTTACAAGCAGTACAGCTCAAACATGCTGGAACGGTAAAAAAGACAATACGGGAGAAGATCAACCAGCTGGTACTTACTTCTACATCTTAAAAGCGGGCAATGCCGATTACAAAGGAACGGTAATGCTGAATCGCTAATGATTCATAACTAATTGAAACGGAGCTCAAAAAGCTCCGTTTTTTTTTAACCTTTTTTATTTGATTTCGTAGAACGTCCGAATTGAAAGCAAAGAATCAAGCTTTCAAATGGATAAATACTATGATTAAATTTAAAACTAGAACCTTCAGAAGGATAGACAAGAAAATTGAAAGTTCTTTTTTCATCGTATTGGCTGTAGCTGTCGTTAGTGTCTTTATCAGTTATTTCGTTATTAAAACAAATCAGGATAAAACAGCCGATTTAATCAATAAAACAAATCCAACGTTACTACAAATTAATAAACTTCAGCTTTTAGTACATAACTCAGCCTTTTATACTACTAATGCAGTTTATAATTATGAGCAACGCTTTTATTTAGACAGCTTACAACAATTAAAGAATAACGATTACACTAAAATCAAATCGAAGATACTTGCATTAAACAAAGTTGATAATCCCGACTACATAGCGTTAAACAATTGTATAGTTCAGTACGAGCGAGTTTTAAAAGCCGAAAACAATCTACTCTATTCACTTTATGCTGCCATCGACAATGGCGATTCATCATATTTCACTTATTCTAAACTAGAGTTACAACAAAACATTCTTCCTCTATCCAACCAAATCAGTTATCAATTAAAAAAGATATCTAACAGGCAAGCCAGTTTATTAATTAGCATTCAAGATGAAATGTTGTATAGCTATAACTGGATTTTAATAGTAGTTGTTGGACTTTCCATTATGTTATTAATCTTAATGTTAAATGCCGCATTTATCATTAAGAAACAAATTGTCCGTCCAGTATTGAAAGTACAAAACTCATTAATACAGCTTGGCAGAGGGGAACTTCCAGAAATCAATATTGAAACACCAGATAATGCTATTGGTGTAATGATAAAAGAATTAAAAAAATCAATTGGAAGTTTAAGAAAGAAAGCGGCGTTTGTTGAAGAAGTGGGGAAAGGAAATTTCTATCAAGAGTTCGAACCACTAAGTGATAAAGATGTGCAGGGAAAAGCATTAATTGAAATGCGTAATCGACTTGCACTTTCACATGAATCAGAAAAATTACGCAGATGGCAACATGATGGTTTAGTACAACTAAACGAGATCATGCGTACTAGCAATAAAGATTTCACAGACTTACTTGAAAAAATAATTGAGACAATTGTAAATCATATCAAGGTGGATCAGGCTGCAATATTTCTATTGCACAATGAAGACATGAACGATTTACATATTCAGCTGGGTGCATACTATAATTTAAACACTAAAATTTTAAATAGTAAACGCTACGAATTAAAATCAAGTTTAATTGGAAGAGTACTCGAGACAAAAACAACAATTGTTACAAACAATACTTTTGACCCCTACTTTACTATTGAATATCCCGATGGGACAGAATCGACTAATTGTAACATAGTAGTTATTCCATTAATTACAAGTGGAACAGTTGTAGGTGCAATACAAGTTGCGAAATTAGAATCATTCATTAATGAAGAGATTGAGTTGCTGGAGAAAATGGCAGAACCTATTGCTGCCAGTTTGTATAATGTAAGGGCTAACTTAAAAACTAATCAGTTATTAATTGAATCGCGTAAGCAAGCTGAAGAGTTAGCTTATCAAGAACAAGAATTGAAAAAAATAAACAATGAATTAATACAAAAGTCGGAATTACTTGAAGCCAGCGAAGAGGAATTAAAATACCAACAAGAAGAGTTAAAGAAAGTCAATTTAATATTAGAAGAAAAGGCGAAACTCCTTGAAGAAAAAAACAATGCTATTGAAGAAGCGCGTAAGCATATCACAGCGAAAGCACAACAATTAGAGCAAAGCAATAAATACAAATCGGCTTTCCTTGCAAATATGAGTCATGAGTTAAGAACTCCGTTAAACAGTATCTTGATTCTTGCAAAGCTTTTATCAGAAGATAAAACAAATCATTTAAATGAAAAACAACGAGAGCACGCGCAGGTAATTCATAAATCGGGTAGTGATTTATTGATGTTGATTAATGATATTCTTGATTTGTCGAAGATAGAGGCGGGTAAACTTGATTTACAATTTGAGCAACTTCCTGTTGATGAAATAATGGATGATATCAATTCATTATTTATTGAATTAGCCAATGAGAATAAAATCAATTTCAAAATTGAAACAACAATTAATTCGAAAGAGTTGATTACAACCGATCGTATACGTACTGAACAAATTCTCAAAAATCTACTATCGAATGCATTCAAATTTACACCTGCAAATGGAGAAGTAAAATTAAAATTCGACTTTGATACTAATAAACAAAATTTAATAATTCAAGTAAGTGATAGTGGCATTGGTATTCCCTTGGAAAAACAATCACTCATCTTTGATGCATTCCAGCAGGCTGATGGATCTACGAGTAGAAAATTTGGTGGTACAGGTTTAGGACTTGCAATTTGTAAGGAACTGACGATCATGATGGGTGGTAAAATTGAACTAACCAGCGAATCAGGAAAAGGTAGTTGTTTCAAAATAATATTACCACAAACGAATGTAGATGTGATTGAAAAGAAAAATAATGAATTAATCATACATCGTGAAGAATTAGAAGCAGAGCTAGTAGTTGAAAGTAAAAAGAATTTAGTCCTGATTGTAGAAGATGATATCGTTTTTGCAAGTGTATTAGCAGAATATTGCAGAAGATATGAACTAGAATTTATTATTGCTGAAGATGGGGAGAAAGCTGTTGAACTTACTAAAGCCTATAAGCCAACAAGTATCATATTAGATCTTATTTTACCAATCATTAATGGTTGGGAATATATTGATATCATCAAAAGTGATGAAGCCTTACGAACGATTCCAATTCATGTGATCTCGGCTGCAGAACAAAGTATGCAAACAGAAAATTTGAATGTAGAATCGTATTATCCAAAACCAGTTGGTAAAAAAGAACTAGATACGTTGTTCGAAATAATTAAGTATTCAGATTATAAACATACTAACATTGCATTTATTGGAAATCCGAATGAAATTGACAATGCCATTATAAAAGGATTTACAGATTCAAATCATCAAATAAAAATTACTTTTCTTGAGGATGCAAGTCAATCAATAAAAGATAATGCAATTGATTTTGTAGTTGTAAGTAGTCAATATGTAATAAATCGAGCTTTTTTATCGAAACAAATCTTTGAAAACAACGAACTAAGTCATAAACCATTAGTTTACTTCAATGATTCAGTTGATGAATGTATCAGAGAAATAAATACCGTTCTTAATAAAAACGAATTGCCTTTATTGAATACTGTTCAAGAAAGTGATTTAGAAAATGTAGTAGTCAACGAAGATATCTTAAGATTTAAAAGTGTGTTAGTAGTTGACGATGATGTAAGAAATATTTATTCATTGACAAGTATTCTAGAACATGAGCAAATGAATATTCACACTGCATTTTCAGGTGACGAAGCCATTGAAAAATTGAAAAATAATACAATTGATATAGTCTTGATGGATATTATGATGCCAGGCAAAAATGGATTTGACACTATGAAAGAGATTAGAGCAGAGGGTCAATTTAATGAGTTGCCAATTATTGCGGTTACTGCAAAGGCAATGAAAGGCGACAAAGAGTTATGTATTGAAGCGGGTGCGAATGATTATTTAACGAAACCTATCAATACAGAATTATTAATCAGAAAAATGAAACAACAATTAAACACAATAAAAAATGAAAACGCGTAAAGAAAGTAAAATACTTATTGTACATCAGCGACCACAGTTTATGCTTGCATTAGAAGGTGCGTTAAAAAAACCACATAGAATATTTTTAAATGCTACTTCGGCTTTAGAAACATTATCTATGACAAGCATCGATGATGTAGATCTTATCATTTTAGATACTCAAATGGATGATGCTGACGTTATTTCATTGACAGGTATTTTAAAATTACAAGACAAGACGAAAAATATCCCTTACATTATTTTAAATGAAACTCCGTCGATAATTGAACATTACTTTAAGTCGTGGCCTGAAGGCAGCGTAGACTTTTTGGTTTATCCTATCGATGGTAGTAAAATCGAAAACTCAGTAAGCAAGTTTGAACAATCAAATTTTACTTGGAAAGTAAAAGTAAAATAACTCAAAGCCCCAATGATAAATTTGGGGCTTTGTTGTTTTATAGGCATTGACTACTTTTATCGCGTAATGAAATGGTTAAAGCCAGATAACGCAAAATGGATTCTTACAATATCAATTACGGTATTCGTATTAATTCACTTGGTATACATCAATCTTCCTCCTTGCAGCATACACGTGTGGCGACAATGCAATACGCTTTCTGTTGCACAAAACTTCTACGATGAAAGTTATAATATCCTGGAGCCACGAGTAGACAGAAGATTTGAAGGCGATGGAATTACTGGAACTGCTTTCCCTCTTTATGAATGGATATTAGCGGTAATTTATAAATTCACTGGGGTTCATTATTGGGTGCATCGTTTGCTTTCGTTGTTGCTTACCATAACAGCAATTATTTTTTCATTTCGATTTCTGAATAATATTACAAGTAACAAGCTAGCTGCTGCCATTGCGAGTTGTTTGTTACTATGGACACCTGAATTATTTTATCATAGCATAAACGCTATACCTGATATTCTCGCACTTTGTGCAGGTTTTATTAGTTTGTATTTTTATTCAAAAAAAGAACGTAATGAATTATCAACTACTCTATCGTTTTTGTTTTTAACCGTTAGTGGTTTGATAAAAATTCAATATTTAATGATTGGAGTATTTCATTTAGTAGATTTTATAAAATCAAAAATTGTAATCAAGAAATTAATACTTCAAGATATTTTGATTTTTATTTGTGGACTTGTTTGCGTAACAACAGTATTTGGTTGGTATAAGTACTCGTTAGATTTAATTGAAAAATCAAACTTACGAGACATAGGTATTGAATTAAGACCAGCAGCTAATATGTCCATCGCATTAGATACGCTCAAGAAAAATCTAATTAGTGATTTTCCTGAACTTGTATTTGGATTTGCAAATACTTTGGTGATTATAATTGGATGTTATGCAACTTCTATAAAAAAATCGAATAAATATCTATTTCACTTTTTAGGCATCTTCCTCATTTATGTTGCATATCATATCCTTGAACTGCGACAGATGGATGTCCATCATTACTATATGATTCCCATTTACTTTGCAGTAATTGCTTTACTCTATAACGGAATTGAATTTCTTTATAGAAAAGGGAAGTTCTCCTTCATTCTTATTTTATTGATTGCGCAACCTGCACTAGCATGTATCAGAATAATTCCTGCAAGATGGGGTAAGGCCGACTTAGGGATTTCTGCAACATTCAGTGATCAATCGAAATTGGAAAAACTAAAATCATTCATTCCTGAAAATGCAAGAGTAGTTACAGGACCAGATGAGTCGGGCTGTATCTATTTTTATTTTTTACACAAAAAAGGATTTGGATATGAGAGACCAAATCAGTTAACAGAGTTGAAAGATGGTAAATTACTATTAGAAAATTATATTGATAGAGGAGCTGAGTATTTAATTACATCAGATGCAGGAGATATAAAAAATAAAATGCTTGAGAGATATTTTGAGGAGGTTATTCAGTACAATGAATTCTACATTATCAAATTAAAAAAATGAAAAACAGAATTGCCAGTTTTAAATTTGCATTGAATGGAATTCGTTTAATGTTTAAAAGCGGACCTAATTTTATTATACAACTTATCATTGCATTTATAACTTTAAGTGCAGGAATATATTTTCAAATAAGGGCTACGGAATGGACAATTATTTTAATTTGCATTGGAGGTGTATTATCTGCAGAGATATTTAATACTGCCATCGAAAAAATGGTTGATCATTTATCACCAGAAAAAAATAAATATGCAGGAGAAATAAAAGACTTGGCGGCAGGAGCTGTGCTATTATTTGCAATTATAACAGCTATAATTGGAATAATTATTTTTTATCCCTACGTGATGCATTAAAGTCCTGCGTTAGTTCTGAATAGCTTTACTGCAATTGCCATCAACACTACACCGAACACTTTTCTAATAATACTTATTCCTGCCTTACCTAGCGCCTTTTCTAATGGTGCAATCATCCGAAGTACAATGTAAACCACAATCATATTTAACGCTATTCCAATTAAAATAGTCGTAACATCATATTGCGCCCGCAAGGAAATCAACGTTGTCATTGTTCCTGTCCCTGCGATTAGTGGAAATGCAATGGGAACAATAGAAGCCGTTTCTGGAATATCATCACGATAAAGACGAATTCCTAAAATCATTTCAAGTGCTAAAAAGAAGATTACAAGGGATCCTGCAATTGCGAAGGAAGAAACATCAATGCCTATCAGTTTAAGAATACTTTCTCCCAGAAAAAGAAACAAGACCATGATTACCAGCGATGCAAGTGTGGCTTTCTCCGAGTGAATTACTCCTACTCTATTTCTGGTTTCAATAATAACTGGCAAGGAACCAATTATATCAATAACAGCAAATAGAATCATTGTTACCGATATGATATCTTGAAATGATAGCGTCATGACGATTTGATTTATTCCCAAATCTAATGAATTTGTGTAAAATATTAAGCCAATATTCAAATGACACGGACAGTTATTTTTAACATTTAATTATCAGAAATCAATGAAAACAAATAGTAGATTTGCGTGTTTATAAAACCAATGAAACAATTTAAATATTTCGCACCCTTTCTTTTGATATTTGCTTTCACGCTGATGATTGTAAATACGTGTGTATTTATTGGTTCAGATCAATCTGTTTTAGCTTTTTGCTATGAAATGGAAGATGACGTTGAAGCCAAAGGGAACAAACTCGAAATAAAAAAAGAGACTGAAAAATTGTGTAAGTCATTATTGAATACAATTTTGTACACTCGCAGTCAATCTGAAGATTTTCATACTACTCAGAATATAGGGTTTGCTGAAGGACATCCCTCACAACCGGATTTGCCTCCCGAAGCATAAATAAGCTTTTAAAACTATATTACTCTCAATCTTATTGAGGGACTCACTTATTTATAAATACATATGAAAAATTTAAAAGAAAATTTAAAATCCGATTTTCAATCTGGCTTAGTGGTATTTCTTGTAGCGCTTCCACTTTGTTTAGGAATTGCACTAGCAAGTGGAGCCCCATTATTTGCTGGAATCATCTCAGGAATAATCGGTGGAATTGTTGTTGGATTCATCAGCAATTCACAATTAAGCGTAACTGGTCCTGCTGCTGGATTAACAGCCATTATTCTAAGTGCAATTACTTCATTAAATAGTTATGAGTCGTTTTTACTGGCCGTAATTATCGCAGGTGCACTGCAAATACTGCTTGGTGCTTTAAAGGCAGGTGCCATTGCTAATTATATCCCATCAAATGTAATTGAGGGTATGTTGACTGCCATTGGAATTATCATCATATTAAAGCAAATTCCTCATGCTGTTGGGTACGACAAAGATAACGAGGGAGATTTTTTCTTTTTAGAATCAACTGGGCATAATACCTTATCTGCCATTTACGATGCTATTAATTATTCACATCCTGGCTCATTCATTATTTGCATTGCCTCATTGCTGATTTTAATTGCATTCAACAAAATCGACTTTTTGAAAAAAATCAAACTTATTCCAGGTGCATTAGTCGCTGTTATTGCAGGAATATTGATTAATGAATTTTTCAAGCTTCAATCATCTCCATTTGCAGTAGCGGATGACCATCTCGTTAAACTTCCAATAGCCAAAAGCTTCAATGATTTTATTGGCTTCTTTTCCTTCCCTAATATTTCAGCTATCTCCACCTATGAGGTATGGGTTGTTGGATTAACGATTGCCATTGTGGCTAGTATCGAAACATTACTTTGTATTGAAGCAGCTGATAAGATTGATCCGGAAAAAAGAGTAACTAATCCTAATCGTGAATTGCTTGCGCAAGGTATAGGAAACTTACTTAGCGGAATGATTGGAGGATTACCAATGACTTCAGTTATTGTGAGAACATCTGCCAATACTAACGCTGGAGCAAAATCTAAAATGTCGACTATCATACATGGCTTATTGATTTTAGTTTGTGTAATAAGTATTCCATTTATCATAAATAAAATACCGCTGGCCTCTTTAGCTGCCATCTTATTAATGATTGGATTTAAGTTAGCAGGACCTACAATTTTTAAAAAAATATGGAGTCAAGGTCTAATTCAATTTGTTCCATTTATTGTAACCGTTATTGCTATTGTATTTACGGACTTATTAAAAGGAGTTGGTATAGGCATGGTGGTTAGTATTTTTTATATTTTGAAATCAAATTTAAAAGTTGCTTATTTCTTTGATAAAAAGAAATATCATGATGGTGAACTAATCACCATTCAACTTGCCAACGAAGTAAGTTTTTTAAATAAGGCAGCAATTAAAGAAACGCTTCATCAATTGCCTAAAAATAGCTCAGTAAAAATTGATGCTTCAGAATCATTCTATATTGACTATGATATTGTCGAATTAATTCACGATTTTGAAAAAACAATTGCACCTCAAAAAAATATTAACGTTGAGGTTATCGGATTAAAAAGTAAGTATTCATTGAACAAAGTACCAAGTCACGTAATTATTAATTAACTTTTATTTAAATATCATGAAAGCACATACATTTGAAACACAATCAACCATATCACATCAAAAGGCACTTACCTTTTTGAAAGAAGGAAACCAACGTTTTGTAAGTAATTTAAAAATCAATCGTAATTTATTACAGCAAGTAAATGAAACCCGCGAAGGACAGTGGCCCTTTGCAGTTATTTTATCTTGTATTGATAGTCGTACTTCTGCCGAGTTAATATTTGATCAGGGATTAGGTGATATCTTCTCAATTAGAATTGCAGGTAACATTTGCAATGATGATATCATCGGCAGTATTGAATTTGCATGCAAAGTAGCAGGCTCAAAATTGATTGTTGTTTTAGGGCATACACAATGTGGCGCAGTGAAGGGCGCTTGCGACCATGTTGAACTAGGGAATTTAACGACGTTACTGAATAAAATTCAACCAGCTGTTGCCATTGAAGTTGAAAAAGGCAAGCATGCGAGTTGCAATTCAAAAAATAGTGAATTTGTATTTGATGTAACAAAAACAAATATTGAAGAGACCATTAAAAATATCATGAACAAGAGTGAAATTATTCGTGATATGGTTGAATCAGGACAGATTGGAATTGTGGGAGGCCTTCACCATTTAGAAAGTGGTATTGTAGAGTTTATAGAATCATAAACGACCGTAAACAAAAAGTCCCGAGAATTACCTCGGGACTTTTTTTATTTCAGTTTAAATGTTTCCATAAACTTGGTGGTGTAATTTCCTTTTCTGAAATCTTCGTTCAACATAAGTTGCTGATGAAATGGAATAGTTGTTTTAACACCTTCAATAACGAATTCGCTTAACGCTCTTTCCATTGTTTGAATTGCTTCTTCACGTGTCTGAGCAATCGTAATCAATTTTGCAATCATCGAATCATAGTATGGAGGAATAGTATATCCTGCATAGATATGTGAATCAACACGCACTCCATGTCCACCTGGCTGATGTAATACAGTTATCTTACCTGGTGAAGGACGAAAATCATTATAAGGATCTTCAGCATTAATACGGCACTCGATTGCATGCATTGTTGGATAATGATTATTTCCGCTGATAGGAACACCAGCTGCAATCTTGATTTGCTCTTTAATCAAATCGTAATTGATTACCTCTTCTGTAACTGGATGCTCTACCTGAATACGTGTATTCATTTCCATGAAATAAAACTTACCATGCTTATCAACTAAGAATTCGATTGTGCCTACACCTTCGTAGTTACTTGCAAGGGTAGCTTTGATAGCCGCTTCACCCATTTCGTGACGAAGTTTTTCTGTCATGAATGGAGAAGGAGTTTCTTCCAATAATTTTTGATGACGACGTTGAATAGAACAATCACGCTCACTTAAGTGACACGCTTTACCATATTGATCACCTGCAATCTGAATTTCGATATGACGTGGCTCTTCAATATACTTTTCCATGTACATACCATCGTTGCCGAAGGCTGCACCTGCTTCAGTACGTGCTGTATCAAACGCCTTTTCTAATTCGTCCTCTTTCCATACGATACGCATCCCTTTTCCTCCACCACCGGCAGTTGCTTTAAGGATAACAGGATATCCAATTTCTTTTGCATCCTTTTTCGCTTCTTCGATATCTGAAATCAAACCTTCTGATCCAGGAATTGTTGGAACACCTGCGCGCTTCATTGTATCCTTTGCATTGGCTTTATCACCCATTGCATCAATTTGTTCAGGAGTAGCACCAATAAATTTAATTCCGTGCTGCTGACAAATTGCAGAGAACTTTGAATTCTCTGATAAGAAACCATAACCTGGATGAATTGCATCTGCATTCGTAATTTCTGCTGCTGCAATAATTCGAGGAATATTTAAATAGGAATCACGACTTTGAGGAGGACCTATACATACTGCTTCATCTGCGAAGCGAACATGTAAACTTTCTTTATCTGCTGTAGAGTAAACTGCAACGGTACGAATGCCCATCTCTTTACAAGTACGGATAATACGCAATGCTATCTCGCCTCTATTGGCAATTAATATTTTCTTAAACATAAATGTCTATTTAATGATTAAACAAATTGTCTTAGCTAGGATCAACTAAGAACAAAGGCTGATCGTACTCAACAGGAGAAGAATTATCTACTAATACTTTTACAATTCTACCTGAAATTTCAGATTCAATTTCATTAAATAATTTCATTGCTTCGATGATACATACTACCTGACCAGCTTTGATTTCATCACCAACGTTTACAAAGTTTGGTTTATCTGGACTAGATGCACGATAGAAAGTTCCAATCATTGGACTTTTTACAGTGATGTATTTTGATTCATCTTTAGATGCTGCTGGTGCTGCTGCAGGAGCTGGTGCTGCCGCAACTGGTGCTGGAGCTGGTGCCGCTTGCATAGGCATTTGCATCATTGGAGCAGCTGTTACCACTTGTTCAATCACTCTTGGAGCTGCATTTTTAATGGTGATTTTCACCGAATCAGTTTCTAAGCTAACTTCACTTACACCTGATTTTGAAACGAACTTTATAAGTTCTTCGATTTCCTTTTTGTTCATAGAAGGAGTTTTTTATGAGTGGTCAAAAATAAGCTATTTTGCTATAAAAAGATTAGATTTTGATTAAAAATTGGCCAAAATCATTGAATTTTTCTTCAAAATTGAAGAAAATTACAAAATTCGACTTTAAAAAAATTGAACCTTAAAAGGATAATTGGGAAGAGCGTTTAGATTGGCAAATTAAAATTAATATGCCCACTTCACCCAAATAGAACCCCAGGTAAATCCTCCACCAAAAGCAGCAATAATAATATTATCTCCTTTTTTGAATTTATTTTCCCATTCCCATAAACAAAGAGGAATTGTTCCATTAGTTGTGTTTCCGTAACGCTCAATATTTAGTGTTACTTTTTCATCGCTCACACCCATACGTCGAGCGGTAGCATCAATAATTCTTTTATTTGCCTGATGTGGAATTAACCATGCAACATCATCCGAAGTTAAATGATTACGCTCCATGATTTCAGCACTCACATCAGCCATATTGGTCACGGCAAATTTAAAAACCGTTTGACCTTCCTGATAAACATAATGTTCTTTTGCAGCAACTGTCTCAGCTGAAGCTGGCTTTAAACTACCACCTGCTTTTTGATGTAGGTGAGCGCGACCAGAACCATCTGTTCTTAAAATAGAATCTAAAATTCCGTAGCCTTCCGTATTAGGCTCTAACAGTACTGCACCTCCGCCATCTCCAAAAATCACACATGTTGCACGATCGGTGTAATCAATAATAGATGACATTTTATCTGCACCTACTACAATTACTTTTTTATACTGACCAGTCTCAATAAATTTTGAACCTGTTGCTAAAGCAAAAATAAATCCTGAGCAAGCTGCATTAATATCATAGCTAAAGGCATTCTTCGCACCTACTTTATCTGAAATAATATTTGCTGTTGCAGGAAACTGCATGTCAGGTGTTGTGGTTGCGCAGATAATCAAATCGATTTCTTCTGCTGAAATACCACGCTTTTTTAAAAGACCTTCCACTGCTCTTGCACCGATATCAGAAGTAGCTTCTCCAGGTGTTTTTAAAATATGACGCTCTTTTATTCCCGTTCGCGAAGTAATCCATTCATCTGTTGTGTCGATCATCGTTTCTAACACTTTATTAGTTAGAAGATAATCAGGAACCCATGCGTTTACGGCAGTTATTGCAGCTGTTATTTTAGTCATATTTTAATGAGCAATACTTTCTTGCATCGCCTGTGCAATTTTTTCTGTCAAGCGAGCAGCTGTTACTTTTTCAGTAATGTGAATCATGTTTTTTACTGCACGGGCATTAGAAATTCCGTGAGCAATAATTACGGGAGCATTCAAACCTAACACCGGCGTACCTCCGTAATTTTCATAATTGAAACGTTCGAAATACGAATCAGTAATTGAACGCTTCTGAATTAAATTATAGAATGACTCAGCAAGCTTTAGAATCACATTACCTGTGAATCCATCGCATACAATCACATCTGCTTTGTCGTTAAACAAATCACGACCTTCAACATTACCAACAAAGTGAATGTCTTTTGTCGTTTTAAGCAATTGATGTGTTGCTTGTGTGAGCACACTTCCTTTTTCTTCTTCTTCTCCGATGTTCATCAATCCAACTTTCGGACTTTTAAATCCGTGAACGTGCTCAAGGTATAAACTACCAAGAACACCAAATTGCTGAAGCATTTCAGGTTTGCAGTCTGCATTCAAACCAACATCTAAGAAAACGCCCCAAGGACCATCTTCTTTAGGCAGAACAGAACATACTGCAGGACGTAAAACACCAGGAATAGTTTTAACACTAAACATTGCACCAACCATCATTGCACCGCTGTTACCAGCTCCACAGAATGCATCTATTTCACCACGCTTCAGATATTCGAATCCGCGGGAAATACTTGAATCTTGCTTTTGTGTAATGGCTTTGGTCGGATGTTCGTCCATTCCGATCACCTCTGTTGTTGGAACAATAGAGACTTTCGAAATATCAGCTCCTGCTTCATTAAATTGTTGAGTGATAGCAGCGATATCGCCGAACAAAACCAACTCAACACCTGCCCCTAAGTGAGGTAGTGCTTCGATGACTCCTTTCGTAATCTCAAGTGGGGCATAATCCCCACCCATGATATCAACACCAATCTTCATGTTGAACAATTTTCCTTTGAAGAAATTTAAATTTTATTTTAAAGCTACTGTTGTAATTAAGCTCCGCGCTCCATTACTACTTTACCTTTATACATCAATTTACCTTCGTACCAGTAAGCACGGTGATAAAGATGTGCTTCACCTGTAGTTGCATCAACTGCAATTGTAGGTGCAGTCGCCTTATAGTGCGTTCTGCGTTTGTCTCTTCTTGATTTCGAGTGTTTATGCTTAGGATTTGGCATAGTACTTAATTATTTATTAGTTAATTCAATTTTATTTTTTTCAGTGCGCTCCAACGTTCGTCCTTTACTTCTTCATCTTTACTTTCTTCTGTATCATTTTCTGATATAGAATCCAGTGCTTCATTCACACATCCAGGTTCATCATTGATGTCGGGGTGCGAAGGACTATATGGAACTTCCAGCGTGACAAAGTCATAAATATGATTATTTAAAACCAACTCACTTGCTGAATTTGCAATATGTATTGTATCGATGTCATCATCTTCGGCATTCGGACTTTCAACCATTCGAATTAAAAGATGCTGATGTGCATTCACAGGCATGGTGAAATTCTCGAGACATCGGCCACATTCTACCTCTACCTCTCCATTTATTTCAATGTCCAGCTCCATGGTTGTTGATTTGTGTAATACTACATCAACTTCCACATTCGCTTTGTGAATAAGACTATTCGGATACTGCTCAAAGAACTCATCCCCTATATGAAAGTTAAATTCATGAATTCCAGCGGGTAAGCTGATGAACTTAACAATTAAATCTTTATTGTGCGTAGCCACTTTTCAACATTTAATTTACACGAGGGTGTAAGGGGTGCAAAAGTAATAAATGTCAGTTAGCTACGAAAGAAAATCGGGAAGAAATGATAGTATTTTATTGGAGGTCATCGCATGGGCACTCACGAGATTAGCCTTATACACTTGTTTTTCAGCAGATTAAAACCGCTGATAAGCGTTCTTTTATATCGAACATATTCCCTATCAATTTCATCATTATACAATCTAAATTTCAACTAATCAACTACATAAGATCTTTGATTTGCTTAATTGCCGATTAAAATTGAAGTTTGTACTCAATCCAATCTAAAATCCTATCAACCAATGAAGCGTTCCATCTTAGCCGTAATGATCACATTTCTATTCTTGAATTCGAACGCTCAAAATGTATTGACAAAAGATGGGGTGGTTTTAGGCAAACGAAGTGATTTTATTAAATCATGTGCGAAGGGAGCAGATAAGAAGTTGATGAATTTCAACGGGATAGAAATTGAAACTGAAAAGTATTGTTCTTGTGTGTGCGACAAATTAATTCCGGAGATTAACAGTTGGGAGATGCAAGAGGCGGCCAAAGAAAATAAAATGACCGACTTATTCATGAAAGATGAAAATTTTAAAATCTTGATGGGATGTTTAGATGGCAACTATAAAATTTCGGACAACTATACTTTTGAAAAAGGAAATAATTCTGATTTGACAATTCAATCTGGAATAAAGAACTGTGTATTAGAATTAATGAGTGATCCAGAAGCGAAAGAAATTTGGACCGAAGAAATGGCTAATCAATACTGTAGTTGTGCTATTGAAAAATTGTTTAAGTCAGGATACACCTACAAAGACTTAAAAGAAATCGAAAATGAAAATAGTCCTATTTACAATGAAATTGCTCTACCATGTGTAACAGAAGTTTTTAATAGTGGCATCAAAAAGAGCACATCGGAAAGTAAGAACGCCTATGTTCCTGCGGATATAATTGGTGGCGGAAAATCATCGAGCGTTCAACTAACAGACTATTTAGGCAAAGGTTTTAAAATAAAAATTTCTATCGACGGTGTATCACGTTATTATTTGTTTGATACAGGAGCTACTGATTTAACCATTGATAGCGACACTGAAAGAGAGTTGCTTTTAAATGGAACGATTAAGAGAGCCGACTACATTGGTGAGAAAGAATATGAACTAGCCGATGGTAAAACTGTTACAGGACAAATTGTAAAAGTGAATAAAATCACCATTGGTAATTATACCGTAAACAATGTAACCATTGCGGTTTTAAAGAACGGCTCTTTACTTTGTGGTAAAAGCTTTTTAGATAAGTTTAAGAAATGGGAGTTGAATAAAGACAAAATGGAATTAGTCCTTTACAAGTAAATTTTATTCTGCTGTATTTCCTTGATTTTTATTTTTCTGTTTTATTCGCTCGACTATTTCAGCGATAATAAAAACAGGATCCTCATCAGACTGAAATAGTTTTTCAAATGCCTCAAAACTAAACATACATTCATCGTAATGTGTCCCTAACATTTCATGCATCAATGATGGAGAATGTATGCACATTGGTGTATCTATTTTTAAAATTAGACAGATTATTTTTGAATCAGGATCAACGAACACATTACTGAAGCGCAATTTGTTGTTAATGTGAGAAGCCATCACCATCGCATCCCTCATTCTTTCCTCTGGAATTCCATCCATTATGACCCCACGATAAAAATAAGAACCACCATCAATATAATAATCCATATAAAATGAATGGGACTCAGTGATTCCAAAAGAAATTTTAATGTAATGCGTTTTTTTATTTTCTAAATACTTAAAATCTTTTGCAATTAAATAATCAACAATATTATCATGAATATAATCTGGCCATTTTAATGGATTATTAAATAAACGATAGCGTTTAATATCCGCTTTAATTTTTTTAAAGAATTTCATATAATATTTAATTTAAAACAAAAATAATTATGTCGAATGTGATGATATAAAAACAGCAAGCTTGCTAAACAAATTTAATTTTAATTTTTCTTAAAAGCAATTTGATAAATAAAAAATAAAATAAATGTTGGGGCAGTAAAAGGTGCGGCGAGCCAGATTTTAAGATCAAGTTTCTCAGGCTTTTTCCCAAATGAATGAATGGCAACACCCATCACTAAGGTGATAAATAAATAACAAGCTATTAAATAGCATTTTAATACGATCATATATAATTAGATTTTAGTTGGGAAGGGTTAATACTCCAACCCTAAAAAGGTAACCCGACTATTTTGAAAAAAAATTATGACCCGATTTTAATATCAATTCCCCAACTTCACTTCGTACTCATCTAATAACTCTTGCCCTTTAAAGCGAAGTAAAATCTGCATTACTGTAATAACATCCTTCCTACAATAGGTAACAATGCGATCTAAATTGTTTTCGTTCCAATAAACGTTTCCAACCTGACTACCATCAATGTCATCTTTCGGACTAGGAATACCTAATACATTAGCCAAGAGATTTAATGGCGTGTAGTTTTTATAATCGCCAAACTTCCATAATTCCATGGTATCTAAATGCGGCACTTCCCAAGGCTTCTTCATGCTATTGTCTAATTGTTGTGGAAGTTCAATTCCGTTGATAATCATCCGTCGACTTAAATAAGGAAAATCAAACTCTTTTCCGTTATGTCCGCATAACAACATATTCGGTTTTAACTTGCGAAGTAACTGCGCAAAATCTTCCAACAATTCTTTTTCATCATGTCCGTAAAACGATTTCATACGAAACTCTCTTCCATCACTCGTATGATTTAAAAATCCAGTGGAAATACAAATGATCTTGCCAAACTCCGCATAGATTCCTGCACGATCATAAATACTAATATGATCTTCTGTGTCTTCTTTCTTTAAGTTATCTGCTTTACGTTTCCAAAGTGGCCTGACATCCTCAGGAACCTCTTCATATGATTTATACTGCGGAACTGTTTCAATGTCCAGACAAAGAATGTTTTCGAGTGCAATGGTCTTAAGCATATTATTTTTTGGTCAAAAATAGTAACACAAGATAATTAATAACAAGCATTAAGTATTTACAAACGTTTAATTTTTATTTCGAATAATTTTTGCTTTGATAGAACTTATTCAAGCAAAAAAAATATCCGATTAAATAATTATTTGCAAACGGGATTGTGAAAAGTCCCCCCGGGGGTAAAAATACCGCAAGTTTAAATAGAAAACCAAGCGATAAACATTTACAAACGTTTAACTTAAATATTACCGAATGATAACACCCATTCTATTTATAAATGGAACGCGTGTAAAATTATCTTCACTAATCGACTCTGGAAGAAAAATAAATTTCTTATCGAAGATGTTTGTTCCAATGTAAAAACTAACCCAATACTCATTATTCAATCCAAATACTTCTTTTTGTATTGGCTCAATCAATCGAATATCCAACGGTTCAAAAGCACCTAAAAAATGGCGCAATACTGAAGTCTTAACTTCTTCACCTTTATACATCCCATAACCCTTACTAGCCACGATAACATTGTCGAGCCCCTCTTCTTTAAGATTAATCATATACACTTCCCATACGCTACTATCTTCCTCTCCTGGCACCACCGCGATTGCAATATCTTCTACCTCTTCTGTATTAATATCCTTTAGCATCTCTTTTTTATTTTGTCCATTTTAAAACTTCTTCAACATAAACAGGCAAATCTGTTAATGTTCCATCTGCATTTTTTTCTCCTCGCTTACGACCTAAACGCACAAACACAATATTTTCGTCTGGTATCACACAAATATACTGACCTAAAATTCCACGACAGTAAAAAACTTGCTTTCCTGAATAATTTCCTACCCACCATTGATAGCCATATATCTCGTTAGGCTTTCCATTATTATCTAACGGATAAGGAGTAACGCTTTCTAATACATAATTAGTATCTACGATTTGTGTGCCCTTCCAATTACCTTTATGTAAATACAATGAACCTATACGAGCGAAATCTCTTGCATTAGAATAGAAACAGCAATAGGCCTTTTCGGTTCCCTCTTTTTTATCTAAACTCCACTGCGCATCATGAACAGCATTTAATGGTTGCCATAATTTTTTCGATGCATAATCTGCTACCTTCTCACCTGTAGCATTTTCAACTACCATTGCCAACAATTGCGAAACCCCGCTCTGATATTTAAACTTCTTACCTGGCTCATCGACCACATCCTGCTTTAAAATTAGCCCAGTCAAATCATCTCCGTAATACGCTTCTGTTGTAGGACCAAGTGGATTAATATATGACTCTTCCCAACTTAATGCTGCCGACATAGTAAGCAAATGACGTATAGTTAATTTACTTCTATTCCCATTTTTAAACTCAGGAATAAAATCACCTACCTTCTGATCAAGACTTTTAATCTTGCCATCTTTTAAAGCAATTCCCGTTAGCACACTTATAAAGCTTTTTGCCATCGAAAATGAATTCGTCAACGATGAATCATTGTATCCATCCCAATAATATTCATTTAAAACAGAATCGTTTTTCATCACTAGAAAAGCGATCGATTCATATTGCTTTAAGGTTGTTTCTAATTTCTCAGATATTGGCTTTTTGTTATAATTAATTGAAGTTGGCCACTCAATTGGATTACTCGTTTTTACTGTTCGCGTTTCAAACAAATCTAAATCATCAATACCAACAAAATTGTAGGCAAGTGTTTTAAACAAATATGTTTTTCCGCTTACAAAAATGAATAGCGTAATCAATAATGCAATTAATGCAATTGCTTTAAGTATAAATTTTAAAATTTTCATGCGGTCTTGATGCTATCATTTTCCATCCAAGGTAATGTCTCGTTTGGAGGGGTTTGTATACTGAAATTAAATAATTCCTGCATATGCAACAATACTTTTGCTTTTACCTCTTCTAGATCAACTTCACGACCTAGTTCTTTCTGCAATGATGTAACTCCTTTGTCAGTAATGCCACAAGGCACAATCATATTGAAGTAACTTAAATCAGCATTCACATTAAACGCAAAGCCGTGCATCGTTACCCAGCGACTACATCGAACACCAAACGCACAAATCTTTCTTGCTTTAATTGGATCTTCTATATCTAGCCACACTCCTGTAAGACCAGGAATTCTTCCAGCTTTTAAACCATAATCAGCACATGTAAGAATAATCGCTTCTTCTAAAAATCGTAAGTACTTATGAATATCATTAAAGAAAAAATCTAAATCGAAAATAGGATACCCGACTAATTGTCCAGGACCGTGATATGTAATATCTCCTCCACGATTAATCTTATAAAATGTAGCTTGCTTCGCTTTTAATATATTTTCATCAGCAAGTAAATGATTTGCTGAACCGCTTTTGCCTAACGTAAAAACGTGAGGATGCTCACAAAACAAAAGGTAATGTCGTGAGGGAATTTGATCAGCTGCCACTTTATCTCTATTGAGCATTTTATCATCAACAATGCTTGTCAATAAACGCTCTTGTAAATCCCAGCACTCTTTGTAGTCGATGCTATCTAAATCGTGAAAATATACCTGCTGCTTCATAGCACCTAATCTTTACTATCTATCTTTATATTATTCTAAAACCGGCTCTACCCAATCGCCATGTTGCTTAATAAGATTTATTAAGGCATCTACAGCTTCTTCAGCCTGAATACTTTTTGTAACGACTTCTTTACCCTTATAAAGAGTAATCTTGCCTACACCCGAACCCACATAACCATAATCTGCATCGGCCATCTCTCCTGGTCCGTTTACAATACAACCCATGATGCCAATTTTAATGCCTTTCAAATGACTTGTACGCGAACGTATTTTAGCTGTTGTTTCTTGTAAATCGAAAAGCGTTCTACCGCAGCTAGGACAACTGATATACTCTGTTTTTGATATCCTTGTTCGTGCTGCTTGTAGAATACCAAAAGCTAAACTATTTATCATTTGCGGTGAGGCAAAGCCGTTAGCACGTAGAAATAATCCATCACCCATTCCATCTAATAACAATCCACCTGTATCAGTAGAAGCATACAATTGATAATCTTCGTTATTGTTAATAGCATAATCGCGTTCAATAATTACAGGTAACTTCATATCCTTTTCAAAAAGCTCAATAATTGCTCTTCGGATAGAAGGCATTGCATGAGTATTAGTTGAAAATAGCACTATTATAGCATTCTTTGGAAGTTTATCAAAGAGCACCTCATTTAATTTATTAGCATCACAACGAATAAAGTTCATTTGCGCATGAAACCTTGTTTCATCATTTATCGCCGAGCCATCAATGATAGGATATTTTCTATCGTGATTGGTAAGACTCATCCATTGCTCATAATTGTAAATAACTCCCAAGGTGCCAGGGATTTCAAAATCAATTGTGTTTTTTCCAGCAAAAATATAATCACATGCCAAATCAGAAATATTCCATTTATCTAAATTTACCTGATAATTATAACCTACACCGAATAAAGAAGCAGGAGTGATTGTATCATGCTTTGAATAATCAGCAATTACCACAGGCACATTACTACCACCTATATTCTGAAAACTAGTTGTTGGTCGTTTAGTGTATTCAAAAGGAGAATACGGCAAACCAATAACTTTAGGTAATTCATCACCGTTAGCTGCAACTAGCATCGGCTTATTCTTTAATGGCGAAATTTCTACGTGACCTTCGCGACTTAAATAGCGATTTGCTAATGCTTTCGCAACAGGTATTTCAAATTCAGGATCTTCTGTTAACGAAACACGAATAGTATCTCCGATACCATCTTCCAGCAATGTTCCAATTCCTTCTGCCGACTTAATTCTTCCATCTTCTCCTTCACCTGCTTCTGTTACTCCTAAATGAAGGGGATAATTCATGCCTTCTGCATTCATGCGGGCAATCAACAAACGATAGGCTTGAACCATCACCTGTGGGTTACTCGATTTCATACTAAGCACGATATTGAAATAGTTTTCCGACTCACAGATGCGCAAAAATTCTAAAGCTGATTCGACCATTCCATGAGCAGTATCACCATAGCGACTCATAATGCGATCACTCAAAGAACCATGGTTAGTACCGATGCGCATTGCTGTTCCGTATTCTTTACAAATCTTCACTAACGGAATAAATCGTTCACGAATACGATCGAGTTCTGCATTATATGCTATATCGGTATATTCTATTTCTTCAAACTTCTTTTTATCAGCAAAATTACCTGGATTAATACGAACCTTCTCAACTATCCTTGCTGCTACTTCGGCTGCGTTAGGCGTAAAATGAATATCCGCTACTAACGGTGTTGTATATCCTCTTTTACGAAGTTCTGCTTTTATGTTCTCCAGATTCTTTGCCTCATTAATACTTGGAGCCGTTATACGCACAAGTTCGCAACCAGCTTCAATCATTCTTATTGACTGCTCTACTGTTGCAATGGTGTCCATTGTATCTGTAGTAGTCATACTTTGAACGCGTATTGGGTGATTATTTCCAAGCAATAAATCGCCAATTTTAACTTCCCGCGTTAAAAGTCGCTGGTAATTAGTTAAGCTATGACTGTATAATCCTTCTAAAGTATTTTTCATTGATACAAAGATAGTAGAGTAAAGATTAAATTTAACAAATTACCTTCAATTATGGTTCAGGTAATAAGTAAAAAAGCCCACCGAAGTGGACTTTCCTATAATTATGATTGTTTGAATTCTTTTTGTGTAACGAAGTAATCGTTGAGCGGATCTAATACAAAATCAATCCAGCCATTACCGCTTCTATCGGCAATATCTTGCGTTGGGAAATCCGTATGAATAAGGACTACATCTGTTCCAGCTGAATGGGTCTTTAATTTAATATTGACTTGCGAAGGCTTAGTACTTTTACTCCATTCAACAGGCTTCCAACTAAAGCCTAGTTCTTGACCAGGCATAAATGCTGTAACTTCCCCTTCTACATCACCATCAAACCATTCGAAATGTCCCCCAACTTGATTTTCAACAACGCTGATACCACCACCCCAAGCAGCAATAATTCCTGAATCTGTTAATGCTTCAAAAACTTCTTTTGGAGAAGCATAAACAATATAAGTGGTCTTAAATGTAAAACTATCGGCCATCACTATACGAATTTATTTTATAAATAAAATTTGATTTGTGTATTGTTGATTATCGAAGTAACATCTTAAAAGATAAATACCATTCAGGTCGTTATTATTTACAGCTAACTGATGTTCTCCAGCTGTTAAGTTTTGATTAACGATATTCTTAATTAATCGTCCTGTTACATCATATAAATCAATTTTCACATTTTGATTTTTTGGTAAATCAAATTTGATATTAGCAACATCAGATGCAGGATTAGGGAATACACTAAATGAATATGCACTTTCTAAATCATCATTGATTCCTGTATAATTTCCAGAGATATTGATATCGTCGATGTAAATATTATTTCCTAAATAATTCACGTACTCAAAGCGAGCTCTAACACTTGGCTTATTGGTAAATGTACTTGATGAAAGACTGATTACTTCTGTTCTCCATTGTGTTGTGTTAGGAACAAACGGACTTGTCTGTGCATTAGCAGTTGCAAGGGTTGATCCTCTCTTTAAGTAACGTTGTGACCATGTATCACCGCAGTTAGTACTAAAATATACATGCAACTCAGAAGTGTCTGACATACTTCGAGAAGCAAAGGCCACTTTAAAACTAAACTGTACTTGATTGTAGTTAGTGAAATTGTAAATAGGAGTTAATAACTCATCAACGCTTCCAGATGAATTACCTGTCATATTATCTACACGAGCAGATTTGACTCCTGTGCCTGCAGCTAATGATGTAATCGCCCAAGTATTATTATTGTTCTGGTTAATGATTTCCCAATCACTACCTGCAAAAGTTAATGATTCAAATCCTTCTGAAAATGGTATAAGCGCTGTTCCTGGATTTGGTAATACATTCACGTGAGCAATGCGCACAAGAGAATCTGTGCCTAAACTATTTGTAACAACTAGTTTCACATCGTAAACACCCGGTGTATTATAAAATATCGCAGGCGCAGCTGATGTATCTGTTGATGGCGTTCCACCAGGGAAATACCAAACACGACTAGTTACATCGCCATTCCATGACTTATCATTAAACGTAATAGTATTTCCAACGCAGATATAATTTTTTTCAATAGCAAAATCTGCCTTTGGTGCACATGGTGTAAGTACGTGTCCGCTTTCTGTTCCTGTTGCTAATAAATTAGCAACTGTACTTAAATTATCTCTTCCACCAGGAGAAGATTGAAGCGCTACATGCATCGCATCTTTTTGTCCTTCTGTGAACATTAAATGACAGCTGGCATAATCCATATAATTTTGAACGTTGTCAATTTGACCACAAGTATTTTGTGCTGTATTACATGAAAAATTTGCAACTCCTATCGTATTTGGTGTATCACCTATACCATCATCGGTACCGCAGTTGCTCGCTAAACCTGGATTATTTGTTGAACCCCATGTATGTGGTAAATTCAACCAATGCCCTACTTCATGTGATAATGATCGTTCGGTGTAGTTAGAGTTATTAGAAGTTCCAAAACTTCCAGTATAATCATGACGCATTACGATACCATCAATACTAGAACTAATACCTGGATAATAAGCGTACCCAGCTGCACCACTTGCAATATTTTTAACGACCCAAATATTTAAATACTTTTCGCAAGGCCAGTCGACTAATGATTTCACATTATCATTTGCAGCATTCGTGAACTCTGTATACGTTCTTGTAATACCATCGGTACAATTACCATCAGGATCAATGTTTGCTAATTCAAATCCTATTTCGGCATTTGCAAAAATGGATTGAAAAAAAGGAATTACATCTCCAGTATCAGCATTTAATTTTTGAAATGCTAAATTCAAACTATTCACCGCATCTAAAATTTGCGCCTTACTAATATTTTCTGGTCCGTAAGTATGCATAACATGAAAAACAACTGGTATTTTGTATTGTACGAATCCCGTTGGCGAAACTACTTTTGTACCTGGAAGTTTTCGCGCGCCCGAAAGTGAAATACCTGCTCTTCGCAAAGCAGCATCAGGATCAGCCTTCACAGCTTCTTTCCACATTTCATCTGTATCGCATGTTCGATAAGCTGGGCTTTGTGCCTTTGAAACAACCGCCGAAAACAGCAATGCGAATAATGGTAGTAATACTTTTCTCATAGTTTTATGTATCTAAATAAATCCCCCGTAGTAAATAACCACGAGGGATTCTAAACGTTTATCGATTTAATTATTTAATTATTGCTTTTTTAGTAATTGAATTATTTCCGAATGTAAGACGAACAAGATAAACACCACTTGCCAATTCGTTATTCATCGTATATTGATGATCTCCTTCCGGTAAAAAGTCGCTGAATGTAGAAACTACTCGTCCTTCAATATCCATCACATCAATTTGAACATCACCCGCAGCTGCCATTGTGAAATCAACGTAAGTAAGTCCTTTAGATGGATTAGGATAAATATTCATATCGGCTGAAGCCGCGTTAATTTCATTCACGCCCGATACAGTTCCATTTAAGTTTATGTTATCGATGTAAATATTATTTGACGACTCATGAGTAAATTCAAAACGGAAACGAACATTCGCTTTATTGTTGATTGTATTTCCGAAGCTCACAGTTTCAGTTCTCCACTGAGACGAATTCGGAATGAAATTACCAGCTAAAAACGCTGTTGTAGTTTGTAATGGAATTCCCTGACGCGTATAACGAACGGTCCACGTTTGACCACAGTTAAATGAATAAGCCACCGAAAGTTTATCAGTTGTTGTATCACGTAATGCACATGCTAAATCAAACGTCATACTTGCATTGGTTACGCCCGTTAAATTAAATGCTGGTGTAACAAATTCATCCGGACCTTTATCATTCGCTTGATAGCCTGTACTTACGTTCAAGAAATTGTAGATGTAAAGTGATTTTGTTCCTTGCGAAGCAGCTACGGAAGTTGTTGTCCATGTATTACCACCGTTAGCATTGTATGCGTAATAATCATTAAACGGCCATGTGCCATTTTCAAATCCTTCGTTATAAGGAATCAGGTTAGAAACGCTTGAAGGATTTACTACTACTTTTCCTGGAATCGTTTTAGAGTTACTTCCTGTTGCATTGTTTACTGTTAAAGTAACATCGTATACTCCAGGAGTAGTATACATCACCATTGGATTAGCAGCTGTATCAGTAGCTGGAGTACCACCGTTGAATGTCCATGTGCGTGAAGTCACATCTCCACCCCATGAAGCATCATTAAACTGAACACTTCCACCTTGACAAATCAAAATTGGCTTAGGGATAAAATCAGCAACTGGAGCACATAACGGTGCCGGAGTACCGCTTGTTCCAGTAGCAGCGAGATTTAATGAAGACCATAAATTATTTCTACTACTCACGGATGAGTTAAGTGTTGCCTGCATCCTTGCTGCTTGTCCTGCTGAAAACATATTCTGACAAGGTCCATTTGTATAATCCATGTAGTTCGTAAACATATCGCCGTTAGGAGCATTACCGCTACAATTTGAAAGACTTGGCCAAGTAGGACAGTTTGATAAGTTAGCCGCATAATGAGGCGGAGTATCATTTACATAATCGGTCCCACAAGTAGCATCACCCCATATATGGCGAAGATTTAACCAGTGACCAACTTCATGCGTTGCTGTACGTCCCGCATTTTGTGAGTTAGCGGCAGCACCAATTGTTCCCATGTAATCATATTTAATAACCACGCCATCTGTCGAGTCTGCACCACCAGGGAACTGAGCAAAACCGATAACCATTCCTGGTGAACCATTCACATTGGCAATACTATTTACAACCCACATATTTAAATACTTTTCGCGTGGCCAGCAACGTAATGATTTAACATTGTTACGTGCATTGTATGTCAATGGAGAATAAATTCTTGTTACACCGTCCGTACAATTTCCGTCGGGGTCAATTTGCGCTAAACGAAATTCTACTCCTGCATTGCCTGCTACTGGAACGAACGCAGCTGGTGTATTCACTGTATCTGGATTTAATCGTTGGAAATCTTCGTTAAGAACACGAATCTGATCTTCAATTTGCGCTTTGCTGATGTTCTCAGCTCCACCATAATGAACCACGTGGACAACTACTGGAATAACTTTTACCACGCTTGACGCACGTGAAGCTGCTCCGCTGTTAATGTATTCCTCTGTAAAATGTTCCAACGCTTCTCTATTTTGAAGCACTTGAGGATCTTTGGCAGCTGCCTCCTGAAACATAATTTCTGCATGGCACTTATCGTGAGACAATTGCCCTTGAGCAGACGCATTTTTAAATAAACCTGAAGTTAAAAGAGCTGCAATTAACAAGAACTTTTTCATAGTAAAGGGAATCTAATGTTTTGAGGAGGCTAATTTACGAATTTTAGCGACTCCCCGCCTATAATGTAAAAGCCCCGTAGTGCATACTACAGGGCTTTTTACAATCCAATTATAATTGTTTTTAAATATTTCGCAATTCGTTCATTTTCGCTTTCAGTGTAGCAATTTCTTCTTTCGCTTTTTGAATTTTTTGCTCATACTCCTCTCTTAATGCGCTGGCATTTTTAGAGTTAGCAAAGAATCCAAGATTGTTCTCCAATAATTGCACTTCCGAACTCAATTTTTCCATTTTCGATTTTAGATTTCTTGAATCATCATTACCGCCTTTTTGATCATTATTTCTAGGTGCTCGGTCTTGACGCTCAGGACGATCCTGGCGAGGGCGGAAAGCTTGCTTATACTCAGGTTTCGACTTTAATGCATTAAAGTGAACCTGAATTGCATTTCTGAAACGAGTTTGGATCGCTTCTTTTTCTTTGATTGGCACTAATCCAATTTCAGTAAAAGACCGTTGGAAAACTTTTAATTGCTCGATAGCTTCATTCGCATCTTCAGGGATTTTATATTGCTCAACTTCAGTAATCAAATCCATCTTCTTCTTCATGTTTTCGCCCTGTTGTTCATCTTGCGCAGCAAAATGAGCTGTTTTACGAGCGAAATACTCATCACTTACAGCTTTAAAGCGCTGCCATACTTTCTCATTCTTATCACCTGCAGGTCCGATTTTTTTCCATTCCTGTTGAAGACGAATCAACTCTTGTGTTGTTGCCTTCCAATCAGTACTGTCTTTTAGCGCTTCAGCTAAAACACATAACTCGGTTTTTTGCTGAAGGTTATTAGCGAATTCCTGCTTTTTATTTTTGTAATAGTTGTCTTTGTTTTTAAAGAACTGATCACAAGTAGTTTTAAAATTATTCCAGATAGTTTCGTTGCTTTCTTTCGGTGTAGGTCCGATCTTTCTCCACTCTGTTTGCAACTCTAATAATCGCTGTAAAGCTTCTTGCCATTGCGTGTGCTTATCATAGTTTTCATTTACTATTGATGCAGCTCTTTCAAGCAAGGCTGTTTTAGCAACTAAATTACCTTCAAATTGCTTTTGTTGTGCTTCAGTATACTGACGTTTATTTTCAAAAATCTTATCAATTGCTTCTTTAAAACGAACCCAGATTTCAGTTCGCTTTTCGCGAGGCACGCCACCAATCTCTCTCCACTTATTTTGTAAAGCCTGCGACTCCTGAATTGCTTTGTTTAAGGATGGTTCCAACATCAACTCTTCGGCGCGCTCACACAATTGAATTTTCATTTCAAGATTTTTCTTCATTTCTAAATCTTGTAATTCGCGATTCAATCGGATAAACTCAAAGAAACGATCACTGTATAACTTATACGTCATCCATAAGTCGTTTGCATTTTGAGGTGGCACTGGACCAATTCCTCTCCACTTTGCCTGAAGCTCATGAAATTCATTGAAAGCTTTCGACATATCTTCCTCTTTCTGCAAGATGTTTTTCATCTGAGAAAGAATTTCATGCTTTAATTTAAGATTTGCCTGGCGAATTTTTTCTTGTCCCAAAACAAATTCCGAACGACGCTTTTGATAATGCTTATAGGCATCAAAGAATTTAATCTCAATTTGATCTTGATAATCGAATTCTTCTTTCACTCCACCCTCTTCTAAAAATTTAGCGAGGGCTACACTTTTTTCTTGCTGTACAATGCCTTGAAAAACATCACGTGCAGCATTCACTCTATTTTTAACAGCATTCACTTTATCGTGCTTGCTGTAGTTTTCCATTTTTTCAAGAAGCTCTTGTTTTGAAAGCTGTGAAAAATCTTCATCAGGCTCTACTTCTGCTTCAACTTCTTCAATTTCCTCTACTGGTAATTGATTAAGGTGCTCCTCTTCTTCGTGAACTTCTGATGGTGCTTCCACTACAATTGGCTCTTCTGCAATCCCTGTATTTTCTACAGCGGCTTCAACTTGTTGTACTGTCTCTTCTACAGTATTTTCTTCGTTTGATGGAGCTTCATTTACATTCTCCATTTCATTACCTTGGTTAAGGTTTTCTGAAGCATCATCTTGATGCTCCATGTTCGCAGGATTCTGATCCATTTTAAAAATTTGTTTAGTACAACCGGTTGCCCAGCTCTAAAGGTTAATTACTTTTAATTATTTAAGTACACTTTTAATGCAATAACTTTAATGTGGGGCAAATATAGCCTTCGCTCTTGTTAATTTGCAAGGCCTAATACGTGAGTGTTTTAAAAAGGTTGGTGAATGAACGATTTTTAGACCTCATCGTTATGTAACCACTGCGGAAAAGGTGGTGGATTGTAGTGATTTAGCAAGTGTATTAACTTTTTATAATCGACTTCTGTTTGTAACATATGCTGATGCACGGGGGCTACAAATCCTTGTTCGCTCATTGAATGTATAAAAGCTAGAAGTCCATCAAAGAATCCTTCTGTATTTAAGATCCCAACAGGCTTTTGATGTAATCCCAATTGCGCCCACGTGAGGATTTCAAACAATTCATCCATCGTACCGAATCCTCCCGGCAAAGCTACAATCGCGTCACACATTTCACTCATCATCAGTTTTCTTTCATGCATAGAATTAACCTTGTGTACTTCCGTTAAGCCTTCATGAATAATTTCCTTACGGGATAAGAACCTTGGGATAATACCTATTACATGTCCGCCTTTTGATAGTGCACCGTCTGCTACTGCCCCCATAACGCCAATCATAGCGCCACCGTAAATAACTTTTATCTCTTGCTCAGCCAGATATTGACCAAATAAAAAAGCTTGTTCTTTATAAGCAGGATTTGTCCCTTCTTTCGATCCACAAAAAACTAAAACACTATCTATTTTTCTCATTTACTATTTTATAATCACTGTTGCTGATCCTAAATAAACCGCACCGTTTAGTTTGATATAATAGAGACCTTTATTTAAATTTAATTGTATTGAATTTATTCTTGAACCACTAATAGATTCTTCATGAACTGATTTTCCTAAAGCATCAATTACGGTCATTTGAATTTTCTCGTTAGCTACATCACTTAAATCGATAGAGAAATTTCCATCATTAATTGTAGGATATACTTTTATCTTACCAATGCTATTTTGATTTTGATTTAATCCTGTTAACGTTGATAGATCGGTTTCCCATATTCCACGACCGAAAGTAGAAACATAAATTTTATTTAATGAAAGATTGAATTCAATATCCGTTGTAATAACATTAGGCAATCCTTGACTATACAAAATCCAATTGGTAGATGCTGAATCCAATTTATAAATACCAATATCTGTTGCTGCTAATAGCATTGATGTCCCAGGAACATTCTTGATACAATTCACAGGAATGTTTGGCAGATTATAGGTGATATTTTGCCATGTTGCTCCGCTATTATTACTCATGTAAATTTTTTGTCCATTAATAAAGCCTGCCATCGTTACATAAATTGTATTTGCATTTTGACGGTTTACTTCAACAGATGTATAGTAAAGTGAATCTGGCAATCCTGTAGTTCTATTAATCCATGAGTTACCACCATTGGTAGAAACATATAAAGTGCCGGGCTCGTTATACTCATAACGGACACGCCTAGCCGCAACTAATATATTCGGATTGCTTTCGCCAACAGCTAATGCTGATAGCTCTACTGCATTTCCTGATGTTGTTGAAAAATTAGAAATTGCCTGCCATGTATTTCCATTATCAATCGACTTAACCACGTTCTCAAATCCTACATAAAAAGTTCCTGGCTGCGTATAATCTGCAATGATAGGGGTGGTCCATTCTCCTGCCTCATTATTAATGTTTGGATAAAAACCTTGGCTCGACATTCCATTATCAGTTGAATAATAAAAACCACCATACTGACTAGATCCTAAAACAACATTATCATCTAAAGGATCTAAATAATTATCCATCCCATCGCCACCGAAAACGCATGACCATGAGTTGCCATCAAAATAAAATGTTGAATTATCTTGAGCACCTGCAGCTAATCTTCCCGTAGCATTTTTAGAACTTGATAATCGATAAAAAGATGTAACCCCCATTCCATTACCGATATTTGTCCATTGTGTTGGCCATGGTGTTCCATTATTCGCATCGTTCCATGTTTGACTAATCACATTACTTGTTCGTGATAATCCACCATCGTTACAAACAAAAATATTTCCAGTTAAAGGTTGTTGCTTTATAAAGTGTACATCTGCATGAACGGTAGGCCCGTAACTGGTTGTCCAATGACTAACAGGATTAAATGTTTGTCCTCCATCAAAACTTGCCCAGATATTAATTCCACCAATATAAATTTCATCTTTATTCGTTTGGTTAACGCATAGCGCTAAATCATAAGTTCCTTGTCCGCCAGATCCGTTGCCCTCGCCCCAGTCTAACAAATTCAATCCAACATTCATATTGTTCCATGTCTGACCACCGTTTGTTGATTTATACAAGCCTTCCATACCACCACTCACATCTACGGTCACAGCATAAATACAATTCGGGTCGCTTGGTGCGATACATAACTTTGTTCGCTGTATAACACCTGTTGGAGGAAACCCAGTATTGAGCATTGTCCATGTCTGACCAAAATCCAACGATTTATAAATAGCGGCATTGCCTTCATTTGCATTACGCACCCATCCGCTTGCAGCATATAAAATATTTGGCGAAACTGGATCTTGGATCATATCCCACATGAGTGAGTCTAATGTCTTATTCCATGTTTGACCTGCATCGTTGCTCGTATAAACACCATTGACACCACAAGCTACCAAACTATTAGTATTCGTTGGATCAATAACAATTTCACGAATTAAAGATGCATCACCTTGCTGTAAATTAAAACTTAATCCGGTTGGTGTCCATGAAAGTCCGCCATCAATCGTTTTATAAACCCCCAATCCGTAGTGCGTATTTCGTTTTCTTCCACTTAAAAATAATCCAATACCAACATATTCAAAATCGCAAAGCGAAATATACATTTCATCAGGATTCAGCGGATTTATTTCAATATCACTTACGCGAGTTATTGGAAGATTATCTGTTAACGGCATCCATGTTTGTCCATTGTCGGATGTTTTCCAAACACCACCTTGTGCAACACCTGCAAAATAAGTGTTGGCATCAGAAGGATGAAACGCAATACAGTTAATACGACCAATTCCGTTTTCCAGGTAACCAGTGAGATTATTGGGTATACTAAATGGCCCAACAGGAATCCAATTACCAGCACTTACTTTATTATAATTGGTTTGCGATTTTAAATCAGCGGCATTAATCATTGCATTTAGATATTCATCTGCAGAAATATTATCACCACGACCATCGGTATGCAAATACAAATCAGAAGCAAAACGTCGATATGTTTTCCAACCTTTAATTATTGAAATATCTGACTGCTTCTTCCATTCATTGAAATCTAATTCCGACTTTGAAAAGGTTGTAGGTGTAACACCTTCCTTTCTGAAAGGTTGTGCTTTAATCACCAATGCACAAGTGATTAATGTTATTGTAATAAATACTTTTTTCATTTCTAATTATTCTTAAACTCCAAATTGACGTAAGTGATGATCTAGATGCTTGTACATTCCAATACCCCATTGTTGCGGCGTTAAATGTCCAAAAAAACCGTGAGGTTCAGTGGTACATTTAGAAGGTCCTCCTTCATAGAATTGTAAAATCTTTTTTATCAATTCTTGTTTTTCAAAATCGAAATCAAATTCTCCCTGCATTTTAAAAATCTCTGCTGTGGCTAAATTTTTTGAGAATGGTTTCTCATTATAAAAACTTGACTTAAACAATGGTCCTAATATGTAACCAATAAAAATTCGTTTAACAGACTTTTCACCCTGCGCAACTTCTAAACCTGTTTTACAATGTGCCAGCATTTGCGCCACATTCATTTTTCCCCATAATTGCTCTGCAACCGGAGTTAATGTATTAATTCGATTAAGAATTTCATCACAGAATGGTTTGTCATATATTGATTTTACCATCGTACTAATTTATAAAACAAAGTTAAGCTTAATTTCATGGCAATCGACTAATATGATATCAATCCTGAAAACCTTTTCCTGATAAAATCTTAGTCGCATATTTTTGAATACGGCTTACTCGTGTGGCTGATTGCTTAGCTCCAGAAAAATAAAGCAGGTAGCCTCTTTGGCGTCCTGGTGTAAGTTTATAAAAAGCAGCTTCTAGTTTCGGATTTAACTTAAATTCTTCAATTAACTCTGCAATAATTGGCTCTTCTTTTCTGTGAAGTGCGTTTATTTTTTTTCCTGACTCTTCAATCTCTACGGCTTCCTTAATGTATTGAAGAATTATTCTCTCAATTTTAATGATTTGCTTACTATCGGTAAATCTAAATTGACGTGTAGCATTTGAATTCTCTCCTGGACTAATTAATAATTTTTTTTCATCTTTAAGTAAAGCTCCTTTAAAAAACCCGAGTGTGCAATAATCTTTTAAGGCGGCCACCATTAAAATATTTTTACCATTATGCGTGTAGCATGGCATACTCCATTTGAGCTCCTCGGTCAATCCAGCTTTTAAAACAATGGCTCGAAGGAATTGCAATTCATCTGTCCAGCGATGTACTTTGCATTGTAAAGTTTGAAAATACTTACACCGTCCACAACCCTCTGTAAGATACTGATCAATCGAAATAATTTTTGAAGCCATTGAGTTTAAAATCAAGGGCAAATTTAAAAATAATATAGTGCTTCAGGTATTACAATAAAAACCATGTTTGTGTTATAAAGGATTATTATATCATAAATTAATCTTCGACAACAATAATACGTTGCTGAGAATATTTTGGAGATTCTATTTTAATCAAATAACTACTTGATTTTACATTATCATTTAAGCTAACATCAATTATGTTTTCGCCAATTTCTAAATTCTTAAGGACTTTTGTTTTGATTAATCTTCCGTCTAGATGATAAATACTTAGTTGTAAAACTTCGACTTCCTTTAATTCGAATTTAATTTTAAAATCACCGGTATTAGGATTTGGATAGATGTCCATTAAAAAACCATCTGCCTGTGTGTTTTCATTAATCCCTGTTTGTGCCCCTTTAATGAGACTAACTTTATAAATTTGACTACTCGCTATACTTTGAATTCCAGTATTAGTAAAAAAAATATTTGAGGCAGTGCTATTAATGCCACCATAAATATAACCTACTAAAGTTGTGTCTGCAGTTAAACTATCAAATTTGATTACATCATTTTCAAAATGAGATATCGTATTAATAGGAATAAATTCAGAACTAGCGCCAAAATAACCAGGCATTTCGTTAGGCATTTTTAATTCTGTCATTATACCTATAGAGTCGCGATTGATCATTGCAATTGTCTTCACAAATGGAACATTATTATCTTGTACCATAATTCCAAGACTATCATAAAATTGAGCTATTCCTCCAAAAAAAACTGTGTTCATTAGTTTTGATGATTCTGAATAAACAGGAAGAACTGCACAATGATAATGATTGTAGTGCTGCTGAAAATTATTGTTTACGTAATAATTTAAACTATCAACTAAAACAGAATTTAAATAAGGCAAATCAATATTTGGCTGAAACACTCCAGAAAAAATGGATATTGCTTCCGCTCCAGTGGATAAAATTTGTTGCACTGCATTATAATCACGTCTATGTAAATTAATTGAATCATTTATTTCAGGATAATGTATCACTGATAAATTAATTCCATCATCCGCCAAATCGAATTTTCTTATCGCATTGGTATATTGCTGTGTATAAGTTGCATGTCCCATTGGATTATAATCGCCATCGAATTTATTCCCTCCAATTAAATAGTAAGTTTGATTAATTTTTTTTAAATGACCTCCAGTCACTGCAAATTTAGCATCAGAAATTTGACGTATATAGGGCGAAATGGGTGTATTATTTATAACAGCACTAATTACTTGAGGAACATCAATAGCAGTAAATTGATCGAAGGTTTTACGACTTGCAGTAGCAACATTATATCCATAACCTCCAACTAAATAAAGGTATTCACCCTCTTGATGAAACTCCATGTTAGTTGAAGAAAGCTGCTCTTTAATTGAGACAGGGAGAGTGTCAATTAAAGCAGACCATTGATTTTGATTCAAAGGGTCGATTACAATTAACCGATTATTGTTACCAGCAATATCAAAAGAAGCGAAAGGTTGTCGTCGATGCAATCCATCCAACCGTCCTCCAACAATCAACCATTTACCATCATGTTGACCGAAGGCAAAAGATTGTAATCCACCAACATTCGGAATTGATAAAGGTTCAATCGATATTTGAAAAGGTAAAGATTGAGATAAACTACTAGTAATTGACAACAAGCCAATACAAGCTACATTTAAAATAAATTTTAGCATATTCTAATTAATTTGTGGAGCTAAAATTATATGTAAACATGCATAATTAATGTGACCAATATCACAATAGTTAATTAATTTTTAAAGCTATTTACATAGGATATGTTTCGATAATCCCTTTCAACTTTTCTATCGTCAAAGTTTTCTCAATAAATCCGGTAACTATAGGATATGATAATGATTTCTCCTTATCACGTTCAGCTAAAGATGAACTTAAAACATAGATTCGAAGATCTTTAAACTTTTCAATTGGAAATTTCATCAATTCATCTAAATATTCAAAACCATCCATTTCAGGCATACGAATATCTAAGAATAAAAAATTAGGCATTGGATGTTTATCTTCTAGTGCTTCCTTTAAAAACTCCAAACCCTCCATACTTGAATTAAACAAGTCTATTTGCGCTGAATCATCAACCGTCTTAATAACTTCTGTATGTAAGAAATTAAAAATTGTGTCATCGTCTACTAATAAATATCTTCTCATATTGTCTTTTATGCTTTTTAAAATTGAAACTAATAACTTGCAACTTATTGTTGCCTAATGTAAGAATAATATTTCATTACTTACTTTAATTAGAATTCAATCAAATTGATCTAATTAAAAAATTGCTTTAAACGATACAAATTATCAAAATCTTAACACCTTTTAAAATGAGCGAAACTTTTAAATATTACTTTCGCAAATAATGAAGAAGACAATCTTTTTTTTAACATTAATATTGACGAATAGCAGCTTCGCTCAACGGGTATTTTTATTTGGAAAAGTATTCGATATCGAATATCCTACTATACCGTTACAGCAGCTAATGGTGGTCAATCAACAATCACAAATTGGTATTTTCGGGGGCAATGATAATAGCTTTCAGATTCAGATAAATAAAAATGATACTTTAATTATTTCAGCGCTTGGTTATGCGAGAAAAAAAGTCTGCTTAAAAGACTCAGCCGCATTGAGTGAATTGCATATAAGCATCGGATTAAACAGGCTTTCTTACGACCTTTCAGAAATTACGGTTAGGCGTCAGCGAGAGTTACGCCAAATTAGTGAAGACATCAAAAAACTTGGTTATAACAAAAGAGATCATAAACTAACCGATGTAGATGC